>JBDTRB010000050.1:0-26447 GCA_039931865.1 Acidobacteriota bacterium | reverse complement strand
GCGGAAGCATCCCGGTGCATGCGATCCGGAGGACCCTCATGACCGCGATTTTTTCACGCTTCCGGGGCGGGCAGGAGAGCGCCGGGCGATCGTTGGGAAAGGTGGTGCTCGCGGCGCTCTGCATCGCTCTCTCCGCAGCGGGATGTCACAAATCAGAAGATCCCGCGACCGACACCGTCAACGAACTCGCGAGCGCCGCGCGCGATCGCGACGCGAACGCCATCCTCGATCTCGTCGTGGCGGATTTTCAGGCCGCCGACGGCTCTCGAAAGCCCGACCTGGAATCGACGCTCCGGCAGTTCTTCGCCGCGTGGGAGAGCCTCGACGTCACCGTGCGCGACCTGAAGGTGGAGCGTTCCGAAGGCGCCGCGCTCGCCAGGTTCCGCCTCGATCTCTCGGGCCGCGCCAGAAAGATCCCGGGACTGGAGGGCCTGCTGCCCTCGTCCTCCTCCTGGCAATTCGAGACCCGTCTCGCGCCGTCGAACGGACGCTGGCGAGTGACGTGGGCGTCGTGGTCCCCGGCGCCGTGACAGGCGGGCCGGTTGACACCCCCCGCCGCCTCGGCTAACGTTCGCGATCCGCTGCCGTTCCTCAGTAGCTCAATGGCAGAGCACCCGGCTGTTAACCGGGGGGTTGTAGGTTCAAATCCTACCTGAGGAGCCAATCTCGCCAAGCACTTAGCGAGATCGTGCTCCCCGTCACTGACCCTGCTCGGGGTGATTCTCGGGGGAGTCACGGTCAATTCCGGGCCCTATTTCAGGTTGTCGAGACCGGCAACGGCGGCGCTCAAGGTGTCACCCGAGATGTGGCCATACCGCCTGGTCATGCGGACGGTCGTAGCGGCACTCCACCCCATGAGGGCGGCAAGGATAGGAAGCCCCTGCCGCTGTTCGAGGAGTCTTGTGCAGAAGGTATGTCTCAGGTCGTGCCAGGGTCAAGAAACTGCCGGGAAGCCGCCTTCCTGATCCGCTGTCCGTCGTCAACGGTAAGGAAGTTCAGACAGATGCGCAGGGGAGAATTTTCGACATGAATCGGCGGGGACTGCGGCATCGAAGTCGCTGTCACGGTGATCAATTTTTTCGCGAGAGAGATCGCACCGCCGCGGTGACGTTGCCCAGGCAGCAGGAACCTTGCGGGTTCTTGACCTCGCACGCGCAGTGTCCCGCCTTGATTTCGGCTGCGATGATCGCCGGGATCTCTGTCTTCCCTCCGACCGTCATGTCTCTTCGCAGGTCGGCGACTGTGAAATCAAAACAGTAGCAGACTGTGATGGGGTCTTGCGTCTCCTTCTGACCGATCCGAACCGTAAGGTCCTTTTTTCGGAAGATCGAGTTGGCTGCCGTGTCGAAATAGACGACATCGCAGCCGGGCGCCGGACAAAAGCGGTAAGTCTTACCGTCCAGGCGCCGAAGCGCGTCCCCGTTCACGAGTGCCTTGACCGTGACAAGGTCGACCTTCGACCCGATGGTTTGGGACGCGGGGCACAGGTTGGCGGCATCCGGCGTCGCGGCCGAGCAGTTCTCGTCGGGGCGGGGGGAGGCCTCCTGAACGTCGACCGGTAACACCGAAGGCCGGGTCACTTCACCTCGCCGGGCAACGCCCCAGCCCCCTGTTCCGCCGCTTTCCGAAGCTCTGCCAGCTGCTGCGGATTCAGCTGCTTGCTCGCGACCTTGCTCAGCTCTTCGAACGGGTCTCTAGCGCATTCCTCGCCTTTGTCTCGGGTCAAGATCGTGGCGATGCCTCCGGACAGATCCTTGGTCAGCGCCGCGAGCTTCTCCGGAGGAAGGTTAAGACGGGCCTTTGCCCGGTTGACCAGTCTCGTCGCGATGACCTGCGCCTCCCTTTCGCTCAGGCGGTTTACCTCCGCTGCTCCATACCACCTGCCGGAGCCGTACTCTTTCAGCGCCTTGTCCCGCGCCGGACCTCGGAGGAGGGTCGTTTCGAGGTCCCTCGCCTTGAAGGCAGCCTCGACGGACGCGGCGCCGGAGCGAGCTTGCTCGGGGTCGTTCCACATGACGGCGAGCACTGTCCCCGCGTGATTGATCTTCGCTTCATGGACTCTGGAATCCTTTTCGACCGCTTTGAGCACGGGTCTCGACGCCGAGCCGCAGCCCAGGTCTGCCGCCGCGCCGCATTCGAGCGGAACCTCGAAGAAGCTGACGCGCTCAGGGGACTGGGGTGCGTTGACCGCCGCGCCCTTGTCAGAATCGAAGAAACCGGGGGAGGAGGCCAGCGTCGCCTTGACCGTTGCCTTGTAGCCGAGCTTCTCGATCGCCTGAACCATTTTCGCGGGCGCGATCTTGGCGTCGTCATAGGTGACGGCGGCTTCCATCTTCTCGGTGTCGGTTTTGACGCTTTCAACGCCCTCGAGCTTCTTCAGGGCGATCCGGGTCGAGGCGGCACAGGAGCCGCAAGTCCAGCCCTTGACGGCGAAGGTCGCGGTCCTTGTGGCGGCCGAGAGCGGCCAGGCTGCGGCGATTGCAAGGAGCAGAAAAATGGCCTTCTTCACGACAGACCTCCAAGTTAGAAAAGTATTCCCGAGAGATACGGGAACGCGGCGGCGATTGCGACGATAACCGTTACGATCCAAAGGGCGATCTTTTGGCCGCTGCGCTTCGTCGGAGACGCGCAGGCCGAACCAGGCTCGCAGGTTTCAGGGGCCGGCCGGCGGTAGGTGAGATAGAAGGTGGCGCTCAGGAAAAACGCTGCCACGCCGAGAAAATACGGCCGATAAGGGGTGAACTTCAAAAGCAGAGCACCTCCACCGATGCCGAGCAGCGCCAGGGCGAGAGGCCCGAAGCAGCAGATCGAGGCAGCGATCGCGGAGCCGATCGCGCCGACGTGGAGGAGTTTCGTGCTGATGGTGTTCTCCACTTGCGTTACGACCTCTTCAAGACGATCTCGAGCGCCTGCCGAAAACGGCCCACGGCCTCATCGCTTTTGCCCCTCTTGGCGCAGGGTACGACGCAAGCCTCGAGGTGCGCCTCCATCAGCCCGACGAGAACCCCGTTCAACGCCGAGCGGACGGCCGATGCCTGGACGAGCAGGGAGTCGCAGTCGTCTCCCGACGAGAGCATCCGACGGATAGCCAGGACATGCCCTTCAATGCGCGCCAGCCGTGAATCGAGGTTCTTGCGCACGGCCTCGGGTAAGTTCGCCGCGCTCGACTCCGGCCGGCCGAGGACCGGCTTCGTCTTGTTGGTCGTCTTCACTCGGCCTCCTTCCCTTTCCCCATCCCGGGGAGGGGGATATTAGTTTGGGCTCTGGGCTCATGTCAACCGATCTCATGGGGGCGGACGCGCGCTCCGAGCCAGTTCTCCGCGTCTGCGTGTGACGTTCGGGCCCTGGGGCCAAACGGTATCGGTCTCCGCCCCTTCTCTACCTTGTCCTGGTTGCCCTGGCGTGTTCGAATACCCTTCAACTTTCCTGGAGGGAGCCAATGAGAACGAGAGCGAGCGTCCTGGTCATCGCCTTTCTAATCGTCTGCGCCACGGGTCACGCCGCGACGACCGGCTTCACGTCTACCGTCACGGGGAGCGCGAGCCCCGCTTTGACTCAGGTCAATGTCGGAATTCCGACCAACATTCTCCTCGAGGTGGTCGGGATCGTTCCCGTGGTGAGCACGGTGAGCGGCACTCCTGCTTCGATGGCGGCGGCGGTCAATGTGCCCGGCGGAACGTTCAATCAATGCGGCGGGACGAGCACCACCGGTTGCGGCAACGATCTCTGGGTCGGACAATGGACGATCACGTCCGATTCGGGGGGTATCCGGGCGGTCAACGCCTACCAGGGCGGGACGCTCAAGATGTCAAACAACTCGGGCGTCACCGCGGTGATCAACCTTCGCTGTCAAACCGGGTTGATGACGGGCTCGTGCATCTTCGTGCTGCGCCTTCTGCCGATCGGAGATCCATTGTTCTGATCGGGAGTGACCCCGGGACGGATTACGAAGAGCTCGGCGCGCCCGCGTCAGCGCCCTTCGCCCTTCGAGCCGGCTTCCTGGTGCACGCCTCGAAACCGATGGATCCCTCGGAGCTCATCGCGACGGTCGCGAGCGGGCAGGACGGTATGAGCGGCACCGCCTGACTCCTAACCGGTAACGGGCGCCCGCGGCATCCTCAGGGTAAACGTGGACCCCTCGCCGAGCGTGCTGTCGACATCCAGTGCTCCCCCGGAGGCGCGCACGATTTCGGTGGCGATCCACAGGCCGAGGCCGAGACCACCGAAGTTGCGGTCCGACACTGCCCTCTCGAAGCGTTCGAAGATGCGCCCTTTGTCCTCCGAGGCGATCCCGATTCCGTGATCGCGAACCCGCAGGACGGCGTCCTCTCCTTCGGCGTGAATTTCGATCTCGATCGGCCGGCCGTCGCCGTACTTGATCGCGTTTGAGAGGAGATTCCCGACGACCTGTTCCATCCGGCGCCGGTCCCAGAGCCCGACGACAGGCCCGTCGGCGCGGAGATCCATCCGCGAACCCTTCAGGGCGGCTTCGTCGGCGAGCTGCTCGATAAAGTCCCGGGTCAGGTTCGCCAGGTCGAGCTCTTCCGGCTCGAACGCGAGGCGGCCTGAGGACAGGCGCGAGACGTCGAGAAGTTGATCGATCTGACGCGAGAGGCGCTCAGATCCCCGGCGGGCCTTTTCAACGATTCCCGTGAGCTCCGGGTCTCCGCGTGTCCGCGACTTCTGCAGCAGCCGGTAGAGGTCGAGCGAGAGACTGCTCAGGGGAGTCCTCAGCTCGTGGCCTGCGATCGAGAGGAAATCGTCACGGAGCTGGACGGCCTTCTGAGCTTCTCCGTACAGCCGGGCATTGTCGATCGCCGTCGCCGCCAGGGCCGCCACCCGTTGGGCGAGCAGGAGGTCCGAGTTGTCATAACGGCGTCTCGACTCGGCGCTGACGAAGGCGACGGTACCGAGGACCCTGTCGCGCAGAAGTATCGGTACGCAGACGTAGGAGACCAGCCCGAGCGAACGAATCATGTCGAGGTGCTCGGAGGATTGCGCGGCGAACGTTAAGAGAGCGACCGGGATCTCGCTGACGATCTCGGGGACCCCCGTGCGGGCGACCGCGTTCGCACCTGTCGTCGCTTCCGGGGGTGTCGGGTATCTGTCGCGCATACGCCGCGCGAGCTCTTCTTTTTCCGGGTCGACGTGAGAAATGGCTAGCAGCTCGGGAACCCCGTCCGGGCCGACTATTTCGACCTGGCACCAGTCTGCGATCGCAGGGACGGCGAGGCCGGCGAGCTGCCGCATCATCGAAGGGTAATCGAGTGAAGATCCGAGGACCCGGGCCACGTCCAGAAGAAAACGGTCCGCTTCTTCCGCGCGTTTCCGGCCCGTGATGTCAGTGAGCATAGCGAGAGAGCCGTCGAATCGGCCCTCCGGGTCGAGGAGCGGCGATGCCGAGACGATCGCCCACAGAGTCGACCCGTCGCTGCGCCGGAAGGGCAGGTCGAACTGATCGCTGATTCCGCGCTCCCGGCGCTGCAGGAAGCCGCTGACCTCCTCCTGTTGTGCCGGCGCGAGGTACTCGTACACGGATTTTCCGAGCATGTCCTCCGCGCGAGCCCCGATCATCGCGGCCATCCGCTCGTTGACGAAGACCGTGCGCGTGTCGCGGTCTATCCACCAGACGCCCTCGTTCGTCGTCTCCACAATCTTCCGGTAGCGGTCTTCGCTGGCGCGGACCGAGCTCTCCGCCCGATAGCGCTCGACGAAGTCCCCGATCTGCCTTCCGATCGCGTCCAGGAAGAGCAGCAGGTCGTCGTCCGTCCTCCGTGTCTCGGACGTGAAGAACTCGAGGACGGCGACCGGTCGTTCCCGGGTCCGCACGGGTATCGCGAGTCCGCTGACGATTCCGTCCGCCCGCGCCGGGTCGCGGCGCGGGAAGTTGACGTCTCTCTCGACCTCTTCGACCCAGATCGCCGAGCCGTCCTGCCACACGCGCCCCGGAAGACCCATCCCGCATGGGAAGGTGGTCTGCCGGCTGACGTCTTCGAAAGAGCGGAACCGATCCGGGTCGGAAGACCACGACGATCCCCACCGCAACCTCTGCCCGGAGGGATCCTCGACCCACAGCTGCCCGAGCTCCCAGTGAAGGCCGCGCCCGATCGCGGCGAGCAGCTCCGGCCCGGCCTGCTCGAGCGAATCCGAAGCGGCGAGGATGCGAGTCACGGCGTACTGAGCCGCGCGGCGATCTTCGCTGCGCTTGCGGTCCGTGATGTCGCGGAGCGCACCCGTGAAGAGAACGCGCGCTCCGGGGGCGACGGGGACCCTTGTGACCGTCAGCTCGACGGGAAAGAACGAGCCGTCGCGACGCATCGCGGTGATCTCGATGTGACGGTCCAGGATCGGTCCTTCGCCTGTGCGCTCGTGGTGAGCCATTCCCTGCCGATGACCCTCGCGATACTCCGGAGGCACAATGATGTCGGCCATCTCCCGGCCCAGCGCTTCCGATCTTAAATAACCGAAGATCGTTTCGGCGGCTCGATTGAATTCGATGATCCGCCCGGCCGCGTCGATCGTGATCAGGGCGTCGAGCGACGAATCGAGAATCGAGCGGAGACGGGCGTCGGCGCCTGAAAGCGCCTCTTCCGGGCGGGCGTCGGACGCGGCCGTCCCGGGGGGTTCCTTCTGCGGAGCCATCTGCCCCGCGATTATGTCTGAGGCTTCCTTCGTCAGCCGTCGAGCCGTCTTGACACCGCGAGGAGAGGGCGCGACGATCGGCTTCCATTGCAACAACAATCCGGGGAAGTCCTGCCGCCCGCGAATGCGGAGCCCGACGCCGCCGCGCTCGCGAGCGGAGACGAGGCGGCCTGGTCCCGGCTTCTCGAGAGTCAGGGACCGCGACTGCTCGCCGTAGCGCGAGGGCTTCTCCGGGACGAGGACGCGGCGCGGGACTGTCTGCAGACGGCGTTTCTCCACGCGTTGAGAAGCCTCGACCGATTCGAAGGGCGTTCTTCTCTCGCGACCTGGCTGCACCGGATCGTCGTGAATTCAGCGCTCGTAACGCTGCGCTCGCGCCGCCGCAAGCCGGAAGAGTCTCTCGATCCACTGCTGCCGGTGTTCGACCGCACCGGGTACCGGGTCGCGGTGGGGCCGGTCGCGCGTTCGCCCGAGGACCTCGCGTCGCTTGGTGAAGTCCGGGAGATCGTTCACGCGGCGATCGACCTGTTGCCGGATTCGTATCGCACAGTGGTCATCCTTCGCGACCTCGAGGGCCTTTCGGGAGAAGAGGTCGCGGAGTTGCTCGAGACGACTCCCAATGCCGTCAAAGTGCGACTGCACAGGGCGCACTCCGCGCTCAAGACGCTTCTCGAAATGCCGAAGGAGCGGATCCGAATTTCCCGCGTACGGGAGGTCTGCCGCTGGGTTCTCGGGGCCCCGGGCCGGACGATCCCGCTCGTCATCACATGCCGGCAGTTCGAGGACTTCGTGGCGGATTTTGTGGACGGCTCCCTGCCCGCGGCGCGCCGGAGGCAGTTCGAGCTCCACCTGCGCACCTGCCATGAATGCCGCCAGTACCTCGCCCGGTATCGTCAGACGATCGCCTTGAGTCTCCGGCTTCGAGACGAGCCGCTTTTAGCCGACATCCCGAGAGGGCTCCTCAGCGCGATTGCCGGAGCGATCCAGCGGGAGGTGTAGGGCGTTCTGGCGGCGACGAGCGGTTTCGGCGGGCTTCGCTCGCGTCGGAGCTGACGGATAGACTTCACCGCATCTTTTCGGAGGAGGCACGATGCGTTTGAGAATCCTGTTTGCTGGAATCGCAGCGGCGGTTCTGATCGGAGGCCTCGCGCACGGGCAGGAGAGGCCGATCGGGGGCATCGGCATCACGGTGTTCGAGGACGTCGGATACCGAGGCCGGAACGCCACGATTCGTGACGAAGTCTCGAACCTGAGCGATTACCACCTGAATGACCGTGTCTCGAGCTTCCGGATCGCGCGCGGCGAATTCTGGGAAGTCTGCGAGCACAAGGATTTCGGCGGGCGGTGCGCCGTGTTCTCCGCCGACGAGCCGGACCTGCGGCGCGTTTCCTGGGACGACCAGATCACGTCGGTGCGTCGCGTCCGCCGCGACCGGCGCGAGGAGAGGGGGCGCGGGCGCGGGTACGCTGAGCGTCCTCGGGAGCGTTTCGGAATCGTGATGTTCGAGGAGGAGGACCTTCGAGGCGCGCGGCGCGAATTCGAACGGGAGGAGACGGACCTCTACGGCGGGCGCGTCTCGAGTCTCGACGTCCGGGGCAGCTGGGAGATCTGCGACCGTCCGAGCTTCCGCGGCCGCTGCGTCACCGTCTCCGGAGAGGTTCCGTCCTTGCGGTCCTACGGGATGCAGAATCGGATCGCCTCCGCGCGACCCCTCCGAGGCGACCGCGGGGATGGCCGGGGATCTCCACCACCCGACCTCGAGAACCCGCGGCTGATCCTCCATTCCCGTACCAATTTCCGAGGCGAGTCCCATGAGCTGACCGACGCGGACCGGGAGATCTCGGATTTCAACGATCGGGCCCAGAGCGCCACCGTCGAGGGAGGGACGTGGGAAGTCTGCGAGCACAAGGAATTCCGCGGCCGCTGCGTCACGCTCCGGAACAGCGTGCCGGATCTCGGGGCGTACGGGTTGCGCGATGCGATCAGCTCGGCGCGACCCATCTCGCCTGATGAGCGCCGATGAGTCCAGGGGGCACCGTTAGTGTATAATAAAGATCTGACCCCAAGAGGCTAGATGGCGCGGCCGCTGCGGCTCGATTTTCCGGGCGCGGTGCATCACGTCATGGCGCGCGGGCACGAGCGCGGCAGCGTGTTTCGCGACGACCCGGATCGTGCGCGATGGCTGCATCTCCTCGGCCTCGCGGCCGGTCAGTCGCGCTGGGACGTCCATGCGTATTGCCTCATGGGCAATCACTACCACCTGCTCGTGGAAACCCCGGAGGCCGGGCTTTCGGAGGGTCTGCACGATTTGAATTCGCGGTTTGCCCAGTGGTTCAACCGGCGCCACAAGCGCCGGGGTCATCTCTTCGAGGGGCGGTTCCGGGCGATCCTCGTCCAGAAGGAGTCGCACCTCCTCGAGCTCGCGCGGTACGTCGTGCTGAACCCCGTCCGCGCCGGCCTGGCCAGGGCTGCCGGCGACTGGCGCTGGAGCAGTTACCGGGCGACGGCGGGGCTTGCCCCTCGCCCCGAGTGGCTGTCGGTCGATTCGACCCTCGGACAGTTCGCCGGGACCCGACGCGTGGCTCAGGCCGCGTATCGCCGCTTCGTTGCCGAGGGGAAAGGACTGCCGTCGCCGCTCGACGACATTCGGAAGCAGGCGTACCTCGGCGACGGGGAGTTCCTGAAAGGAGTGGTCGAGAGGCTCGGAGGCGAGCGACGGAAAGACCCCGAGATCCCGATTCGGGAACGGCGGCCGACGGGCCCGACGCTCGACAAGATCCGTGGCGCCGTCGCGAAGGAGTGGGGAGTGGCCGCGGAGGACCTCTCGCGAAACCGGGGAGCCGAACCGAAGATGGCGGCGATCTACCTCTCGCGGCGGCTCACCCGGCTGAAGGTGGCGGAAGTGGGGCAGGCGTTCAACGTGCGGTCCGCTCGCGTCAGCAACGTCGTGCGTCGCGTCGAAGAGGATCCGGAGTCTCGTCTGGCGAGCCGGATTCGCCGGGTGGAGCGGAGTCTGGAGGCGTCTTAGTGTATAATAAAGACCTGGCCCCCCGCACCCAGGCTTCTAGGACCGCTTCTTGCCGTCCGTCGTGACCGCGACGGTTTTGACTCGTTCCGTGCCCTCCGACGGGGGTGGCCGTGACGCGAGGACCCGGCGCGAGTAGACACGCGTGAACTCGGCGCCGAAGAGCAGGATCAGCGAGGCGTAGTAGACCCAGAGCAGCAGCACGACGAGCGAACCCGCCGCCCCGAACGGAGAGCTCAGGGCCGTCCGGCCGAGATAGAGCCCGATCAGGAACTTCCCGGCCGACAACAGGAGCGACGTGACGAGGGCGCCCAGCCAGACGTCTTTCCAGGGGATGTCGGCGTCGGGCAGGATCCGGAAGATCAGAGCGAACAGGATCGTGAAGACCGTAAACGACGTCAGCATGTGTCCCGCCTCGAGGAGGTCTGGAGGGACCGCCAACCGGGCCTGGATGTACTCCCGAAGCCCCTGGAGCGCAGCTGAGACCGTCAGCGAGACGACGAGCAGAAAGCCGATCGCCACGACGAGAGCGAAAGACAGCATCCGCTTGCGGAGCAGGGCCGGCAGCAGGGGCCCCGGTTTCGGCGCGACCTCCCAGACCAGATTCAGGGACGTCTGGAGCTGCGCAAATGCGGCGGTGGCGCTGACGAGAAGAGTCAGGAAGGCCACGGTCTTCGCCAGCCAGCCGGACTGCTGCTCGCCGAGGGACTTCAAGATCTCCTGGACCGCGGCGGCCTGCCGCGTTCCCATGAGGCCAGCGAACTGGTGAACGATCTGCTCCCGCACGACGTCGCGGCCGAGAGCCAGGCCCGCCACCGCGATGACCATGATCAGGATGGGCACGAGCGAGAACAACGTGTAGAAGGAAAGCGCAGCGCTCTGCGTCATCGCATCGTGGGAATCCCACTTCTTGACGGTCTCCCAGAGGATCTTTCCCCAATCCTTCGCCCGCGTCTTGAGTTTCACAGCCTGAGCATATGACCCCTACGCGGACGCAAAAGCGGCCGCGCGCGCTCCCGCTCCCGCTCACTCTCCGTAGCCTTGAGGCTGCGGCGCGCTCGGCCCGCCATCTGTTGATGGCAGGGCGGTATCCTGACCTCGCGCGGGCCGATCAGGGAGACGGGGCGCCCGCCGGAAAAGAGTAATCGATGAACGTCCTTGGGAGCGCCGCCGTCGCGCTGGTCGCGCTGCTGCACGTCTTCTTTCTGATCCTCGAAATGTTTCTCTGGACCAGGCCATACGGTCTCAAGACGTTCGGGCTCTCGCGGGAGGAAGCCGAGTCGACCCGAAAGCTCGCTGCGAATCAGGGTCTCTACAACGGGTTCCTGGCCGCGGGCCTCGTCTGGGGGCTGGTCTCGGTGGACGGCGGGTTCTCTATCCGCGTGTTCTTCCTCTCGTGCGTCATCGTGGCCGGAATCTTCGGCGCGTTCACGGCGAAGCGGTCGATTCTCTTCGTGCAGGCGCTGCCCGGGGTGATCGCCCTGGCGCTGGTCCTGCTTTCCCGCCGCTGAGGCGGGCGGGCGCCGAGCGAACGGCCGCGAGCGAAGACAGGTGAAGCAGAAAGATCGCCAGTCCCGGCATCGCGGCCAGTCCAAGCGCTTGCGAACTCCGCGGCCGAGCGAGATCGTGCGCTCGTGAGGTTTCTCGAGGTCTTCGAGCGCGAGCGCGAATACGTGGCGAGGGTCTCGGAGGCCGGCGACCCGGTTCCGGGTCCGGGCGAGGTCCTCGTGCGCGTGACCGGCTCCGGCGTGAACCGCGCCGATCTGGCGCAGATCGCCGGACACTATCCGCCGCCGCCGGGAGAGTCGCCGATCCTCGGGATGGAGCTCTCGGGGACGCTCGAAAGTGGCGAGCGTGTGTGCGCCCTCGTCGCCGGCGGAGCGCATGCGGATCGCGCCGCTGTCCCGACCGGCCAGCTCTTTCCCGTCCCGGCCGCGGTCGATCCGGTTTCCGCCGCCGGGATCCCGGAGGCGTACCTGACGGCTTTTCTGAATCTCGTTGGAGAGGCAGGGCTGCGCGCGGGAGAGTCGGTCCTCGTGCATGCCGGCGGTTCGGGAGTCGGGCTCGCGGCAATCGCGCTCGGAAAGTTTTTCGGCGCCCGCGTGGCGGCGACGACGCGAACGCGGGCGAAGATTGGCGCTCTGACCGCCGCGGGGGCCGATCTCGCGGTCGACACGGGCACCTCCGACCTCGTCGGCGAGATCGAGAAAGCGTGGGGACCGGGCTCCGTTGACGTGGTGCTGGATCCGATCGGCGCGAAGACGCTCGATGCCGATCTGAAGCTTCTGGCGACCGGGGGCCGCATCGTGTTCATCGCCACGCTCTCCGGATCGTCTGCGCCGCTCGACCTCGCGGTCCTGATGGGAAGGCGGGCGCGCCTGATCGGCTCGACCCTGCGGTCGAGGTCCCGGGCGGAGAAAGCGGCGCTGGTCCGGCGGTTCGAGAAAGAGGTCCTGCCCGGGTTTGACTCGGGACGCCTCAGGGTGACGGTCGACTCGGTGTTCCCTCCCTCCCGCGCGGCGGAGGCGTTCATGCGGATGCGCGCGAATCAGAACGTGGGGAAGATCCTGATCGACTGGACGGAAACCCTCTAGACGCGAGCGCGATCAAAAAAAGGGCGGGCGGCCTGCGCCGCCCGCGAAAAGGAGATCGACGTTCTGCCCTGAGGCGCTTACTGGATGAGCCGTTGGAAGGCTTTCGTGTCTTTCGATGTCTCGAAGACGATCTCTCCGGTCGCGACCGAGACAACGGAATATCGCGCCTCTGGTCCCGGCGTGTCGTTCCACGCCTGGATCGCGACCCCGAGGCGCTGGCCGTCCTTCGAGTAACCGGAGAGAGTCGAGATCACGTGTCCGAGCGCGTTGTCGCGCAGCGGGCGGCCTTCGGAAAGAAATGCGATCTCGCGTGCCGGCTCGTCCCGGTCGAGGGACGTCACCACCGGCACGAGCTTCGACGGGCTGACGACCTCGAGCCACGCCACGGACCGGCCGTCGGGAGAGATGCGGAGCGAGCCGGGGACCGGAAGCACCGGGATCGCGAGCTTCCGCACCGCGGGGATGTGAGTTCCTCCGACTGTGGTCTCGGTGGACAGCTCGAGCTTGCCGAGTGCGCCGCCGATGCGGACCACGACTTCCTTCGGACCGATTTTCGCGCGCGCTTCCTGCCGGAGAGGCGAGGTCCCGTCGCCGCGCATCGATCGGAGGATCGACGCGCGCGAGATCAGCCGACGGGCGGACAGGTCGGCGGGCAACTGCCCCTGTCTGGAGGGCTCGCCGCCGCGGTGCAGCTCGAGCTCGAGGGCGGCTGTCCGGCCGCCGGCCTGGCGCACTCGGACCTCCAGCTTTTCGAGATCCTCGAGCCGGCCCGCGGCGAGGAGGAGACGGCCGAGAGAGAGCGAGGCGGTCCCCAGACGGTCCGCCGCGCATCGGGCCGCGGCCGGCTCGTGCGCGGCCTCCGCGAGCGCCAGCCAGTCCGCGGTCTCCTGCCAGAGGAGAGGGAGCGAAGGCGAATCCGGCGAATTCGAGACATAGCGCTGCCGCAGAAGGCCGGCGGTCGCGCGTTCCTTCAGTCCCGCGCCGCTCTCGGGCGGCAACTTCTCCGCCGACGCGAAGGCGCGGCGGAAGGCTTCGCCGGAGTACCGCCAGGGTCCTTCGCCCGGCGCGCGGGTGACATCGAGGCCGGGAGGGAACGGGCCGCCCGCGAGAGCCAACGCCTCCGCGGTCTCACCGAGGAGAAGCTCGACAGCGGCGTCCGTCCCGCCTGCGGAGCGGACGCGTTCGGAGGCACGCAGGAGAAACGCCGCGCCGTAGCGGCGGTGAGGCTCGGTCGCCGACAGCACCCGGCCCGCGACGATCAGATCGGTCAGGCCCGCGGGATCCGGCGGGAAGATCGACACGACGTCGCGGGAAACGAACCCCGGTGCTGCGGACTTCTTCCCGTCGCCCGCCGGCCGATCGCCCGCGACCACCTCGACCTTCAGGTACGTCCCTCTGGCATCGATCAACTTCAGGCGCGAGCCGCCGGGCAGCCGGCCCGTCATGCGGCTCTCTCTGGAAGGGCGGTCACGGAGGATGGCCTCCCGCACCATCACGAAGACGTCGGAGCCCGAGGGTTCGGCGCGCGCGAAGATAAGAGACGGGGCGCCGGCCTGGGCGTGCGCGCCCGACAGAAACGCCATCGAGCAGAGGGCGAGGCGAAGGTGCCACGAGTCGCGAGAGCGGGACATGGGAGTCCTCCTTTGAAAACTGAAAACAGCGTTACTTCGTCGAAGGCCGGCGCCCCGTCTGCCGGGAAGCCGCCTGTTGGGACGTGGGCTCTGATGACACGGGGGCGGGTGCGACGGGTGGTAGTCCGTTCGCGACGCGGCGCATGACTTCGCCCGTGAACGCCTCGCCGCCGATCGAGGGAGTGAGGATGACCTGCACCTTGTCCGAAAGGCGGTCGGCGAACGTTTTCGGGATCAGGAGCGGGTTCGCCGAGACGAGCTGCGCCTCCCGTTGCAGTCCCTCGAACTGGGCGAGCGAAGTCGCGCGGATCGAGTAAGCCTCGGCGTCGGCGATCAGCTTCCGGCGCTGCACTTCGGCGTCCGCCTGGATGCGGGTGACCTCTGCCTCGGAACGCGCGCGCTCGACGCGCGTCTGCCGATCGCCTCGGGCCTCGAGCTTCTTCTGCTCGATCTCTTTTTCCTTGAGCGTCAGGATGTACTTCATCGCGTCCGACTCTGCGCGGGCTCCGATCAGGCGCTGCGAGGCCGCGGCTTCCGCCTGCTTCACGACGACCACTTTCCGGGCCTCCGCCTCGAGCCTTGCCTTCTCGATCTCCCGCTCCTTCAGGCGGAGCGTGACGGCCATCCGGTCCGTGCTCTGGACCTCGTCGACGAACGCCACGCGTCCTCGTTCGTATTCGGCAGGAAGCACCACGTTTCCGACGAGGACGTCCTTGAGCACCACCCCGCTCTCGGCCAGGCGGGCCCGCGCGGCCCGACCCGAGATGGCGGCGATCTCCTCCCGTCCCTCTCCAACGAGCTTTCCGACGTCATAGCGCGAGGCCGTCGATCGGAACGCGGCGGCGAGAATCGGGGCGACCAGCTCGCGCTGCGGGTTGCGCGGAAGCGCCGCCCAGGAGGAGAGGAGACGGCTCCGGTCGATCGACCACCGGGCCTGGACGGTCATCTGCGCGACCACCCCCTCGCGGGTGGACACAGAGAACGTCCCCTCCGGTCCCGTCATGAGCTGGTCGGAGATCCGGACCGTGTGGATCTCGTAGAGAGCTCGCGGCCGGAAGTGAGCTCCCGGAGGAAGGGTTTCGAGAGCCCCGGTGAAGCGGCTGAGGGAGACTCCCGCGAAGCCCGGGTCTACCGTCTGAAAACTGCCGTAGAGAAACGCGCCGCCGAGGAGAAGGACGAGGAGGATCGCCAGGAGGAGGAAGAGCATGCGGCCGGAGATCTCAGGACCCTTCCAGCGGGGTCGAGGCATTCCGTCGAGCACCCGGGCAAACGTGGCTCGGGCGCCGCCCGAACCGGGATCGGGAGCGTCCGCCCCCGGAGAGCTCGAGTGCGTGTCCATGTGGGGTCCTCCTCGCGGGCCCGCGCCGTCAGCGGCCGGGCGGCACGCGGCGGGTCGGCCGCGTCCGGACACAGAAGACCAATTCGAGATGGCGCCTTCGCGGAAAGCGCGTGGAATTCCGGAGGCAGATTGGGGCGAAATCGTGGCGGGTTTCTCGATTTCCCGTCACCTTTCGGGCTCTCGGGACTCTGTGATGTCGGTGCCGCGGCTCTGGTGCGCGCGGACATCACAAACAGGAGGATGGGATGGTGAGAACGGGCAGAGCGATCCTGATGGCGGCGGTCGTGGCGATCCTGGTCTCCGCGGCGGCGACTCTAGGGGCGGATCAGACCTGGACAGGGACGATCAGCGACAGCTCGTGCGGGCACTCGCACAAGTCGGCGATCGAGCACGCGGGGCAGAAGCTGACCGACGCCGACTGCACGCGCGCGTGCGTCAAGGGGGGCGGCAAGTACGTTTTCGTCTCGGGCAACAAGGTCTACGAGATCGCGAACCAGGATTTCGCGGGTCTCGACGCGAACGCGGGCGGTTCGGTCAGGCTCACGGGTGAGGCGACGGGGAACACTCTCCGTATCTCCGCTCTCAAGGCAGCGGCGCGACCCGGGTCCTGATGAACGAGCCCCGGGGCGGATTCTTCCGTCCCGGGGGGGTTTCTTCAAGGAAACCTCTGGATTGCGCGAAGACGCGAGGAAGCTGGTAGGTTTTTGCGGCAGCGATGATCTCTCATGAAAACCCAACCTCGGCCGACGTCACCGGGGACGCGGGGCTCTCGGACGAAGCGATCATTGTTCGCGTTCGAGCGGGCGAGACGGACCTGTTCCGTCACCTCTTGCGCCGGTACAACCAGCGCGTCTACCGGGCGGCGCGGGCCGTGCTCCGCGACGACGCGGAGGCGGAGGACGTCGTCCAGGAGGCGTGGGTGCGCGCGTTCCAGCACCTGGCCGATTTCGAGGGGCGGGCGCTCTTCTCGACGTGGATCACACGCATCGCATTCCACGAAGCCCTGATGAGATCCCGGCTCTCGAAACGACGGGCCGCGGCCCCCGGGGAAAACGCGATGACAGGAACGCCGGCCCCCGATCCCGAACGAGAAGCTTTCGACCGTCAGATCGGTGCTCACATCGAAGCGGCGGTCGAGGCTCTGCCGGCGTCCTACCGCGCCGTCTTCGTTCTGCGCGACGTCGAAGAGCTTTCGACCCGCGAGGCCGCCGAGTGCCTGGAGGTATCCGAAAACGTGGTCAAGACGCGGCTCCATCGCGCGCGCGCGATGCTGCGGCAGGACCTTCTCGGCCGGGCGGGCCCGGGTTTGCCCGGAATCTTCTCCTTCATGGGCGCACGATGCGACCGCATGGTGGAGTCGGTGATGGCCCGGATCTCTTCTCTTCCGGCGTTCCGTTGACGGACACGCCCCCCGCTGACGACGAGGACCGGCTCGTCATCCTGAATCCGGACCACCCCGGGTTTCGGGATCCGGTGTACCGGGCGCGGCGCAATGCGATCGCGCAGCTCGCGCTCGATCACCGCGAAGGAACGCCGCCGCCACCCGTGGCGTATACGGACCAGGAGCACGAGGTCTGGCGGAGCGTCTGGGAGCACCTGACCCCACTGCATGCCGGCCGCGCGGTGGCCGAGTGGCGCGACGCGGCCGCCAGGCTGCAGCTCGACAGGAAATGGGTGCCCCAGCTCGCCGAGGTGAATGAGCTCACGCGCCACCCGGGGATCGAGATGCTCCCGGTGGCCGGGCTGATCTCGGCGCACGGATTTCTGTCCGCTCTGGGCCGCGGAGTCTTCCGCTCGACGCAGTACATGCGGCATCACAGCATGCCGCTGTACACGCCGGAGCCCGACGTGATCCACGAGCTCGTCGGCCACGCCACCAGCTTCCTCGCGCCGGAGATCGTGCGGCTCTCGCGATCGTTCGGAGAGGCGGCCCTCCGTGCCGACTCCCGGACCCTTCAGCGGATCGAACGGGTTTACTGGTACACGCTCGAGTTCGGCGTCGCACTCGAGGACGGAGACGTCAAGGCCTACGGGGCGGGTCTGCTCTCCTCGTACGGCGAGCTCGGGGACCTCGGCGCCCGCGCCACTCTCGTGCCCTTCGACCTGGAAACGATGGCAGCGGCCGCGTACGACCCGACGGATTATCAGAAGGTGCTCTTCGTTGCGCCGAGCTTTACCGAAATGGTGCGGGCGCTGGAGGAATGGCTTGCCGCCGCAGGTAACGGGCCTGCACCCCTGGACCGGCCGTAGCGTTCGGTTCGGGTTCGGTTCGGCCCGCGGAGTACCGCGGCCGTCTCGCTCCGCAGGTCGCTCGGCTCCCCTCTCCGCGACATAATCCGCGCGCGGAGGTGTCCGTGCGTTTTCTCGCCCTGCTCTGTGCCTTCACCGCTCTGGCAGCATCGGCCGCTTCGGCGGCCGCCGAGCCGCTCGATGTTTCGGCGAGGTCCGGAATGCGCTGGCGGCTCGTCGGGCCGTTCCGCGGAGGGCGCGCTCTTTCCGCGGCGGGAGTTCCGGGCGAGCCGGACCACTTCTATTTCGGCTCCGTCGGCGGAGGCGTCTGGGAGACGAAGAACGCGGGACGCACCTGGACGCCTGTCTTCGACTCCCAGCCGATCGCCTCGATCGGCGCCGTGGCGGTCGCGCCGTCGGCGCCGAAGACCCTCTACGTCGGATCGGGTGAGGCCGACATGCGGTCCGACATCTCGTACGGCAACGGCGTGTACAAATCGGTCGACGGCGGGCGCACGTGGTCGCATGCCGGCCTCTCCGACACGCGCCAGATCGGGAAGATCCTCGTCGACCCGCGTGACCCGAACCTCGTTTTCGTGGCCGCGCTCGGGCACGCCTACGGGCCGAACACCGAACGCGGCGTGTTCCGTTCGCGGGACGGCGGTCGGACGTGGTCGAGGGTGCTGTTCCGCGACCAGCACACGGGCGCGATCGATCTGGCGTTTGCGCCCGGCGGCTCGAAGACGATCTTCGCCGCGCTGTGGCAGACGCGGCGGCCGCCATGGAACGTGTACCCGCCGTCGAACGGTCCCGGAAGCGGGCTGTACCGGTCCGACGACGGCGGGGACACCTGGAAGCCGGTTCGCGGAAAAGGCTTTCCCTCAGAGGCCCTCGGCCGCATCGGGCTCGCCTTCGCGCCGTCCGACCGTTCGCGTCTGTATGCGGTGGTCGACGCGAAGGAGGGGGGTCTTTACGCTTCCCGCGACGGGGGCGTGACGTGGAAGCGGACGTCCGCCGACCCGCGGATCTGGGGACGTGGCTGGTATTTCGGCGGCGTCACCGTGGATCCCCGCAATGCCGAGACGGTCTACGTCTGCAACACGACCCTTTATCGCTCGAGCGACGG
Source organism: Acidobacteriota bacterium (assembly GCA_039931865.1). GTDB lineage: Bacteria > Acidobacteriota > Thermoanaerobaculia > UBA5066 > Gp7-AA6 > JALYUA01. The sequence goes on along the minus strand of JBDTRB010000050.1, from coordinate 7,861 downwards.
CGGGACGACTTTCGTCCCGATGAAGGGGGATCCGACGGGCGACGATTTCCACGAGCTGTGGATCGACCCGTTCGACCCGCGACGCATGATCACCGCCAGCGACCAGGGCACGGTCGTCAGCGTGGACGGAGGCGCAACCTGGAGCTCCTGGTACAACCAGCCAACCGCGCAGCTTTACCACGTGGTCACAGACGACCGGTTCCCGTACTGGCTGTACGGAGCGCAGCAGGACAGCGGCGCCGTCGCCGTTCCCTCGCGCACCGATTTCCCGAGCATCATGCAGCGGGACTGGCGCCCGATCTCCGGCGGGGGAGAGAGCGGCGCCATCGCTCCTGACCCGGCGGACCCGAACGTGCTCTACGGCGGGACGGTTGGCCGATTCGACCAGACCACGCTGCAGGAGCAGGACGTGAACCCCGTGCTCGCCCATCCCGGGGAGTACCGGAGCGAGTGGACGCTGCCTCTCACGTTCTCTTCCCGGAATCCGCGCGCGCTTTACTTCGGGAATCAGTTCGTTTTCCGGACCTCGGACGGCGGGGAACACTGGGAAAAGATCAGCCCCGACCTGACGCGCGAGAATCCCGGAACTCCCGCCAATTTGGTGCCGGCCGACGCGGCGAACAGCAGCGCTCCCGGCTCGCGTCGAGGCGTCGTCTACACGATTGCGCCTTCGCCCCTCAAGGACGGACTGATCTGGTGCGGCACGGACGACGGCCTCGTCTGGGTCACACGCGACGACGGCGCGCACTGGAACGAGGTCACGCCGGCCGCGGTGACGCCCTGGTCGAAAGTCGGGATCCTCGAAGCTTCCCATTTCGATCCTGAGACCGCGTACGCGGCGGTGGACCGCCACCGGCTGGACGACCTGCGGCCCTGGATCTACAGGACGCGTGACGGCGGCCGGAACTGGTCGCTGATCGCAGGCGGGATCCCCGACGGCAGCTTCGTCAACGTGGTGCGCGAGGACCCGGTAAAGCGCGGTCTCCTCTACGCCGGCACTGAGACGGGGGTCTTCGTCTCGTTCGACGACGGCGGGAGCTGGCAGCCGCTCCAGCTGAATCTTCCGAGCTGCTCGATCCGTGACATCGCGATCCGCCGGAATGACCTGGTGGTCGCCACCCACGGACGCTCGTTCTGGATCCTGGACGATTTGTCGCCGCTGCAGCAGATGGACGCGGCGCCCGCCGCGGCGGAGGCCTGGCTGTTTTCGCCGCGTGAGGCGCTGCGCCTTCATCCGGCTCCGTTTCAGGGGACCCCCGAACCGAGAGACGAGCCGGCGGGCGAAAATCCCCCGGTGGGAGCTACGATCGACTACCGGTTGAGCCCGCGAACCGCCGCGCCGATTTCCGTCGACATCCTGGATGCGCGCGGGAACCTCGTGCGCCACTGGGCGAGCGACGAGCCCCGCCCCGCGGCCGATCTCTCGAAGATCACCTCGACTCCGGACTGGGTCGCGGATTCGGCCATTCCGGACGCTTCACCCGGGATGCATCGGTTCGTTTGGGACCTCCGATACGCGGCCCCGCAGGACCTCGACGCGAGGCATCGCTCGCGGGGCGTCCTGGCGGCTCCGGGCCGGTACAGCGTGCGGCTGACCGTGTCGGGCCGCGCCCTGACCGTTCCGCTGACGGTCGTGCGAGACCGGCGGATCAAGGCCACGGACGCGGACCTCGAACGTCAGCTCGAGCTCGCGAGGAACATCGAGACCGAGCGCGTCGCGGTTGCGCGCGCTCTCGCGCGGGCGGAGAAGATGCGGACCGCGCTCCCCGCCGGAGCGCCCTCCTGGCCCGCATTCGACGCCGTCGTCGGCACAGGAGATCCGGCGTTGGAGGACTCCCAGCCCGCCACGGAGATCCCGACGACGCTCCAGAGAGCCGCAACGGCGCTTCTCCGGCTGCAGGACGCCGTCGAAAGCGCCGACGCGGCGCCGACCCCGGACGCGGTGGCGGCGTTCGAGATACGGCGCGAAGCCGCTCGCGAGGCCCTGCGCCGGTTTGAGGAGATTGCGGAGAAGCGATAAGGGGGCAGGGCCCACCCCACGCCACACCGGGTTCCCTCGCCCCGCGGGTGAGAAATGTTGAGGGGTCAGCCGCAGTTTGCTTTGATTCCCGATTCCCGATTCCCGATTCCTGATCTAGTTGACCGCGGAGTACCGCGGCCGTCTCGCTCCCGTTGGTCGCTCGGCTCCCGCTCTAACCCTTCTTCGGGACCTCCAGCCAGCGGATCCATTCCTTGATCAGCGCCAGGCTGTGAAGCGACAGGCGGTAGATGTGCTGACGGCCGGAGCGCTCGCGCACCAGCAACCCGGTCGTCTCGAGGACGCGGAGATGCCGGCTGACCGTCGGCCACTTGTAATGAAACCGGCCGGCGATGTCTCCCGCCGTCATCGCTCCTCCCCGGAAGCGGATGACGAGCAGGATCTGACGCCGGGTGGGGTGCGCGAGCGCCGAAAACGCGGCGGAGAGCTGCTCGAGGCGCGCCGCGGCGTCGAGCCTGGACACGCGGTCAGTGCACCGGCTCGATCTCGAGGAAGTGCATCTCCTCCGCGAGGCCTCCCATCGGCTCCCAGATCGCCATGATCTCGGGGGTCTGGTGAGCGACCTCGGGAGCTCGGGCGTTTTTCCACTCGAACGTCTCGATGAAGGTGACGGTTCCCGACTTTTCGACCCCTTTCCAGACTCGCGGGCGCTCGGAAGAGACGAGCCCCGCGCGATCGAGGGTGGGCCAGTGTCTTTCGAGATACCCCAGGAAGTCCTTCTCTTTTCCCTTCTTGATTCGATACGTACAGAGCATGGCGACGGACTCTTTCGGCATCGCGTACCTCCAGCGTTTTATTTAGCAAGTTGGCTAAGTAATGTCAATCCAGGGTTTTGCCCTCCGCTTTCCCGGCCCCGCTTTTCAGCGAATATGATCCCCCGGATGTCCGCGCCACCTCTCGAAGCCCTGGATCTCAAGAAATCGTTCGGAGAAATCGCGGCTCTCGACGGGGTTTCCCTGGAGATGCCGCCGGGCGAGATCCTCGGCCTGCTCGGACCGAACGGCGCGGGCAAGACGACCCTCGTGCGAAGCGTCGTCGGGCGGGTCACTCCCGACTCCGGAACCCTCCGGATCTTCGGCCACCCGCCTGGCGATCCCGCGGCGACGGCGTCGCGCGGATGGGTCCCTCAGGAAATCTCGCTCTATCCGCTGCTGACTCCGTGGGAGAACCTCTGGACATTCGGCCGCTACCAGGGGCTTTCGGGCGCGGACCTCGACCGGGCGATTGACCGCAGCCTCGAGTGGAGCGGGCTCGCGGACAGGTCAAAGGACCGTACTTCCAACCTGTCCGGCGGGATGCGCCGAAGGCTCAACATGGCGGCCGGCACGATCCATTCGCCGAAGTTGCTGCTCTTGGACGAGCCGACCGTCGGCGTCGATCCCCAGTCGCGCGAGCGCATTTACACGATGATCGCGGAGCTGAAGGCGCAGTCGGTTTCGGTCGTCTACACGACGCACTACATGGAAGAGGCCGAGCGTCTCTGCGACCGGATCGCGATCATCGACCATGGCCGCATCATCGCGGCGGGAACGCGCGACGCGCTCGTCCGTTCGACACTCGGGGTAAACCAGACGGTGCGGATCGAAGCCGAAGGGTCGATCGGCCCGACGCTCCGGGAAAAGCTCGAACGGATGGGGGCGAGGGTGGACGGACAGGGAGTTCTCCTGCTGGCGGCGGACCCCCCGCGCCAGATCCGCGATCTGCTCGAGGAATTTCATGCGGAGAAGACGGCCGTTGCCGATCTCTCTCTCAAACAGGCGAGCCTGGAGGAAGTGTTTCTGAACCTGACCGGGCGGGAGCTGCGCGAATGATTTTCGCCATCGCGAAGAGCCGCCTCTGGAACCTGCGACATGACCGGGCCGCGTTCGTGCTCGCGTTCATTCTGCCGATCGTCTTTTTCTCGATCTTTGCGTCGATCTTCGGGCGTGGGTCGGGCCGATCGGCGACGCCGCGGATTCGCGTAGCAGTCGTGGACGAGGACCAGAGCCCGGCCTCCCGCCGGTTCGTGGCGGCCTTGAAAGCCGAGAGCGCCTTGAAGGCGCAGGAGGGCCCGGACGCCGGCTCCGGCAAGCCGGCCGTCTACACGACGGCGGCGGCGGAAGCGGCGGTTCGCGCCGGAGAGCTGCCGATCGCCCTCGTGATTCCGAAGGGATTTGCGCAGGGCTCGATCCGCTTCGGCCCCGCGAGCGACCGAGCGAAAATCCTGCTGCTCTCCGACCCCAGCGACCCGATCGCGCCGCAGGTGCTCGCCGGGTTGATCCAGAAAGTGGCGATGACAGCGATGCCGGACGCGTTGGCCCGCGGCGGGATCGACGCGCTGGACCGATGGGCCGGAAACCTGACGCAGGAGCAGCGCCGGGTCCTCGAGGAGAATGTGGCGCGGATGCCGAACGCGCCGGTTGAGAGCGCGGAGCAGGGTTCCGGCGGCCTGATTGACGTGGCGCGGCGCGACGTCCTCGGGCAGAAGAAGGGCAATCCGATGGTCGCGTTCTACGCGGCGGGGCTAGGAGTCATGTTCCTCCTGTTCTCGGCGGCGGGAGCCGGCGGCGCGTTGATCGAAGAGGCCGAGACCGGCACCCTCGACCGGATCCTTTCGACGCGGGTCACCATGTCGCGCCTGCTCGCCGGGAAACTCGTTTACCTCGCGGGGATCGCCGCGGCGCAGCTGACGGTGATGTTTCTCTGGGGCTCTCTCGTCTTCGGCCTTTCCATGCGAGGCCACTGGACCGGATTTTTCATCATGACGGTGGTCACCGCGCTCGCGGCCTCGACGTTCGGCCTTCTTCTGGCGGCGCTCAGCCGGTCACGGATGCAGCTCGTGGCGCTTTCGAATATGACCGTGCTCGCGATGTCGATCGTCGGAGGAAGCATGTTCCCGCGTTTCATGATGCCCGAATTCATGCAGAAGATCGGGCTGCTCACGTTGAACGCGTGGGCCATCGACGGCTTTCAGAAGGTTTTCTGGCGCGAAGAGCCGTTGACGCATCTCTGGCCGCAGGTCCTGGTGCTCTCCGCGATCTCGGTGGTTTTTTTCGCTCTCGCCCGCCGGATCGCCCGGCGCTGGGAGGCGGTGTGAGGGGGAACACGTGGGCCGTGAGGGGTGAGGGGTGAGAGGTGAGAGATGAGGACGGACCGGGGGGCGGGGTGACCGCAAAGGTGAAGCCGTTAACGGTCGGCTCCATCCCTTTTCGTCCCCCCGCCTGACCCCTTACCGCTGACCCCTAACGGCCCGTGTTTCCCGTCAAGCCACCATCTCGATCATCCGCTGCAACACGGCGATTACGCCCGTCCACTCATTCCAGACTTCCGGAAAGACGTTCGCGTCTCTCATCGCGCGGTCCGTCGCCCGGGCGTCCCGTATGAGCTCGTTCATGGCGGCCCGGAGGTCCTGGCGGGTCTGAATGCCGCCCTGCTCGAAGCGACCGTGGAACTCCCGCGCCTGGTCTCTGAAATGGTGAATGCGTTCGAAGAAGTCCTGCTCGCCGGGTCCGTAGCTCGCGGGGCGTCGCTCCGCCATGCGGTGGGCGCGGTCCGCCCTGTTGTCGAGCTCGTGCGCCAGCCGGGAGAACTCCTCCCGCGCGTATCCGTAGTCACGCGAGCGAGGCGGGGAGTCAGGATGGCCATAGGCGCCCTGATCGTCGTAGGGCCCCGAAACCGTTGCCACGCAGCCGCTGCTGACGACAACCAAGGCTGCGAGACCGGAAAGCCAGTAACCGACTCGTTTCTTCATGTCCTCGTCTCCTTTGTGAAATCGCGCCCGGGTTCAGGATTCAGGATTCAAAATTCAAAATTCAGGGTTCAGGCTTCGGGATCGTTCAGGAGCGTGACGCGGAACGCAGCTTCTCGAGTGTCTGTGTCGCGGCCGCCCAGTCGCGGCGCAACTCGGGGAAAACGTTCGACTGCTTCAGCTGAGCGTCGGTCTCGCGCCGGGCCTGATCAACCGCGTCGAGGCTCGTCTTGAGCTGCCGCGGGTCCGCCCCCTGCTCCGCCTTCTGAGACAGGGCGCGCGCCTGCTCCGCGAATTGGGCCATCGCCTGCCAGGTCGACCGCTGCCGCGCGTCGGCAGGAATCGGGCCGGAGAGTTGCCGCGCGGATTCCGCCAGGCGGGCGGAACGGTCGGCCAGATCGCGCGCCAGATCCGGAAAGCCCCCGGAGCGTCCGTATCTTCCGGACTCGTAGCGAGTCGAGCTTCCGGGATCGTCTCCGGCGCCGGGGGCCCCGCGTTCGCGTTCGCGTCCGCCCCGGCCGGAGCGGTCGTCGCGTCCGTAACCGCGACGGCCGTCTCCGCGCCGGTCGCCGGTGGAGCGGCGCTCGTCCGTCCTGAGGACCGAGGCCATCCGTCCGATGAGGTCCGAGGTGACGCCCCAGTCGGCAAGAGAGCGATCGCTCGCCCTTCGCGAACGCTCGAGCGTCGTCTGGACCGTTTCGGCGTCCTGCGCCAGGGTGCGCAGGTCGGTGTCGAGGTTGAAGGGACGGAGGCGGTACTCCGCCAGTCGCCTGTTGAACCCGGTCGCGCGGCGCGAGAAGGTGGACACCTGGCGCGTGAAGCCGCGGTCCCGGTATGCCGACTCCTGACGGTGCCTCGCGGGATCATTGGCTTGCCGCGCGCGGGCGTCGAGCTCCTGCGCCATTGCGCGGAGCTCTTCGTATGTGCGTTCCGAAAGGGGACTCACGGGCTGCGCGCCGGCGTTCCGAGCCAGGGCCGCCGCGACGACGACGGCGGCGATCGCGAGTGTTCGACCCGGCGATTTCAGGACCATTCGAGACCTCCGAAGTGCTGCCTAGCAATCCTCGAACCATGTCCGGAAGTCAGGTGTTTCAAAGCGTTATGCCACCGTACGGGCGAGAGATGTCATCCATCGCGGTCGATCGTCTGACGAGGGAGAAAGTGTCACGCCGGGGGCTGCGAGGACGCGCCGATAGTCGGGAGACTTACGCGTCGATCCCTGGCTGAGCCGGCTCTCTGAATTTACGTGTTGCTGTGGCTGCAGCCGGTGGCCGATCCCGGCCACCGGACGAGGCAGTGAAAACGAGCACCCCGCGTCGGCGGGGCGCCCTGAGAAAAAGCACCCCGCGTCGTTGGGGGCGCCCTGAGAAAAGACGCGGCGATCAGGCCTTCGTCGCGCTGGTGGAGGACTGAAGAGTTGCTTTTTTTTCTTCCAGGCGCGTGCCGAGGTCCTCGAGCTTTTCGGACGAGAGGTTCTTTTTCGCATCGGGAAAAAGATCGCCTTCCTCCTCCTCCACGTGGTGCTCGATGTTTTCCTTGAGCACGGTCATCTTCGCGTCGAACTGCTCGTCCTGCGGCTTCATCTTCGACAGCTCGGCTAAAAGCATCTTGACGACGTGATGCTCTTCGTCGGCTTCGCGCACCTCGTCCTTGATTTCCTCGTCGCGGATCTTTTTCACTGCGGGATAAAAGATCGATTCCTCGATGTCCATGTGGACGGTCAAGGCCGCGCGGATCTCCTCGAACAGGCCCTGCTTCTTCGCGTGCGCCGAATCGCCCGCCTTCTCGTAGTCCTTGAAAAGCTGTTCGACCTCACGGTGGTCCTTTTTCAGAAGCGCAATCGGGTCCATGGAACTCTCCTCTTTCTTTGGTGTTTATCGAATCGCCCGCGGTGAGCGGCAAGGAAAAGAGAGCAAAGCTCATGCCGATGCCGTCGCCTCAGCTCACTCCGCGGTCTGCCGTCGCCGCGCGGCGGCGACGGCACCGGCGAGCGGCTCGCCTGTCGGCTCGACCGCTCGCCTGACCTCCTGCGTTCACTCCGGCTCCCGTATTCGCCACGGTGGCGAGAACGCGCCACCTCCCTCTCCCCGCGCTCG
>JBDTRB010000049.1:0-26738 GCA_039931865.1 Acidobacteriota bacterium | reverse complement strand
CGCGGCGCCGGCGAGAAGAAGACCGGCGGCCGCCGCGGCGATCGGGCGAAACGTCGATTGCATTCCAAGGCTCCTTTCCAGAAGGAAACAAGCAGTCTAACTGACCGCTTCCGGCCGGCGATCAGACGAACCGGCAGAGAATCTCGTTCGACACCAGATAACCAGGCTCTGAAAAACGAAGCCGGCCCTCGGAGTAGACGAGGAGGCCCGCCGCCCTCCAGCTGTCGTAGTCCTCGCGGAGCTGCGGGTCCGCATCCCTCGCGATCCACGCCTCCACTTCAGGTTCCGGAACGCCTTCGGAAAGCCGCAGCCCCAGGATGATGCGCTCGCGCGCTTCCTCGGCGGAATCGATCTCGCGGTCGAGCGCCGTGGGGCGCCTCCCCGCCGCGAGCCTGTCGAGATAGGCCGGCAGGCCGGACACGTTGGCGCGGCGGCGGCCGGACCAGAATTCGTGCGCGGAAACACCGAGGCCGAGGGTCGCCGCGCGCCGCCAGTATTTCTCGTTGTGTCGCGCGCGAAAACCGGGGCGAGCCCAGTTGGAGATCTCGTAGTGATCGAGCCCGGCCTCTGCCAGGAGGGCGCCGAGCTCGAGCCAGAGATCCGCCTGCGCGTCGTCCGACAGGTATCGCTCGGGTCGCCTCGCACGATCTTCTTCGATGACCTTCGACTTTTCCGTCTCGAGGAGATAGACGGACACATGCGCCGCGCCGGATCGAACGAGCTCGCGCGCGCTGGCGCGAAAGCTCTCCGCGGTCTGCTCCGGTAGCCCCAGAATCAGGTCTCCTGAAACGGAAAAACCCGAGTCGAGGAGGACCGCGAGGGCTCCGCGTGCGCTGTCGGCGTCATGGCGGCGGCGAACGGCTGCGAGCTCCCGGTCCTCGAAGGACTGGACCCCGAGAGACACCCGGTTCACCCCCGCCGCGCCCCACTCCCGCGCGAGCTCCACCGTCACGTCGTCGGGGTTCGCCTCCATCGTGATCTCGCTCCCGTCGCGGAAGTGGAAAAGCGTCTTCAGCCGGGCCGTCAGCCGGGCGAGGTCGTCGGGCGGGATCAGCGAGGGAGTTCCGCCGCCGAAATACAAAGAGTCGAACGAGACGCCGGCCGCCTCCGGCGCCGCGAGCGACGCTTCCGTGTCGAGGGCGGCGAGATACGCCTCCTGCGAAGAAGGATCCGTCGTCACGACGAAGGAGCAGTATTCGCACCGCGAGCGGCAGTACGGCAGGTGGACGTAAACGCCGGCGGGCTCCGTCACTCCGGTGCCTCCGAGAGCGCGGACTCGGCCTCCCGGGCGAGCTCTGGCCCAAAGGGAAACGCGCGTGAGAAATTGCCCTCACGGTGAATCGCGCCGAGATCGCGGCCGCAGCCGTCTATCCATCGCACGGCCGCGTGCAGCCGCGCGGCCCGGTGCTCGTCCGGACAACGGCTGGCCGCCTCTTCCAGCCGCGACGCCGCGCGCCAGTTTCCCACCGGCTCGGACGGGGCGGCGGGGCGAGGCGGCATCGGAGAGAGCCCCAGCCGACGGACTTCGTCCGCAGCACTCTGGAGCCCTGCGGCGACCGCCGAGTCCCAGGGCGTGTGGTGCATCACGTCGAAGAACGCCTCGGCTGCGGCGGGATCGACACAAGCGCGCGCCTCGACGGCGTGCCGCCGGAATTCCGGCGTCCCCGGCGGCGCGAGCGCCAGCGCGAAAGTTGCTCCCGCCGCGCGCGCTTCCTCGAGCCAGGGGCCGAAGACCTCCTCCTCGGCGGTCCAGCCCGGGATGACCGGCCACGCCACACCACACGGGATGTCCCTCAGCCGCGCGGCCGAGATGGCGGCCGGGTCGAGCGCCTGTCCGGGGCGCCAGGTGAAAATAGCCACCCGGGGAGGGGCCTCGCCCGCGCGAGTCCCGGGAGCGGCAGGCAGACCCGCGTCGGGCGGGTCCAGCAGGTAGGCGCCCCTCCCCGCGTCGAAGGCACCAGCCGCCGCCGCGAGGTACGACCCGCGCACCTCTTCCTCGCGGCTTGCGCCCTCGACCGCGACCGGTCCGTCAGGGAGCCTAGCGAACGCGGAGGTCCATGCCGCGGGCGCGGCGGGACCGGCCGAGACCGTGCCGGAAGCGCGGCGTGCGACGAACCGGCGTTCCACAGGGTCGAACCGATACCGGGGATGGCCGATCTCACCCAGACACGAGAACGCGCGAACGGACACGCGGCGCCCGCCCAGGTCGTGCTCGCCCGGGCGCAAGGCCGGGCTTGCCGCGTCCTCGTACAGGATCATCAGGGCCGGCGCGCCGGGGACGATACGCCGCCGCCGCCAGCCGAGCGCAGCGCCCGCCGCCATCCCGCGGCGCCGTACCGCGCGAAGACGTCCGCTTCGAGGTTCACGTCATCTCCGGGCTGCATCGCTCCGAGCGTCGTCTTCCGGCGGGTCTCCGGGATCACCGCCACGTCGAACTCGCCCCGAATTCGTCCGGAAACTGTCAGGCTGACGCCGTCGAGAGCCACGGACCCCTTCTCGACGATGAGGCGCGAAAGGCCGCGAGGGACCGAGAACCGGTACTCCCATGAGTTTCCCGCCCGTGACAGGCCGAGCAGCGACGCGCGGCCGTCGACGTGCCCGAGCACGAAATGACCCGAGAGCCGGTCTCCATATCGGAGAGCCCGTTCGAGGTTTACCCGGTCTCCAGGTCGAAGGGCTCCGAGAGTCGACCTCTCCAGCGTCTCGGAGGAGAGGTCCGCCACGAGCGAGCGGCCGGCGTCGAGCGCCGTCAGGCAGACGCCGGAGACGCATACGCTCTCGCCGCGCACGAGGCGCCCGAACGGCGCGGGAGGCGCGACCTCGAGCCTCGCGCCGCCGTCCCGGGGTCGGAGCCCAACGACACGCGCGGTCGCGGTCACGATCCCGGTGAACAGACGCCCTCCCATCTCGACGCCGCCCGCGTCACGCGATCCGTCCCGTCAGCATCAGGTCTTTCCCGACGGGTTCCCACTCGAGGTCCTTCAGGCGGGGGGCGCGCGGCAGCGCGAAGCCCGCGCCGCCGACGCCTCCGGGCGCGGTCGATCCGCCGAGGATCCGCGGCGCGAGAAAGACCGTCGCACGATCGACGAGTCCGGCCCGGAAGAACTCCCACAGCGTCGCGCCGCCGCCCTCGACGAGAAGGCTCGTCACGCCGGCGCCGGCCAGCCGGTGAAGGAGCTTCGCGAGATCCACGAAGCCGGCACGCCGCGCTGGGATGCTCCACACCGGCACGCCCGCCGCGGAGAGCGCGCGGGCCTTCGGATGAGCCTCCGCCAGAGCGGTCACGACGAGGGCGCTCTCCGGATGGGCGAAGATCCGCGCTCGCGCCGAAAGGCGCAGCCGCCCGTCGAGCACGATCCGACGGTGCGGCAGGCGGCCGCTCCACCCGAGCCGCCGCGTGAGGCGCGGATCGTCTGCGAGGACCGTCCCGGACCCCACGAGGATCGCGTCAAATTCCTCACGGAGACCAAGGGACCTCGAGCGGGCTTCCGGGCCCGTGATCCACCGGCTCTCTCCCGTTCCACTCGCAATTTTTCCGTCCAGGGTGGCCGCCCATTTCGTCAGGACGAACGGCCTCCCGAGGGACATGAACGTCAGGAACTTTTCGTTCTGCCGTTCCGCGCGGCGCCTTTCCGCGGGGGCCGCCCAGGACGAGGTGACCCCGGCGCGGGCGAGCCGCCGCATGCCGCGCCCCGCCACCAGCGGGTTCGGGTCGCGGGCCCCGGCGATGACACGCGAAACCCCCGCGGCAAGGATCGCGTCCGAGCAGGGCGGGGTCCTGCCGTGGTGCGCGCACGGTTCGAGCGTGACGTACAGCGTCGCTCCCTTCGCCCGGGCTCCCGCGCGCCCGAGCGCCTCGAGCTCCGCGTGTGGTCCTCCCGCGCGCGAGTGAAAGCCCTCGCCGACGACTCTTCCTCCGGAGACCAGGACGGCCGCGACGAGCGGATTCGGGGAGACCGTGTACCGCCCTTTTTCGGCCAGGGCGAGGGCCCGCGACATCCACGCCGCATCGCTCGCCTCGCCCGCCACATCCGCCCCGGGTCCGGGCCGGCCGCCGCGGGCCGCCGCATCCGACGCGTCTTTCCGCTTTCGAACCGCCACCCGCGTCAAACGGCGGAGCCGGAGACGTCCGCCGTCTCGGATCGCTCGCCCGTGTCTTCACCGAGGAGCGCGTTGGCGTACTCCGACGGGTCGAACGGAACCAGGTCGTCCATCCCCTCACCGACACCGACGTAGAGGACGGGGAGCTTCAGCTCGCGGTAGATCGCGAGGACGATGCCTCCTTTGGCGCTGCCGTCGAGCTTCGTGAGGACGACCCCGGTGGCTTCGACGGCTTCCACGAACCGCCGCGCCTGAGTGAGGCCGTTCGTGCCGGTCGTCGCATCCAGAACGAGCAGCGTCTGGTGCGGAGCTCCCGGGATTTCCCGCGCGGCGATCCGGCGCATCTTCGAGAGCTCCTCCATCAGGTTGTGTTTCGTGTGCAGGCGGCCCGCGGTGTCGACGAGCAGCGCCGACACCCCTCGCGCCCGCGCCGACGAGAGCGCGTCGAACAACACGGCGGATGGGTCCGCTCCTTCGCGATGCCTCACGACGGGCAGGTGCAGTCGGTCGGCCCAGACTTGCAGCTGCTCGATCGCTCCGGCCCGAAATGTGTCGGCAGCGGCCAGCAGGACGGTACGTCCGTCCGCCAGATAGCGCCTCGCGAGCTTGGCCGTAGTCGTCGTCTTTCCCGACCCGTTCACGCCGACTAAGAAAATGACTTCGAGCGGGACGGTGCCTGACGCAGCCGACGCAGCCGGCGCAGGCGCTCGCGGCGCCGACGCGAGCCACTTCGAGATCTCGTCGCGGAGGAGCTCGCGCAGCTCGGCGGCGTCTGTCCGGCGAGTCGGGCTCGTCCGGCGACGAATCGCGTCGGCGAGAGCCGCCGCGGTCTCCGCTCCGACGTCGGCTTCGACGAGAGTCTCCTCGAGCGCGAGCACCACGGATTCGTCGAATCCGAGGCCCTCCTTTACCGCGGTTTCAATCTTCTCGAGGATCTCCGTGTGGGTCATGAAAAGCCCACGCTTGACCTTCGCGAAGAACGACTTCTTCGGTTTCTGGTCCGGAGTCTCCTCCGGAGGGTTATCCGTCATGGCAGGGCCATTATTTCCGATCGGCGGGCGCGGCGGGAGCCGTCCCCCCGGGGGCGCAGCGCCTCTCCGGCGTGAGCTCTTTCCCGGTGGGTCCGCGCCTCAGGAGGGGGGCGTCGTCTCGAGGAGTAGCCGGGCCTTGGATCCCGCGTCGCCGCCCGGGTCGAGCTCGACGGTCCGCTCCAGGTACCGGCGGCCGAGCGCGACCTTCTTCATGCCGACCAGAGCAAGCCCGAGCCGCAGATTCGCATCCGGGTTCTTCGGCTGGATGCGCACGGCCTCCAGAAAGTCCTCCGCCGCGGCGGAATAGTTTCCCAGCGCTTCGCGCGTGGCGCCACGTCCGATCAGCGCGTCGTAGGACCTCGGGTCTCGCGAGAGGGCGTTCGTAAACTCGATTTCGGCGCCCGGGTAATCTCCCTGGCGCTGCCGCATCCGCCCGCGATGAACGAGCGCGTCGAACCGGTCCTCCGGAACCGAAGAGCCGTCGGCGACCCTGAGGTCCTCGTCGGCCTCGGCGTACTTGCCGAGCTCGATCCGCGCCATCGCCCGGTGCACGCGGTACGACCCCTTGTCGGGAGCCAGCTTGATCGCCTTCTCGAAGGGGTCGAGCGATTCCCTCACCTTGCTCTGCATGATGAGCGCGACACCGAGACCATCCTGCAGGTCCGCGTTCTTGGGATCCGAGCGCATCACGTCGCGGTACGCCACTTCGGCGTCGTGATATCTCCCGTCGCGCAGCAGCACCGCTGCCATGCGTTCGTTCAGGAGCACCTCGGCCGACGTCTTGGTCGCGCCCGGCTTCTGGTGACAGGCGGCACAGGCCGCCACGGTGAGCAGGAGAATCACCGCACGAGTACCGGCCGCCGCCCCGGCGGCGCCGAGAGAAAACCCCCGGGGACCGTCGGCGCGGGTCAGAGCGCCTCCTGGAGCAACACTTCGTCTTCGATTCCGGAAACGGGCGTCGCCATGGGCATGAGCTCCCCTTTCTCGAATGCGCGGACGAAGGCGTCGACCACGACCGGATCGTAGCGCACGCCCGCGAACTGGCGGATGCGGTCGACCACGTATCCGATCTCCATCGCCTGCTGATACGGGCGGGTCGTCGTCATCGCGTCGAACGTGTCGGCTACGGTGACGATGCGCGCCTGCATCGGAATCTGTTCGCCGGAGAGTCCCTCCGGATATCCCCCACCCGTCCATTTTTCGTGGTGGTACTTCATCCCCGGAATGACGTCGGCCAGCTGCGGTATCGCGGACATGATCGCCGCACCTTTGATCGGATGGGTCTTCATGACCGCGAATTCCTCTTCGGTCAGCGCGGTCGGCTTGCGGATGATCGAGTCGTCCACGCCGATCTTTCCGACGTCGTGGAGGAGCGCCGAAAGGCGGATCCTCTCGACGTCGTCGTCCGGAAGCCCCATCTCGCGGGCGACCGCCGCCGCGTAGACGGAAACACGCTCGGAGTGGCCGCGGGTGTACGGGTCCTTGGCGTCGATCGCCTCCGCGAGAGCGCGGATGGAAGCCAGGAAGAGCTCCCGGTTCTCCCGGGCCGCGCGCTGCACGGCTTCGAACGCGACGGCGATCGATTCGCTCATGCGGTTGAAGCTCTCGGAGAGCGCGGCGATCTCGGCGGTTCCGCGGACCTCGACGGTCGATCCGTACTGGCCTTCGCTGATCGCGCGCGTGGACTCGGCGAGGCTGGCAATCGGATCGGAGAGCCGGCGGGCGAAGGCGAGTCCCAGGAGGAGCGCTCCGGCCAGCGCCGCCGCGCTCCACAGCAGAGTGTCGCGGACCATTCGAGTGACGGACGCGAACGCGAGGTCCCGGTCCCGCTCGACGAGCACGCCCCAATCCGGCTGCTCCACCGGGGCGATCGAAGCCAGGACGGCGCCGCGGCCGGTGCTCTCCGAGCGTGTCAGCCGGGCGGGGAACTTCACGAAGTCGCGCACGAGCGACAGGCTGCGGCGATCCTTGCCGCGCGCCGCCTCGGGAAAGAGCGCCTCCCCGTGTCGGTCGAGCAGCGTGACCTGCACTTCACGGCGGGCCTCGTCGCGGAACTCCTGCACGATCGGTTGCCATGAAACGAGAGCCTCGACCACGCCGATCTCGCCTCCGGAGTCGTCCTGCACGGGCGCCGCGAGGACCGACACGTGGCCGATCTTCGGGGTGTGGAAGGGCCGGCCGAAATAGAGAGCACCGTCCCGCGCCGCCTCGAAGCCCTTGCGAAACTCGTAGTCCACCTGGCTCGAGCTCACGTCGGGGCCCACGAAGCTGCCGGATCCTTCGAAATTGACCCCTCGCAGCGCGACCAGCTGCGTCTGCCCGGAGAGGACGGAGGCGAGGATCCGGGGTCCGTCCGCGGAGGTGAAGGGATCCTTCCGCGAGAGGCGCCCCGAGACCTTCAGGGAGGCGGCCGCGGTATTCAACCGCTCACGGGCCGAGACGTAGAACGCGGACACGTGATCGGCGACGGCGGACGAGGATCGGGTGAGGTACTTCTCTTCGAGTGTCTCGAGTGTGCGCTGGTTACGGCGGATCAGGACCCCGTCCGACACGAGCAGGGGAACGAGGGATGCCAATACCAGCGCGCCCGAAAGGAGCACGAAGAGGCGGATGCGACGCCTCGCAGGACTGCCGGACACGTTGTCCAATTATACGCCCCTTTGACGCCCGCCTGACGCCAAACCGCTTCAGGGCAGCGAGATGCGCGCCGCGGCCTCGAGCCATTCATCGACAGGGATGTCCTCCGCGATCGTCGGTTCCCCGATTCGTTTCAGAAGCACGCCGGCTATCCCTCTCGCCGTGGCCTTCTTGTCGCGCTTGAGGAAGGGCGACAGCCGCGAGCCCGACGTCTCGGGCGCCGGGAACGGACCGAGCCGGAAGAGGATCTCAGAAATGCGCTCGACGTCTTCCGACGGCAGACCGGCCCGCCGGACCGAGAGATCCAGGGCCGCGCGAATTCCCCACGCCACGGCCTCGCCGTGGCGCAGCCAGTCGTAACCGCCGCACGCCTCGAACGCGTGGCCGAGCGTGTGGCCGAAGTTCAGCAGGCGGCGGCGGTCGGACTCACGCGGATCTCCCTCGACGATCCCGGCCTTGACCTGCGCGGCGCCGGCCAGAAGCGCTACCAGCGCCCCTTCCTCGCGGGACAGGATCGAAGACAGGTTCTCCTCCGCAAACCGCGCGAGCGGCTCGTCGCCGATCCACGCCGCCTTGAACGCCTCGACGAGTCCCGCTCGGAAGTCCCGCTCGGGAAGTCCTTCGAGCGCCGCGGGGTCCGCGAGCACCACGCGGGGCGGATGAAAAGCTCCGAGGAGGTTCTTGCCCTCGCGATGGTCGACGCCCGTCTTTCCTCCGAGCGCGGCGTCCGCCATGGCACCCGTGGTCGTCGGCACCGCGTTCCACGGGATCCCGCGCAGGAGGATCGCCGCGGCGAATCCCGTTACGTCCGAAACGACCCCGCCTCCGACCGCGACGAGCGCATCGTCGCGCCGAACACCCGCGGCGAGAGCCGCGTCCGCGATCCGCGAGACGGTGTCCAGACTCTTGCTCGTTTCCCGGTCGTCGATCTCGAGGTCCACCAGCAGCCGGCCCGCGAGAGAGCCGCGGACGCGCCCGGCAGCGGCGCGCGGCCCCGCCGAGGTCACGAGGAGATAGCGTCCCGACGGCGACACGAGGCGCGAGGCGCAGCCGTCGAGTAGCCCCGGGCCGATCCACATCTCGGTTGCGCCGGCGCCCGGGCCTGCAGGAATACGGCGAACGAGCGGGTTCGTCACGCGCGGGCCGGACGCCGCCGCCTCACGTCTTTGGCGGCGGGGGCAGCGTCGCGATGCCGAGCTCGCGCAGCTGCTCGTCCGACACCGCGGAGGGCGCTTTGGACATCAGGTCCGCGCCCGAGGTGGTCTTCGGGAACGCGATGACGTCGCGAATCGAAGAGGTGCCTGCCGCCAGCATGCAGATGCGATCGACACCGAGCGCGATGCCTCCGTGCGGGGGCGCACCGAACCGCAGAGCGTCGAGTAGAAAACCAAATTTCTCCCTCGCTTCAGCTTCGGAAATTCCGAGTGAGTGGAAGACGCGGCGCTGGACGTCCGCGCGGTGGATGCGGATGGATCCTCCCCCGAGCTCGGTCCCGTTCAAGACCACGTCGTAGGCGCGTGCGCGCACGCGGCCCGGATCGTCCTCGAGGAGACCCAGGTCTTCATCGCGCGGAGAGGTGAACGGGTGGTGGGTAGCGAACCATCGCCCCGCGGAATCGTCCCACTCGAGCAGCGGGAAGTCGGTCACCCAGCAGAACCGGTAGGCCTTCTCGTCGATCAGATCGAGGTCGCGCGCCACCCGGAGCCGCAGGGCGCCGAGCGAAGCCGAGGCCGCCTTCTCTCGATCGGCGACGATCAACAGAAGGTCTCCCTCCGCGACGGCTGCGCCCTCGAGCAACGCGGAGAGCGCATCGGCCGACAGGTGCTTCTTCGCGGGCGACGAGACCTCTCCTTCCGCGCGCTTGATCCAGAGCAGCCCGCCGGCGCCGTACCGCTTCGCCTCCTCCGCGAGCTCGTCGAGCTTCTTGCGCGAGAACGCGGCACCGCCCGGCACCCGCAGTCCGCGCACGGTCCCCCGAGCCTCCAGGGCCTTATCGAACGGAGCGAACCCCGTGCCGCGCGCCAGGGAGTCGAGGCGCACGAGGGGAAGCCCGAATCGCAGGTCGGGCCGGTCGGTGCCGTAGAGCTCCATCGCATCCGAGTGCGTGAGCCGCGGGAACGGCGGCTCGCACGCGATGCCCGCCGCCGCGAACGCATCCGCGAGGAGCGGCTCGACGACCGAAAACACCTCTTCTTCGGTAGGAAAGGACATTTCGATGTCGATCTGGGTGAACTCGGGCTGCCGGTCGGCGCGGAGATCTTCGTCGCGAAAGCACCGCGCAATCTGAAAATACTTTTCGAATCCGGCGACCATCAGGATCTGCTTGAAGATCTGCGGCGACTGCGGGAGCGCGTAGAACTGCCCGGGATGAACCCGGGAGGGCACCAGGAAGTCGCGCGCTCCTTCGGGCGTCGAACGGGTGAGCATCGGCGTCTCGACCTCGAGGAATCCCTTCTCGTGCAACACCTTCCGGACGCGAAACACGATCTCGTCCCTCAACACGAAATTGCGCAGCATCACGGGGCGGCGAAGGTCGAGGTACCGGTACTCGAGCCGGAGGTCTTCCGCCGCGTTGGTGCGGTCCTCGACCTGAAAAGGTGGGGTGTCGGAGCGCGCGAGGAAGGTCAGGCGCGTCGCGAGGATTTCGATCTCCCCCGTCGCCTGCTCCGCATTTGCCCGGCCCTCGCCCCGGAGCGCCACTTCCCCCTCGATCTCGACGACGTCCTCGCTGCGCGCCTCCGAGGCCGCGGCTACGGCGTCGACCGGGCACCGGAGCCGGTCGAACAGGACCTGCACGGTGCCCGAGCGGTCCCGGACGGTCAGAAAGATCAGGTCGCCCAGGTCGCGCCGCCGCCCGACCCAACCCTGAAGGCGCACCCGGCGCCCGGCGTCCGAGGGTCGAAGATCCCCCGCCGGCTGGCGCGGGACGCCTTCCGGGGCTTCCGTGGACGCGTCCGTCATGAGCCCGCTTTCGGGAGGATGGCCGCGAGCGGGACCGCCTCTTCGCGCCGAGCGGAAAGAGTCTTGATCTTCACGGTCTGTTCGGCGCGTTCGGAAGACCCGACGGACACGACGCGGACCTCGGACACGCGAAACGGATATTCCGCATCACCGGAAAGGATCTGGCTCGCTCGGGTGAACCCCTTCGCGAAGCCCCGGCCGGAGAGGTCCGTTTCGACGATCGCACCGGTGTGGCGGGCACGGAGCGCGCGGGCCACGGCCATCGCGTACGGGAAGTCTTCGGGCGAGCCCGGCAGGACGTACCAGAGCTCCCGCGGATCGCGCGGATCGGCGGGGAGCACTTCGACGAGACGGTCCTCCCCGATCGCAAACCCGACGGCGGGAAGCGGAGGCCCTCCCATGTCGGCGAACAGGTTGTCGTAACGGCCGCCTCCCAGAATCGCGTTCTGCGCGCCGAGGCTCTGCGACACCACCTCGAAAACCGTCACCGTGTAGTAGTCGAGGCCGCGAACGAGAGACGCGCTCTCCGTGAACGGGATTCCCGATTCCCGAAGGAAGTCCTTCACCTGCGAAAAGTGGGCGGCGGCGTCCGGATCGAGAAACTCGAGCGTCGTCGGTGCGCCCTCCAGAACGGACTTCGTCTCAGGGTCCTTCGAGTCGAAGAGTCGCAGAGGATTCTCTTCGACACGGCGCCGGTCGTCATCCGAGAGGCGCGCAGCCCGGGGACGGACGTGCGAACGGAGAGCCTCGGCGAACTTCTCGCGTCCCGCGCCGCCGGGCACGCAGTTCAGCGTCACGGACAGGTCCGTGAACCCCAGTTTGCCCAGAAAGTCGAACAGCATCACGAGGACTTCGGCGTCGGAGGCGCTGCCGGCGACCCCGATCATCTCGGCGCCGATCTGGCGAAACTCCCGGTAACGACCCTTCTGCGGCCGTTCGTAACGGAACTGCTCGCCGGCGTACCAGAGACGGAGCGGACGCGGCAGCCGCTCGATGCCGCGCTCCAACGCGGCGCGGACGACGCCGGCCGTGTTTTCCGGCCGCAGCGTCAGCGAGCGTCCCTTGCGGTCGGCGAAGGTGTACATCTCCTTGTGGACGATGTCCGTCGTCTCGCCGACGGACCGCGCGAAGAGGTCGGTCGATTCCAGGATCGGGGTGCGGATCTCTCCGTAGCCGTAGCCGCCGAAGACGCGCCGCGCGATGGATTCCACGGCCGCGTACTTTTCGCTCTCAGGGGGAAGGAGGTCTCGCGTGCCCTTGACGGCCCGGTATGCCGGGCTCATCGCGCCCACTCCTCGCCCGCTTCGACCGCTTCCCGCTTGTACCCGAGATAGTTGCGGTGGAAGTGCTCGAGATCGACGACCTCGGCGTCGGACAGGACGCGGACCTGCTTCGCGGGCGCTCCGAGCCACAGCGTTCTCGGCGGCACGACGGTGCGCGGCGTCACGAGGGCTCCGGCTCCGATGAACGCCGAGGCCCCGATGTCCGCTCCGTCGAGAACCGTCGCGCGGATGCCGATCAGGGCGCCGCGGCGCACCACCGCCCCGTGCACGATCGCGCCGTGGCCGAGCGTGACCTCCTCCTCGAGGACGGTTGGATACTTCGCGACGGTGACGTGAATCGCGCAGGCGTCCTGGATGTTCGAACGGTCGCCGATGCGGATCGAGTTGCAGTCGCCGCGGATGACCGAGTTGTACCAGACGGACACGTCGTCCCCGAGGACCACGTCCCCCACGACCGCCGCGGTGTGCGCGAGGTACACGCGCTCCCCGAGCACGGGCCTCTTCCCGCCGTGTGCCTTGATGAATCCCATGAAGACGCGGAATTTAGCACGCCGGGTGGAAGCTCCGACGGCCGCCCCATCGCGATTCTGTCAGCGCCCGCCGGTCCCGGGGTCGGGCGGCCACGGGTACGCGCCGTCGCGGAGCAGAACGGGAGGATCGGACGTCGCATCGACCAGCGTCGAGGGCTTCCCGCCAGGAGTCCGCCCCCCGTCGACTAAGAGATCCAGCCGGTCGCCGAAGAGCGCTTCGACCTCGTCGGCATCGTCGAGCGGAGGCTCGCCCGAGCGGTTCGCGCTGGTGGCAGTCAACGGACCGGCCGCTTCGAGCAGAAAGTGGATCGCCGGAGCCGCGGGTAGACGCACGGCGAGGGTGCTTCGGCCGCCCGAGGCGGCGATCGGATCCCGCAGCCGGAAAATCACCGAGAGAGGCGCGGGCCAGAGCGCCATGTAACGGTCGACGGACGCGGGATTCTCGTCGACCCCGAGGCCGGCCAGCTGCTCTCGCGTCGCGAAGAGAACCGGGAGCCCCTTGACCTCTGCGCGCCCCTTCAGCCGGACGATCCGCTCGACTCCCCTGGCGCTGCGGGGATCGACGGCGAGCCCGTAGAACGTGTCGGTTGGAATTGCCACGACGCCGCCGTCGGAGAGCAGTTGCCGCAGGAACGCGAGGCCCTCCGGAGCCAGGCGCAGCGTCTCGAGCGGGACGCGGAGCATCAGGGACCGGCGGCGTTGCAGGGCCCGGTCATCGTCCGATGTAGCGCTCGTACAGCGAACGGGCGCGCAACGGATCTCCGGTGCCGCGAACGACGCAACGTCCGTCCGCGAACACGGTCAGGCTGACGTCCTCGACCTCGGCGGAGAGCAGATGCTCGGAGCGGCGGACCTGCCCGACGCGCGAAAGCCGCCGTTCGAGGGCGCCCAGGTCGGGCCGCTCGCGAGCCGCAGGGGCTACCTGGACCGCGCTGCGGCCGCAGAGCTTCACCACCTCCGAAGCGCCCTCTCCTTCGAGCGCCGGAAAACGTCCGTCGGAGCACACCGGGCAAAGCGCCGACGGGGCTGCCGACCCGAAAAGCCGCCGCGAGCGCCAGGCCCCTTCCCAGACGCGCAGCGACAGCACCCCGCGGGAGACCTCCGCGCCCGCGATCGCGCGCAGGGCTTCGGTCATCGCGATTCCAGCAACGGTCGGCGGGAGCGTCGGGACGACTCCCACAGTGTCGCAGGTCGGGCCCGAGCCCGCGGGCGGAAGCGATTCGAGATAGCAACGGAGGCACGGCGCGCCGGGCACCGTCACCGCCACCAGGCCCTCGTCCCCGACGCAGGCCGCGTACACCGAAGTCCGTACGAGCGATCGGGCGGCGTCGGAGACCAGAAGCCGCGTTTCGAAATTGTCGGAGGCGTCGAAGATCAGATCGTGGCCGGCGAGGACCTCGAGGGCATTGGAATGGTCGAGATCCGCGACCACTGCCCTCACCTCAGCCGAGGCGTCGATCGCTGTCAAACGCCCAGCCGCAGCCTGCGCCTTCGGCGCCACTTCCGCGGCGTCCCGCTCGTCGAAGAGAAACTGCCGCGACAGGTTCGAGAGCTCGACGACGTCGCGATCGATCAGCGTGATCCTCCCGATTCCCGCGCGGACCGCCATTTCCGCCGCCGCGGCTCCCACGGCCCCCACACCGACGACGGCCATCGAGGCGCGCTCGATGCGCTCCTGTCCCCCCCTGCCGATCCCTGGAAACAGGCGCGAGCGGGAGTGACGCGCGGCGGAGCGTGCGGCGCCGGTCACGCGCGCGCGCCGGCGAGGAGCGCCTCGGCATGCTTACGAGCGGTCTCGGGAACCGTTTCGCCCGCCAGCATCCTCGCGATCTCGGAGACGCGGCCGGGCCCGGTCAGGGCGGCGACCGACGCGACGGTGCGCCCGCCCACCTCAGACTTTGCGGCGTGGAAGTGGCGATCCGCGAGCGCCGCAATCTGCGGCACGTGAGTCACGCAGAGCACCTGCCGGTGCGCGGCGAGCGCGAGCAGCTTCTTCCCAACGACTTCCGCCGTCCGCCCTCCGATCCCCGCATCCACCTCGTCAAAGACCATCGTCGGGGCCTGGCCGCGCCCTTTGCCCGCGACCGATTGGATCGCGAGCTGCAGGCGCGAAAGCTCGCCGCCAGACGCGATCTTCTCGACTGGCTTCTCGGCTTCCCCGGGATTCGGAGCAAACAGGAACACCGCGGTCTCCGCGCCGCTCTCGCGCGGGACGGCGGGCTCGGCCTCCGATAGCGCGATCCGAAATCGCGCCTTTTCCATAGCGAGTCCCCGGAGCTCTTTTTCGACGGCCTCGGACAGCGCCGGGGCGGCCGCATTTCGCTTCGACGACAACGCCTGTGCCGCCGTCCGATAGACCTCCGCCGTGGCGCGCTCCTCCTTCTGCAGCCGGTTGAGCGCGTCTTCGATGTTTCCGAGGTCTTCGCGCTCGCTCCGCCAGCGTTCGAGGAGACCGGGCAGCTCCGCGGAGGAGCAGCCGTACTTTCGCGTCAGGCGGGACAGGCGATCGAGCCTCGATTCGATGGCGGTCAGCCGGTCCGGGTCCCCCTCGATCTGCGCGGCTGCGTCGCGGGCGGCCGCCGCCAGATCCGCGACGCGGCGCTTCAGGTCCTCGGCTTCGGCGAGATGCACGCCCTCCGCCGGGTCGATGGCCGCGAGCTCGGCGAACGCCCGCGCGGCCTCCCCCAGGCGGTCCGCGGCGGAACCTTCGTCTTCCGAGAGGGCGGCGAGCGCGGTCTCACCCGCCCGGCGGATGCGGTCCGCGTGCGCAAGCCGTTCACGTTCGCGCTGGAGCTCTTTCTCTTCGCCGGGGGACGGCGCGGCGGAGGAGAGCTCCGTGATCTGGAAGTCCAGCGCCTCCGTCCGCGCGGTGCGGTCGCGCCGGGATGCCTCGAGAGCCGCGAGAGCCTCCCGCGACTTTTTCGACGCCGTGGCGGCGGCGGAGACGGCGGTGAGCTCGCGGGCCGCCCCGGCCCACGCGTCGAGGAGGGCGAGCGCCGCGTCCGCCTCCGCGAGGTCATGCTCGGAATTCTGGCCGTGAATGGCGACGAGGCGCTCGCCCACCCGAGCGAGAGTCCGCACGGAGGCGGGCTCGTCCTCGACGAACGCCCGCCCCCGGCCGTCAGACGAAAGCTCCCGGCGGATCAGGATCGTCTCGGAGCCCGGCAGCCCCGCTTCCGAGAGCAGCCTGCGCAGAGCCGGGTCGGCGTCGAATTCCCCGACGACCGACAGGCGAGCGGCGCCTTCGCGCACGAGGTCCGAAGATCCGCGCCCGCCGGCGAGCAGCGCGAGCGCATCGACCAGGATCGACTTTCCGGCGCCGGTCTCTCCTGTGATCACGGTGAGTCCCGCGGACAGCTCGATCTCCAGGTCTTCGACGATCGCGAGATTTCTGACCGTCAGGCGCCGGAGCATCGGCTGAGTCTAGCTCTCGGACGCGTCGATCACGGGAACCCGGAGGGAGCTACTTCCTCGATTTGGTGCCGATGGGCTTCGCGGGAACCCCGCCGACGATCGTTCCCGCCGGTACGGGCTTCGAGGCGACGCCCATCGACCCCACGATGGCGTCAGCTTCGACCGAGACTCCGGAGAGGACGACCGCGTGGTATGTGATGCGCGCCCTGTCGCCGATGACGGTCTTCGCGAGAGAAATGTCGCCGATGTCGTCTACCGCGTGGGAATGCGAGTAGACGTTCGCGTAATCCGAGATCGAAACGTCGTCGCCCAGGACGATCTCCCCCCGGTCGTCCAGAAGCACGTTTCGGTGGATGGTGACGCGGTCCCCGACCGTAAGGTTGTACCCGAAGGAAAACTCGACGCCGTGGAAAATTCGGACCTTCTCGCCGCAGCGGCGGAAGATCCGCGGCGCCAGCATGGCACGCATCCGCGCTCCCAGGCGCACGTTGCGTCCCACCGGCGAATGGTCGAACATCTGCCAGAACCAGAGGAGCGGCTTGACCGGCGCCCATTTCGCCGGATCGAGCTCGCTGTAGTACTCGGCCTCCATCGTCGCGTTGCGCGGGTCGAGGCTCGAGAGGAGAGTCCGGCGGGCCAGCGGCGTCTTCGCGCTCTCGAGCGTCTCGGAGTCGAAGGGGCGGCCGAGATAGATCTCAGACAGAGCATCCCTGGCAACCTCGTTGCGGTCCAGCGCGGAATCGTCGAAGCGCTCCGCCAGTTCGTCGACGAAACGCGGATACACGTCCTCCCCGATCGCACCGAGCGGAAACTGTCGGAGGGGCATATCCGCGCGACCGTAGCAAAGCGGTTCTCCTCAGTCAAACCTGCGCCGGAGGCGATTCCCCTCTCGCACGCGCCGTCAGACGGGGCGACGGGCGCGGCTCGTTCCCCATCGCGGCGATCCACGACCGGCCGGCGCCGACGAATCGGCGTGGCCGGGCCGCCCGCCTCACCCGCTCCGGCGTCGGGTCGGGCGCTTCGAAGGCGCGGCGCTCGCGAGGTCGAACCGCCGCCGCAGAAATTCGAGCGTCATGGCCACGCCGAATCCGGTCGCGCCCGCGTCGTATCCCGCGTGTTCCTTCTCGAGATGCGCGACTCCCGCGATGTCGAGATGCGCCCAGCTCGTATTCGGGGGGATGAACTCCTTCAGGAATACGGCCGCGTTGATCGTGCCGGCCGCGCGCCCACCGGTGTTCTTCATGTCGGCCCACTCGGAGCGGAGGTTGGAACGGTAGTCGTCCCACACCGGAAGGCGCCAGAGGCGCTCGCCGGTCGCCTCGCCCGCCGCGAGCAGGTCCGCCGCCAGGTCGTCTTCCGGCGTCATCAGGCCGGCGCAATCGTGTCCGAGCGCGATCAGCACCGCGCCGGTCAGCGTCGCGAAATCCAGGACGACGTCGGGCCGGAACTTTTCCGCGTATGAGAGAGCGTCGGCGAGAACCAGCCGGCCCTCGGCGTCCGTGTTGTCCACCTCGACGGTCTTTCCGTTGCGCATGCGGAGGATGTCGCCAGGGCGGCAGGCGGAACCGCTGGGAAGATTTTCGGTCAGCGGGGCCAGGGCGACGACACGGAGAGGGAGCGCGAGCCGGCTCGCGGCGAACAGGCAGGCGAACACCGTGGCCGCGCCCATCATGTCGTACTTCATCTCTCCCATCGAGGCCGCCGGCTTGATCGAGATTCCGCCCGAGTCGAACGTGATGCCTTTTCCCACGAGCACCACCGTCCCGCGGGACCCGGCCGGACGATGCTCGCCAATGAGAAAAACGGGCGGCCGGACGCTCCCGGAATTGACGGCGAGCAGGCCCGCCATTCGCTCCCGCTCGATTCCCCGTTTGTCGAGGGCGGTCAGGGTCACCCGGCAGCGCCGCGCCATCGTCCGCGCTTCGCGTGCGAACTCCGCGGGCCCGAGGTCGTTTGCGGGAGTGTTGCCGAGATCCCGCGCCCAGCGCAGGACTTCGGCGAGCACGGGCGCGTCCCGGAGCACGCCCTGGACCTCCGAAGCGGCGACGGACTCCGGGAGAAGCAGGGTCGCGCGCGGATTCGTGAGCTCGCGGCGGACGCGGGATTTGTACCGGTCGAATCGATAGTCCGCCTGGGCCGCCTCGCGGATGATCGCGCGCACTTGCGCCAGAGGAAGGTCGCCGTCGAGCGCGATCACGAGCCGGCCCGGAGAATGCCGGACGGCGTCGCGTATGGCGCGCCGGAGCCCCCGTCGCACCGCACCGGCCGACGCGGGCGGCTTGCCTAGCCCCACCAGCAACCATCCTCCCGCGGACGCGGTTTCTTTTTCTCGCCCCCGGAATCCCGATTCGCGGCAGGCCTTGCGAAGCGCGGTGCGCACAGATTCCGGCCCCTTCGCCCAGGGCTCGCGGATCTCGTGGAGGAGAGCGATCGAGAATATTTTCCCGCGGGGCGGGGCGGAGGCGATGTCGATTTCCATGGCGCCAGAGGCTATCAGGGACAGGGCTCCCCGGGATCACGGGCGGGCTGGCGGCCGGCTGCGGAGACTGGATAGTCCAATCCGTCGCACCCGTGCGATCCTGCCGCCGCGCACGTCTCCCCGCTCGTGCTAATGTTTTTTTTGTGATCGCGGTGACCGAGACTCGTCTCCCGGGCGTCCGTCTCATCCGGCGCGGAAAGGTCCGCGAGCTTTACGACCTCGGCGAGTCTCTCCTGCTGGTCGCGACCGACCGCATCTCCGCCTTTGACTGCGTGCTCTCGCCGGGCATCCCCGACAAGGGCAAGGTCCTCACGTCGCTTTCGAATTTCTGGTTCGACCGCTTTTCCGATGTCGAGAATCATCTCCTCGAAACGGACGTCGAGCGGTTTCCAGAGCCCGCCGCCGCTTCCCGCGACGTTCTCGCCGGGCGCGCGGTCATCGTGAAGAAAGCGGAGGTCATCCCCTTCGAGTGCGTGGCGCGCGGGTACATCGCCGGGTCGGGATGGGTCGACTACCAACGGTCGGGCGAGATCTGCGGGATCCGGCTCCCACCCGGCCTCGCACAGGCCTCCCGTCTCCCGGAGCCCATCTTCACTCCCGCGACCAAGAGCAGCTCGAGGCATGACCAGAACGTGTCGTTCGAGCGGATGGCCGCGGCGATCGGGAAGGACGTCGCGGCGGCGCTCCGCGACCGGACTCTCGACCTGTACCGGCGCGCGAGCGAGTATGCGCTGAGCCGGGGGTTGATCCTCGCGGACACGAAGCTCGAATTCGGAAGGTTCGAGGGCCGGCTCTTGTGGATCGATGAGGCGTTCACACCGGATTCCTCTCGGTACTGGGACGCGCGACTGTGGACGGAGGGGCAGCGGCCCGCTTCGTTCGACAAGCAGTTCCTCCGCGACTGGCTGGAATCGACCCACTGGAATAAGAAGCCGCCGGCGCCCCACCTGCCGGAGGGAATCGTGCGCACCACCCGGGCGAAATACCTGGAAGCGCATCGCCTGATCACCGGACACCTCCCCCGGGGCGTCACCCTAGCGTAAGCCGCTTACAATCTGAGGTTTGCCTGTTTGGCGCGCCTCGCTGGAATGGTGGGACACGTCCCGAGGTTCTCTGCCCCCAGCCCGCCGCCTCCTCTGTCCTCCGCAGAGGCCAATCGGGCCGCCCTGGCACAACCCTTGAGTAAACACCTCGGAAGAGGCCACGGTGGCCTTTCAAATCAGGAGGACTGGACCATGAAGAGAATTGTCGAGATCGCTCTCACCGGCTTGCTGTGCGTCGCGCCGTGCGCGATTGCTCAGAACGCCGACCAGAACACCGCCGGCCCGAGCCGCAATCAGCTGAAGCTGCGCCTGACAGAGCCCCGCGAGGGTGCGCAGATCAGCGGTTCGACGATCCGCGTCGCGGTCGACTACAACAAGACGTCGTTCGGTGAAGGACAGGGCACGAAGTTCGGCGACAAGAATTTTCCGATGGCGATTTTCGACGTGTACGTGGATAACGCCCTGAAGCAGACGCTTCGCGGCGGAGAGACCAACGTGGCGATCATCAACGACATCCCGGCCGGCAATCACAAGATCGTCGTCATGGCGAAGAACATCTCGGGCGAGGTGATCGACCGCGCGGAAGTGAATGTCGTCAACATGGAAGCCACCGCGGCCACCACGACCTCGAATGACACCACGGCGTCGTCCAGCATGGGCCAGGCTTCGGCCTCGGACGCCAACCGCGGCGCCTCGGCCTCCTCCAACTCGACGGACACGACGGCGCCGTCTTCTGCGAGCATGCCGAGCAGCTCCTACAACACGAACACCAGCCGGACGGACACAAACACGACCTCGAACAGCTCCATGCCCCGCACGGCGTCGCACGCCCCCGAAGCGGCGCTCCTCGGGCTCGGGCTGGTCGCGGGCGGACTGCTGATCGCCCGGCGGGCCCGGTAAGAGAGGCAACCCGGTCCCCGGCTCCGCCTCGCGGAGCCGGGACGCCGGAGTGTTCATGAGCACGCATCGCCCGTATCTCCAGCGCGCAGCGCACATTCTGGGCGCCGTCGGTATCGCGTTCGCGCTTCTGGCGGCGGCTCCGGTGGCGGAGTCGCTTCGCGCGGTTGAGCCCCGGGCGATCGCCCCCGGATCTCGCGTTCCGCTCGCGCCACCCTCGTCGGGCGACCTGGTCGCGCGAATCACAGTTCCCCGTCTCGCGCTGGACGCTCCCGTTTACGAAGGAGTCGACTCGCTGACCCTGTCACATGGCGCGGGGCACCTGCCGGGGACTGCCCTTCCGGGAGAGGAGGGCGGCACGAACCACACCGTCGTCGCGGTCCCCCGCGATACCGGCGCGGCGGGCATTTCGGAAGTGCGGGTCGGAGAAACCGTCACGATGCGGACTCCTTTTGGCCTCCGCTCTTACCGCGTCAAGTCGCGGAGGATCATTCCTCCCGATGCCCTGGAAATCTCCCCGACGCGGCGGCCGCGCGTCACGATCGTTACTCCGTACCCCGCCGATGCCCTCGGTCCGGCGCCGATGCGCTTGACGCTTGTCCTCGAGAGGGCCTGATCGGAGAAGCCTGAAGCTTGGGCGTTCCGCGTGAGTCGTAAGACATCAGGCCCTGGCGTCCTGCCGGGTCCCGTTCTTCCCCGCATTTTCGATCAACCGTTAACCGCGCTTCGAAGACTCGGTCCGCCCGATCTCCTTCAAGAAATCCGCGACCCGAGAAACCGGGCGGGCGGAGAGCTCCGGGAACGCGGCCGCGTCCCCGGCGTTTCCGGCCGGAAGAAACGCCATCGTGAAACCCAGCGCGGCCGCCTCCCGGAGCCGGGACGCCGCGGCCGGCACCGTTCGGATTTCACCGAGCAGTCCAATTTCCCCGAACGTCACCGCGCCCGCCGGCAGCGGCACCTGGCGGGCGGAGGAGACGATGGCGGCCACGACCGCGAGATCGCAGGCTGGCTCGCGGATATCGAGTCCTCCGGCGCACGAGGCGAAGACTTCGCGGGTCGAGAGCGCCACGCCGGCCCCTTCGAGCACCGCTAGCAGAAGAGCCAGACGACCGGGATCGACTCCCAGGGCGACCCGGCGGGGGGACCCGGCGCTCGCTGCTCCGACGAGCGCCTGAATCTCGACTAAGAGCGAGCGGGAGCCTTCCCGCGCGGCGGCGACCGCGCTTCCGGGGACTCCGATTCGTCGCTCGGCGAGCAGGGCCGCCGAGGGATTCGAAATTTCCGACAACCCCGCGTTGGTCATTTCGTAGAGCGCGAGCTCTTCGACCGGTCCGAATCGGTTCTTGGTGGCCCGGACGATCCGCCGGGAAGACCCGCGTTCGCCTTCGATCGTCACGACCGCGTCCACCAGGTGCTCCAGTGACTTCGGGCCCGCGAGGCTCCCGTCCTTCGTGACGTGCCCGATCAGCAGGATGGGAACGGTCCGCGCCTTCGCCCAGCGAAGCAGGGCCGACGCGCACTCGCGCACCTGCGAGACGGTGCCGGGAGCGGATGACAGGGCGGGGTCGCGCACCGCCTGGATCGAGTCCACGACCACCACGGACGGCGGCCGCGCCTCGCATTCCGCGATCACCCGCGTGACGTCGGTCTCGGCGAGAACGAGCAGCCGCTCCTCCCGGATCCCGAGCCGCTCGCCGCGGAGCCGGACCTGCGAGGCAGATTCCTCCCCCGAAACGTAGAGCACTTCCCCGGACGCGCGGGCGACACCGCGCGCGACCTGGAGAAGGAGCGTCGATTTCCCGATGCCGGGCTCGCCTCCGAGCAGTACGACGGAGCCGGGCACGATCCCGCCGCCGAGAACCCGGTCGAGGCCCGGCAGCGCGGTCCCGATCCGCTCCTCGGGCTCCGACGCGACGGAAGAAATGGGGCTCGACGCGGACACCGCCGCCGCGGCAGGGCGATCTCCGCGGATCTCCTCGACATAGCTGTTCCATTCGCTGCAGTCCGGGCAGCGGCCGAGCCACTTGGGCGAGACCGCGCCGCAGGACTGGCATGCGAAGACGGTCGTGATTCTTGCGCGCACGGGAGTACTCAGGCCCGCGTGAACGGAAGGATAGCGATTCCCGGGATCACGGCCGGATCGGGAGGGAGCCGAGCAGGTACTTGATGTCGTCGTCGCTCCAGCGCAGGCCGCCGCCCAGGAAGAGGGAGTCTGCCTTCCGCCCGCGGTTCAAGAAGTCATCCCATCCCCCGGTCACGTACACGGAGGGCGAGAAGTAGTACCTCGCCGTCACCTTGCCGTGCGCGGCGAAGTTCGGCCGCGAAAAGTCGAAGAGCTCCGCGCTGAACCGCAGGCGGTCGTTCAGCGAACGGTAGTCGAGCGCGGCGCCGCCGCGGGACTCGATGATCCCGGCGCGGGCGGCCAGGTTGTTCCACCGATATCCGAAGAGAGCGCTGATCGCGAGCTCATCCTTGAACTCCTGGGTGTCGATCGTCGAAACCTCCCGGTGCCCGTCGGGGAAGGTGGTCGTCACCTGGCTCAACGTGTTCACGCGCTTGCCGAGCGGCTGCGTCGAAAGCTCGAGCTCGTAAAACTGAGGCGAGTTTTCCTTGTTCACGTCGAGGGTGACGTAGCCCTTCGCGGTGCTCCCCCGGGCCAGGTACTCCGACCGCATACCGAGATCGAGCTTGATCCGACTCGCGGCCCCGAGCGCCTTGTTCAGGCCCCCGACGCCCTCCTTGACCGCGACGAGCGCGTCGTTCAGGTTCTTGTGCGTCTCGTCGCTCTGCACGAGCTTGCCGACCGTTCCCTCGCCTTCCTTGATGCGCCCGGTGATCTGGTTGAGGTTGTCGGCGGTGGTCTCGAGCTTCTGTGAGATGTCGCGGATGTTCGCGATGCTCCCGCTGACATTGCCCGCATTGCTCGCTACGAGGCGGTCGATGCGGTCGACGAGCTTCGTCATCATCGCGGAAAACTCGCGGAAGTTGCCGACCGTGGAGTCCACATTCCCGCGGTTCGCGGCCAACATCGTGCGCAGGTCGTCGGAGATGATCCGCACGTTTTCGACGATCGTGCGGAGCCTCTCCTCCCCCTCAGGCCCGCCGAGCGACTGGTTCAGGTTGCGGCTGATGTCCTTCACGTCGACTTCGATGTCGCGCGCGAGCCTGGTGATCTGGTCGAAGGTGACCGGCACTTCGCCCTTGATCACCGTTCCCTCGGGGAGCGGCTGTTCCCCGACAGGGCCCGGGATGAGCTCGACGTACTTTTCTCCGAGGAGTCCCAGGTTCGCCACGGACGCAGAAGCTCCGCGGCGCAGATCGACGTCCGGGTTGTCGATCTGAAGGTCCACGATCGCGCTTTTCCCGTTTTTTCCGAGGTGGATCTTGTCGACCTTCCCGACCGGCACGCCGGAGATCCGGACGGTGGACTTTTCGTTCAACCCGGAGATGTCCGGGAACTCCACCGAAACTCGATGGCCCGCGCCCCGGCCGAGTCGGAGTCCCTGGATCTGCCAGATCAGGACTCCGGCCAGGATCAGAACGACGACGAAGAAAACTCCGACTTTTGCCGCGGCGTTCATGCGCCCTCCGAAGGTCTTTTACTGGGTGCCACCTGGCCCTCGGGAGTCAGCGGCCCCTCCGCGCTCCCCTCTACAAACTGCTTCACCGCGGGGTCCTGCGAGCTCAGGAACTCATCCGGCGGAGCCTGGAAAATGATCTTGCCGCCGTAGAGAAGGGCGATGCGGTCGCCGATCTTGCGGGCGCTCGGCATGTGGTGCGTGATCGTCACGATGGTCGCGTCCAATTTCTCGCGCATGTTGAGGATCACCTCGTCGATGACGTCCGTCATAATCGGGTCGAGGCCCGTGTTCGGCTCGTCGAAGAGGAGGATGTCCGGCTCATGCGCGATCGCGCGAGCAAATCCGACCCGGCGCCGCATGCCTCCCGAAAGCTCCGACGGCCGCTTCTCCTCGACGTTCGGGAGATGGACGATGTCGAGGCACTCGCGCACGCGGTCCCGGATTTCCCGGGTCGGGCGCCCGGAACGCCGAAGCGGAAACGCCACGTTGTCGTACACGTTCATCGAGTCGAAGAGTGCGCCTTCCTGGAAGGACATACCGAACTCCTTGCGGAGCTCGTTGCGCTCCCGGTCGGAGATCGCCCAGACGTCCTTCCCCTCGACGAACACCCGCCCCGAGTCGGGCTTCAGCAGTCCGATCAGGTGCTTCAACAGGACGCTCTTGCCGGTCCCCGACGGACCGACGATCACGAGCGACTCACCGTCCGCGACCTCGAAGCTCAGGCCGTCGAGCACCACGCGGCCATCAAAGGCCTTGTGGAGATCTTCCGCGCGGAGCTTCGGCTCGGATCCGGCCTGCCGAACGGGCTCATCGCGTCGAGCCTCCATCAGAACAGCAGCTTGGTCAGGAAGAAGTCGGCGAAGAGCACCGACAGGCTTCCGCTGACTACCGCTCGAGTCGTCGAGCGGCCGACGCCCTCGGCGCCTCCGGTTGTGTAATACCCGCGGACGCACGCGATCAGGGAAAAGATCAGTCCAAAGACGGCGGCCTTGATCATCCCCGAGACGATGTCGTCGCCGATGTGAAGGAACTGAAACGAGTTCTCGAGGTATCGGACCGGGTTCACTCCGAGAAGCTTCACGGCGACCAGGTACCCCCCCCATATCCCGACCGCGTCGCCCATGATGACCAGAAGCGGCATCATGACGATCGACGCGGCGATCCGCGGGACCATGAGGTACTGGATGGGCTCGGTTCCGAGCGCGGTCAGGGCGTCGATCTGCTCGGTCACCCGCATCGAGCCGAGCTCCGCGGCCATCGAGCTCCCCACGCGGCCGGTCACCATCAGCGCGCAGAGGACCGGCGAGAGCTCGCGGGTCAGCGAGAGCGCCACGACGCTGCCGACGAGGCTCTCGGCGTGGAAACGCGCGAACCCGTTGACCGTCTGAAGCGCCATCACCATGCCGGTGAACAGCGTGGTCAAAAAGACGACCGGCACGGAGTCCACTCCCACCCGCACCATCTGCCGGAAGAACTCGGGTACGTCGTAGGGAGGCCGGAAAGTCCACCCGATCACCCGACCCATCATCTGGAACACGTGCCCGAACTCCTCGAGGACGCGGAGCACCGTCCGCCCGATGGCTTCGAAGAACTTCATGAGACGTAGACGCGGGGAACGCGCGTCGAGAACCCGCAGACGATCTCGTACGGGATCGTCCCGGCCGCGCGCGCGAGGTCCCACGCGTCCAACGCGTGGACGCCGTCGCTCCCCAGGAGGACAACGCGGTCTCCGGGCTCGGCGCCGCTGTCGGTTGCGTCCACCAGCGTCAGATCCATGCTCACGGCGCCGACGACGGGCGCTTCGCCTCCGCGTATCAAGACAGCAATCCCCCCGGATAGGGAGCGTCGGAAGCCGTCATGATAGCCGATCGGAAGCGCCGCGACCCGGGTCGTCCGGGACGTCACAAACGTGCCTCCGTACCCGAGCGGCGTTCCGGGCGGCACGGTCTTGACCGAGAGCACTTCCGTCTCGAGCGACATGGCGGGACGGAGTCCCGGGTCTCCGACTCTTTCCGAGGGGGCGATCCCGTAGAGCGCGATCCCCGCGCGAACGGCGTCCAGGCGCGCTTCGGGAAATGCGAGCGCCCCCGCGGAATTGGAAGCGTGCAGGAGACCCGGATCGAGGCCTGCGCTCCGCAGCCCCTCGACGGCGGAGGCAAACGACGCGATCTGCGCGGCGGTGGCGCCGGACTCCGGATCCGTGGCGCTCGCGAACTGCGTAAACATCCCGGAAAGACGCAGGGACGGACTCTCTCGCAGGGCCTCGATCATCGCCGGCCATTCCTCGCGCCGGACGCCGAGACGTCCCATGCCCGTGTCGATCTTCAAATGGAAGGGCAGTGGCGACGGAAGGCGGGCGTCGAGAGCGGCGGCGGCGAGCGCCCTGGCCTGCGCGACGTCGAAGACCGTCGGCGTGAGGCGGGCGCTCGAGAAGATCCACACGTCCTCCGGGTCGCCCGACGAGAGAAGCAGGATCTCGCCCCCGATCCCGGCGTCGCGCAGGGCCACCCCTTCTTCGGGATGGGCCACAGCGAACCTTCGTGCCCCTTCCGCCCACAGACGCCCGGCGACCGCGACCGCGCCGTGGCCGTACGCGTCCGCCTTCACGACCGGGATGACATCCGCGCCGCCGGCCCGGGCGCGGAGGAAGCGGAAGTTCTCCGCGATCGCGCCAAGATCGACGACGGCGCGGGTCCGCCGTGTCATGGCCGCTCACGGCGAGTTTTCGGCGGGAAAAGCATCCGGTGGATCATGCCTTCAAACTCTCGCGCCGGCCACCCG
>JBDTRB010000048.1:0-27377 GCA_039931865.1 Acidobacteriota bacterium | reverse complement strand
CGGGTCCGGTCTCCCTCGTACGAGACACCCCGAACGGTGACAGATGTCCCTCCGGAAGGCCGGACCGAGAGGGCGAGGGCCTCGGGACGGACGACCATCCGGAGCGGCCCGGGCCGCGCGCCCGGAAAGGTCAACCGGCCGAGCGGGGTATCCGCGACGACCGCGCTCCCCTCCGAGCGCGCCTCGACGACCCAGAGCGCGCCGGAGCCGAAGAAGTTCGCGGCGTATTCCGTTTTCGGTTCCCGGTACAGCTGCCGGGGAGAGCCCTGCTGCTCGACGGCGCCTTCGCGCAGAAGCACCACCCGATCTCCGAGCCGCAGGGCGTCGGCGCGGTCGTGGGTCACGAGGAGAACGGTCGTGCGCTCCGCCGCAATCGCACGCGCGAGCGCTTCACGGACGGAGTCGGCGAGGTTCGGATCGAGCGCGGCGAGAGGCTCGTCCAAGAGCAGCAGCACCGGACGATAGGCGAGCGCGCGCCCCAGGGCGACTCGCTGGCGCTCGCCTCCCGAGATCTCTCCGGGCCGCCGTCCTAGAAGGTCCTGGAGTCCCAGCTCCTCGGCAAGCTCGGCGACCCGCCGCGCGCGCTCGCTCGCGCCGGTCCTGCGCACGTCGAGGCCGAAGGCGAGGTTGTCCGCGACGGTCAGATGAGGAAAGAGGGCGTACGACTGGAACACCACGCCCACTCCGCGGGCTTCGGCCGGAATCCCGCCGATGTCCCGCCCGTCGAAGAGGATCTCGCCGGCATCCGGCCGGAGCAGGCCCGCCAGGCAGCGAAGCAGTGTCGTTTTCCCGGATCCCGACGCGCCGACCAGGGTGGTCGTCGTGCCCGCCTCGAGCGTCACGGTGACGTCGCGCAGCGCCGGGCGCTCGCCGTACGCGCGGACGAGGTTCCGGATTTCCACTCGGGCGCTCACGCGGCCTCCCCGAATCGGGCGGCTTCGGGCGACGCGATCCGCTGGAGCACCGCGAGCGCCGGCACAGCCGCGGCGAGGAACAGCGTCGTCGCAGCCGCTGCCACGGGAAAGCTGTTGGTCGTGTACGTCAGGTAGAGCGCGGACGGAAAGGTGGACGTCGTCGGCGTCGCGAGAAGGAACGAGACGTTGAACTCGCCCCACGAAATCGTGAAAGCCATGAGCGCGCCCGCGAGAAGACCGGGGCGCGCAACGGGGAGCACCACCCGGCGGAAGCGCTGCCATCGCCCCGCTCCGGAAACCGCGGCCGCTTCCTCGAGCTCCGGGACGTTTCCGCCGGAGAGCGCGTTCCCCGCCGCACGCACGAAGAAGGGAAGGGCATACAGGAGATGTCCCGCGGCAAGCGTCGCACCGCTCGCCCGCGCCCGCGGGTAGGCGAGCAGGAGCCCGATCGCGACCGCGAGCCCCGGAACGGCAAGCGGGACGTCGAGAAGGACGGCGAGGGCGCGGGCGGCCGCGTCTTTCCGCCGCGACAACCCGTAGGCCGCCGGCGCGCCGATCGCAAACGCGAGAGCGACGACGCACACCGCAAGAACGGCTGAGCGAGCGAGATGGCGCCCGTACAGCGACAGGACGTAGGAGAACCAGGTGGCGTGATGCGATCCCTTCTCCCAGGTCTCGCTGGTCAGGCCGAGAGCGCGGGGATCGAGGACCGAGCCCGCGACGACGACCGCAAGAGGCGCCGCCACGACCGCGAGCAGAAGAACGAGCAGCAACGCCGCCGCGCCCGACCGCAGCCGCGCGCCCGAAATCCTCCTCATCCCCGCTCCCCCGCGGAACGTCCTGCCGCCGCCGCCCGGCGCGCCGCGGCCGAGACCGCGATTGAAACGGCCGCGAGCCACAGGGCCATCGCGGAGGCGCCCGCGTCGTTGCCGAACGCCGTGAACTCCTGGTACGCCTCGACGGGGAGCACTGAAAACCGGCGGGACAGGATCAATGCCGCGCCGTAGGAGCCGAGCGAAACGGAAAAGGTCGTCGCGAACGTCGCGACGATCGCGGGCCGCAGAGCCGGAAGGGTGACGCGGAAAAATCGCTGCCACGCCCCGGCGCCGAGGCTTCGGGCGGCGGCGTCGAGCTCGGGATCGAGCCGCGCAAACGCAGCCTCGAGCGCGAGAACCGCTCGGGGGATCTCGAAGAAGAGATACGCCAAAAAGAGCCCGGGAAGCGCGTAGGCGAGGCCCGCTCCGAGAGGGCGTCCGAAAAGCGCCGTCGCGACCGCGGGGATGAACCCGACGCGGCCGAGCATCACGATCGCCAGAAAGCCGACGATCACTCCCGAGAACGCGAGCGGCACCGAAAGGAGCAACCGAGCCGCGCCGCGGCCCGGGAATCTGCGGCGCGCGAGTAGGCCGGCGGGAGGCAGGCACAGCAGAATCGCCGCGAGGGAGACGCCCGCGGAGAGCGCCAGACCGTTTGCGAGCGCCCGCCGCGTGTGCGGGTGCGTCCAGACTCCGGCGAGCTCACGCGCGAGAGCGCCCGGCGCTGCGCTTCCGGCGGCGCGCAGCAGAGCGGCGAACGGAACCACGAACGCGAAGACAAGGAAAAGGGCCGCCGGGGCGAGCCACGCCGCCGAAGGCCCCATCGCGTCGTTGCCGGTGCGGAATCGCGCGGTCACGGACCGGGCGTTTCCGTCACCGGCCCCGCCGGATCTCGTCCAGCCACGCCTTCTTCAACGCGTCGGCGGCGGCCGCCATCCGCGCGAGATCCAGGGTCCGGGCGCGCCTGTAGTCGGCGGCAGGGAGAAATTTCGACGCGATCTCGGGCGGAATCGTTCCTTCTACAACCGGGCGGAAAAATCCCCTGGAGAACTCCGCCTGCGCCTCCGCCGTCAGGAGCCAGTCGAGATATTTCCGGGTCTCGTCCGGGTGCGGGGCACCCTTGACCATCCCCATCACGAGGGGCATCGAGAAAGTGCCCTCCTTCGGGATCACGACCTCGATCGGTCCGTTGTCGGCGTTCTTCATCTTGTAGCCGTTGCCGTCAGCGTTGATCCAGATCGGCACCTCGCCGCGGAGGACCCCGTTGTAGATCGACTCGCGCGGGTACGAGAGCACGTTGGCGTCGAGTTTCTTCAGGTAGTCGAGCCCGGGCTTGAAGTTCTTGTCGTCTCCGCCGAAGAGCGCGTTCAAACCGTAGAGCATCGTGTAGGACGTGCCGCCCCACGTCGGATCGTCGTAGGCGACCTTCCCCTTGTAGTCGGGCTTCAGAAGGTCCGCCCAGGATCGCGGAACCGGGGCCCCTCCCAGCGCCGACGTGTTGACGACGAACGCGATCGTGCCGGTGTGAACTGTCCACCAGAGACCCGACGGGTCCTTCAACTCGGTCGGGATCTTTTCCCAGCCCTGCGGTTTGTACGCCTGATGCAGGCCTTTCTGCGCCGCCGAATATCCGATCGCGCCCGAGTAATAGGCGGCGTCGGCGACCGGATTGTCCTTTTCCTTCTCGATGGCGGCGAGTGCGACCGAGGACCCCTTCGGATCGGGGGGCACCGTCACCCCGGTCTTCCGTTTGTAGAGCGCCGTGACACCGCCCCAGTTGGCGTAGTTGGGAATGCAGTCGTACTGAATGACGGTCTTGTCCTGCGCTTGAGCGGAAACGCCGGCGAGAGCCGTCACCGCGAGTGCGATGAGTGTTCTCTTCATCTTGTTCTCCATCGAGGGGGCGTTCAAAACTTTACCTGCAGCTCGGTCAAGAGGGTCGGCCGCCACTTCGATCCTCCCGTCAGGGCGCCGTTCCCGTTTCCGTTGACGTGTTCTTCGATCGCGTCGATCTGGAGCCGAGTCCAGCCGTTGAACCAGACGTTCGTTCCGGCCGTGATCGCCTCGATGGTCCGTCCGCGAACCGTCTGGACCGCCGGCCCTTCGAGCTCCGCGTACTCTCCCCGAAGGATTCCCTGAAAGCCCTTCGTCTCAGTTCCCTTCACCCAGTAGCCCAGCTGGGCGTAACCGCCGTGGAGCTTGACCTTCTTGTGGGCGTTGTTCGGGTTGTCGGGGAAATCGACATGAAGCCATTCCGCGTCGAACGAGCACTTGTCCTTCTTCCAATGGAGGTCGGCGTCGAAACCCCGCCGCTTACCGCGCACCGTCACGGCAATCAGCTTTGCGCCGGAGTAGCTCGACAGCTGAAGGTTCTGATCGAGCTCCTGGTCGTAGTCGAACGCCCCCCCGATCGTGAGCTCCTTGATCGGCTGGAAATTGAGCCGCGTCTGGAACTCCTTCTGCTTGTTGTTGTCGCGCGCATTGCCGCCGTACCCGTTGACAGTCGTGACCGCGGCGCTCGCGTTCCCGTTGAACACGCCGGCGTAATAGGTCAACTTGTGGCCGGCGTCGATGTATCCCCACGCCATCGGGCCAAACTGGACGTCGAGTCCGGGCAGCCCGAACATCGTGTTCAGCGCGATATACCTCTCGACGGTGTCCAGTGCCCGGGAGGAGCGAAGATTCTCGGACGAGAACGGACTGATGTATTTGCCGAACCGGAGATAGTGGCGGCCCCTGACGTAGGACGCCTGCGCGTACCCTTCCACGAGCCCCGTCCCCCCGCCGCTCGCCTGCCCGTCGATCTCGATGAAGAGCTTCCAGATGTCGTCATAGTCGACGGAAAAATCGAGTCGCGCCCGGCGGATCCGGAAATCCGTCGTCCCGAACGCCAGCCCGTTCGTCGAGTCCGTGAGAGTGAAGATCGGCTGCGCGTAGCCGTAGAGCCGGAAATAGACCTTTCCGTCGGGGGACTTGATGTAGGCGCTGCCCCCGTTCGGGTTCAGGCCCACCGTCCAGCGCTTCGCCTCCATCATCTTCATCTGACGCTCGACCTCGGTGCGCATCTTCGAGTCGTCGGGCGATGCGGGAGACGGGTTCTCTCCTCCCGGCGCCGGTGTGGGCGTCGGCGTCTGCGCGGAAAGGGACAGGGCCGCCGCCGAAAAACACGCGAACAGCAGAGCCGCGCGCGGGACGCAGAAACGGTGACGTGGACTCAAGCAGAACTCCTCAGCCGGAGGATGCCCCGGCAGTTTCAATGCTTTCCCCTCTCACGTTCCTTCGCCGGCAGGATCTCGAGACACGTGGTCCACCATCCGGTGCGGATGGTCGCAATGAATTCGGGTGGAAGCCGCTCCTCCTCCATCTCGCGGGCGAGGGCTTCGTGGTCGTACGGGACGGGGACGAACTCGACGGTCACCTCGGGTCCGAACGTCACGCGCGTGTACCAGACGTTCGTCGTGCCGTCGTTCGCCGGCCGGCCGAGAACGCCCGCGTTGACCACGACGCGGCCGGAAGGCAGTCTCCTCGTCCAGTGGAGCCCCGTGTGCGTGCAGACCAGCACGTCGGCTTCGAAATCGTCGAGGAGCTTCTCCAGAAAGGGCACGGGCGAGTTGGACTCCCAGAGAAACTCGTTGATCTTTCGCGGAGAGCCGTGGACGAGGAGCACCCGGCGGCCGGCGACCTCGAGCCGCCGCGTTCCCGGAAGCGTCGCCATCCACTGCTTCGCCGCCGGGGACGTATTCGCCGCCGTATAGTCATAGGAGATCTGCGCGAAATGGTTGTCGCGCGGGTCGGTGTAACCGCAGCCGCAGTCTGTCGCTCCCGTCGAGAGCGACTGCTCGTAGTTGCCCTGGATCAACTGAGCGCCGGAGTCGAGCAGAATCGGAAAAACGCGCTCCGGGTGCGGTCCGAATCCCCCGAAGTCTCCCAGCGCGTAGAGCCCGTCGGAGCCCGCGCGGCGAACGTCCGCGGCGGCCGCCTCGAGCGCCCTCCAGTTGTTGTAGATGCCGCCGAAGAAGGCGAGACGCACGGCGTCGCATGCGGGCGCGATCACGTCCGGCACGTCACGCCGTACTCGTGGCATGTGAAGCAAGCCGCGTGGGCCAGCTCGAAGGGCCGAAGAGTCTCAGCAAGCGCGGATCCCATGCGTGCGGAGGGCTCGTCGATCAGGATCGGGCAGACGTAGACCCCGCGCGACGTCACCATGCGGCAGGAGGAGCACTGGAGTTTCTCGGATTCCTCGGCGGCCAGGCTGCGCCCGCGCAGGGTCTCCCACGAGTCGTACGCTCGCAAGCGTTGCTCCTCCGCTCCGATGCGGAAGAGAGAAAGCACCTTCAGCCGCGGCCGCGGGAGCCCGATCTCCCGCAGCCACTCGAGAAAGCGCGTCCGGCCCTCCGCGCTCGCCGCCTCGCCGCACGCCTCCGTGACGGTAAGAACAGGATTCAACCCCGCCGCGGCGAGATTACGGATTCCGGTCAGGATCCTCTCGAAAGTGCCCGTGCCTCGGATCGGGTCGTTCTCCCGGGCGGTGTACCCGTCGATCGAGATGCGGATGTCGAGCGAATACTCGCTCTCCTCGGACAACGTCTTCAGGCGGCGGCAGCGTTCGGGCGTCAGCAGGAGCCCGTTGGTGAGAACCGACGCGGGCCCCTGCCGCAGGGTCTCTTCGAGGATCGCGAGCATTTCAACGTTCATGAAGGGCTCGCCGCCCGTGAAGTAGTACTCCCGAACCCCGAGAGGAATCGCCTCCTCGAGCTTCTCGCGGACCTGCTCGAGAGTCAGCATTTCGTGGTTGTGATTGGTGGGCGAGCACGAGATGAAACAGTGGGTGCACTTCAAGTTGCAGAGCGTCCCGGCCACCTGGAACCACAGCGTGTCCAGGGAAACCGACGGGACGAACGGATAGACCCCCCCCGAAGACGGGGAGAGGCCCTGCGGAGCGCTGGAGCTCGAGCTCGAGATCGACTCGGACACGGGTAACCCACCTTCCGGCCCGAAGGCCGCCTGGATCCGGCAGATGCCGGGGACGCGTTTCGACTGCGGGAGAGTCGTTACGCGAAGGCGGGAGGAGCTCGAAGGCCGGCGGGCCCCGAAAGACGCAGCGACCTGGGGGCCGGACGATGACCGTCGCGGGGCGATGCGAGGATCGCCAGCGCCCTGCGGAGCAGGGAGCGTGAGAGCAGGACCGCGCCCGTGTGCATCAGGCGGCGCAGGTCGCGGCGCCCGTCGACGTCGGGGGCAAATCCGATGACCTCGACCGTCCGGCCGCGTTTTTCCAGAGCGGCCGCCAGGGCGCGGAAGACATCGGCGCTCCCCGCGGCGACGCCCCGGAGAAGGTCGAGATCGAGCGGGGTGAGGGCCACCAGGGAGACACCGCCATCCGGCGAAGGCGCGAGAACCGCGTCCGCTCCGTCATCGAGCGCATCGAACGCGCGGGAGACGGCCGGCGCGCTCGGAGGGACGTCGCCGCCGACGAGAACCACGGAACCGCCGTCTGAAACGACCCGGCGGGCGCTCTCCTCGAGCCGCTGCCCGAAAGAACGTCCGTGCTGGGCGATCCAGACGATCCCGCGGTCCGGTGGCAGGCGCCGGCGCCACGCCGTCAGGTCTTCCGCGGGAGCCGCCACGACGAGCCGCGCGCCGGCGCTTTCGGCGGCATCGAGCCACCCCGCCGCGAACGAGGCGAAAAGGTCCGCGCCTCCGGCCGCGGCAAAGCCCTTCGCGCGCGCTTCGCGGGAAGGCTCGCGGGCAAAAAGGACCAGGGATCGCTTC
This sequence comes from Acidobacteriota bacterium, assembly GCA_039931865.1. Taxonomy (GTDB): domain Bacteria; phylum Acidobacteriota; class Thermoanaerobaculia; order UBA5066; family Gp7-AA6; genus JALYUA01. The sequence goes on along the minus strand of JBDTRB010000048.1, from coordinate 19,876 downwards.
ACGACGACTATCTTACGACGGCAAATGGGCTTCGGATTTGCCGTCCAGGGTCCTCTTAAAAGAAAAAGGAGGGCGTTCGCCCTCCCTTTCCTTCAGGGCGCCGCGCGCCCTCGAAATCACAGGTTCCGATCGATGAACTTGACGAATTCGCTCCTCGGCAGCGCCCCGAGAACCCGATCCGCGACCTGTCCGTTCTTGAACACGATGAACGTCGGAATCGACGTCACCTGGTACTTCATCGCGACCTGTGACGACTCGTCCACGTTGATCTTCGCCACCTTGAGCTTGTCCTTGTACTGCGTCGCAAGGTCGTCCACGAGCGGGGCCACCGAGCGGCAGGGGCCGCACCAGGGCGCCCAGAAATCGACGAGCACCGGCCGGTCGCTCTTCAGGATGTCCCCGTCGAAGCTCGTATCCGAAACCTCATGCACATTCGGGTTATCCGACATCGGTCCATTCCCTCCATCCGGACATATGCGAAATGCGGTCCTCAAGATTCATCTTACGACGGGAGGCGACGGGCCGTGGGACGGGACGAGTCCCCTTCGCACTTCGCCAGGGCGCGCAGCCCGCGCCCGGCCCCCAGCGCCTTGTCGCCTTATCAATGCACATGCGCATGCACTCGCCCGCGCACGTGCGCGAGGCCCTCCCGGAGAAACCACGGCACCATGAGGAGGGAGAGGGCGGGGTCCAGCCAGCCGGGAGCCCCCAGGAGGCCGCCGATCATCGCGAGAAGGGTCAGCGCGGAGTCCGCGGAGCAAGCGATGGATTCCTTCGCCTCCGCCGCGAGACCCTTGCTGTCGAGCGCGTGGCTGGTTTTCCACTTCCAGTAGCCGATGAACGGCATTCCAAACGTGGCGAAAATCGTCAGATAGAGGCCGAGGGGACTTCTGTCCGCGTGAGCGCCTCCGGAAAGCTCGACGAGCCCGCGGATGGTCGTGTACGTCGCGAGGAGCAGGAAGGAAACGCCGATCCAGCGCGCCAGGTTCTGGTCGCTGCGCGCGTGGTCCTCCTCCTCGTCGGAGAGATGCCGAAGGTGGCGAACCGCCAGAAGAGCCGCCCCGCCCTCGATGACGCTTTCGAGGGCGAAAGCGAGCAGCGCGAGGCTTCCGACGCGGAGCGCCTCGTAAAACGCCAGGCCTCCCTCCCCCACGACATGTACGAATGTCAGCCCGAGCAGCCAGTACATCCTCCGGCGCAGGCCCGAATTCCCGGCCGTGCTGGCCGGCGGCAGCCCCGAGGCGGAATCGAACAGCGGCACGTCGGACACGAGCCCATTCTAAGCAAGGCGCTCCGTCCGCTCCAGGCGACACTGGACGGAATACAATGCCACCGTGGCCCGTTTGCGAAATCCGATGCTGCAAGCCGTCCGGATGGCCCGCTGGACGCGCGTCCTCCTGTTCGCGGCGGCCCTCGCCGCGATTACGGGGTCCTTCGGACTTCACCCGGAGCCTGGCGCGCCGCCGCGAGCGCTCTCTTCGACGCCAGACGCGCCGGCGTGGGCCGCCGACTCGGCCGACCCCTTCGCGTCGCACGGCTGTCTGGCCTGTCTTGCTCACCGGGACGTCTCCCTGTCGAGCCTCGCGGTCTTCGCGCCGGCGCCGGCGCGTGCCGTCGACTCGTTCGTCGCGGTTCCGACCCGCCTTCTCCGGCTCTTCGCGCCGCGTCTGGATGACGGGCGCGCTCCTCCCGCACTCGCCTGAGTGCCTGCGCGCCCGGCCTTTTGCCGGACGCACGGTGCCGGCACGACCGGCAGGAGGAACAGATGAGGCTACGGATCTCTCTCGTTGCGATGATTCTCATGGCGTCCTGGTGCGCCTTTGCCCCGGCGCAGGAGGCGACTCCCGCGCCGGAGCCGACGCCGACACCGACACCGACACCGACACCGACACCGGGGACGACCGAAACACCCCCGCCGGGCCCTCCCCCTCCCGCCCCGGCCGCCGGAGGAGGCTCGCAGACCTCGAACTACTTCAACCCTTCCATTTCCGTCATCGGCAACTTTCTCGGTGTGGCGGGTCGAAACCCGGTCGAGAACCTCCCGAACCTGAGCCTGCGTGAGTCGGAGCTCGGTCTCCAGGCGATCGTCGATCCCTATGCCAAGGCCGACTTCTTTCTGTCCTTCAACGGCAGCAACGTCTCCGTCGAAGAAGGCTTCCTGACGTTCACCGCGCTTCCCGCTCAATTTCTCGCGAAGGTCGGGCGCATGCGCGTGCAGTTCGGGAAGATCAACACGCTGCACCTGCACGTGCTGCCCTGGGCCGACGAGCCGCTTCCCATCGTCAACCTGCTCGGGGGCGAAGAGGGCTGGATCGGCGACGGCGTTTCGCTATCGCGCCTGCTTCCCCTGCCGGCGGACCTCTTCTCGGAGCTCACGGTCCAGGTCTTCCGCGGCGAATCGGAGGGCCTCTTTCAGGCACCGCACAGGGGCGACCTGGCCTACAACGCGCATTACCGCGCCTACGGGGATATCTCCGAGAGCAGCAACCTCGAGCTCGGCTTCTCGTACGGATACGGCCCCAACGCGACCTCGACCGAAGAGATGACGCGCCATACGCGCCTGGAAGCGATCGACGCCACGTTTCGCTGGAAGCCGTTGCGGCGGGCCAGCTATCGTTCCGCTTCGGTTCGCGGCGAGCTCTACCGCAGCCGGCGGGATCAACCCGGCGGACGGCAGACGGCGCGCGGATGGTTCGTTTCGGGCGAGTACCAGCTCGCCAAGCGCTGGTTCGCCGGCGCGCGCGTCGAATCGTCCGACCACGCCGACGAGGCCGCGCGGAGGGACACCGGACAGGCAGTCCTCCTGACGTTCTGGCCGAGCGAATTTTCTCAGCTTCGCGGCGAGCTCCGCCGCCGGCGCTACGCCGGAGGAATCAACGCGACGGAAGCACTCCTCCAGCTCCAGTTTGCCATCGGCGCCCACGGCGCTCACCCTTTCTGAGGACCAAGCCATGAAAAAAGCTTCCTTCTTCCTGCTGCCCGCCCTGCTGCTCGGTCTCGCCTCCCCCGCGTTCGCGAAGGTGAACGTGGTTTCGACGCTTCAGGACTTCGCCTCGATCGCCCAGGCGATCGGCGGCGACCGCGTCGACGCCTTCGCGCTCGCGAAGGGCTACCAGGATCCGCACTTCGTGGACGCGAAGCCGTCGTTCATCGTGCGGCTGTCGCGCGCGGATCTCCTGATCGCCGCGGGGCTCGAGCTCGAGATCGGCTACCTGCCGCCATTGATCGACCAGAGCCGCAACGGAAAGATCCACCCCGGCAATCCGGGGTATCTGGACGCGTCGGTCGGGGTCGACATCCTCCAGCTCCCGACGACGAAGGTCACCCGGGCAATGGGAGACGTGCATCCCTACGGCAATCCTCACTACTGGACCGACCCGGACAACGGCCGCATCATCGCCCGCGCGATCGCGGCTCGCCTCTCCCAGCTCGATCCGGCCGGCAAGGCGACTTACGACAAAAATCTCTCCGCGTTCGACGCGAAGCTGGTGGCGAAAACCAGAGAGTGGGACGCGAAGATGGCGCCCTTCGCCGGAACGAAGATCGTCACGTTTCACGACTCGTGGCCGAACTTCGCGAAGCATTTCAAGCTGGTCGTCGCCGGGCACGTCGAGCCGAAGCCCGGTATCCCACCGTCGCCTTCGCACACGCTCGAGATCATCAACCTGATTCAGTCAGAAAAGATCCCGGTCATCCTGGTCGAGCCGTACTTCGACGCCAAGGCGCCGAACTCGGTCGCCGGAAAGACGGGAGCTGTCGTGGTCGTGTTCTATCCGTCCGTCGGAGGCCTGCCGGAGATCAAGGATTACTTCACGCTCTTCGACAAGGACATCGATTCCTTCGTCGCAGCCATGAAAGGCAAGAAGTGACGATTTTCCAGATTCTCCTTCCGGCGTTCGTGGCGAGCCTGATCCTCACGGGGATCCACGCTTACCTCGGAGTCCACGTGGTCGAGCGGGGGGTCATCTTCGTGGACCTCTCGCTCGCGCAGATCGCGGCGCTCGGCTCCACAGTGGCCTATCTCGCGGGCTACGACCTGCACTCGACGACCGCGTACCTCTTCTCTCTGGGGTTCACGTTCCTGGGCGCGGCGATTTTCGCGCTGACGCGCGTGCACCGGAAGACGCGGATCCCGCAGGAGGCGATCATCGGCATCGTCTACGCGGTCTCGGCGGCGATGGCGATCCTGATCATGTCGAAGGCGACCCAGGAAACCGAGCACCTGAAGGAGATGCTGGTCGGAAACATCCTCTCGGTCACGTGGCCGGAAATCGGCAAAACCGCGGTGCTCTACGCGCTCGTCGGCGTCTTCCATTACATCTTCCGCCGGAAATTCCTCGCCATCTCCATGGACGAAAGCGCGGCCGAGCGGGACGGAGTCAACGTCCGGCTGTGGGACTTCCTCTTCTACATGTCCTTCGGGTTCGTCGTCACCTCTTCGGTCGCGATTGCGGGCGTGCTGCTGGTGTTCTGCTTCCTGATCGTTCCGTCCGTCACCGCGATGTTGTTCGCCGAACGGCTCGGGCCACGCCTCGCGATCGGCTGGACGATGGGAGCGGTCGTTTCCGCGGCGGGGGTCGCGCTGTCGTTTCTGCTCGACCTGCCGACCGGCGCGGCGATCGTGGCGACGTTTGGCGCCGCGCTTCTCGTCCTGGCGGGCTATCGGCGCCTGTTTCGCCCCTCGATCCACGCCTGAAACTGACACCCGGCGAGCCGGGCGCGCGCGTCAGGCGGGGCCTCCTCCCGAAGGCGCTTGCGCGGAGTGCGCGCGGGCGAAGTACGCTCGCGCGGATTCGATGTCGTGGCCGATCTGTTCAGTCAACGCCATCATCGATGCGAAGGTGCGCTCTTCCCGCAGCCGTTCATGGAAGAAGAGCCGCACCCGCTCGCCATAGACGTCCGACGAGAAGTCGAAGACGTACGTTTCGATCGTCGTCGAGAAGTCTTCATAGACGGTCGGCCGGCGGCCGATGTTCGTCACGCACTCGAAGGGTCGTCCGAATGACGAGATCTCGATCGAGGTGACGTAAACGCCGTCAGCGGGATGCAGCTCGTTCTCCGGCGAGAGGTTGATCGTGGGATATCCGATCTTGCGTCCCACGCGGTCGCCGCGGGAGACGATCCCGTCGAGAAAATAGGGACGTCCCAGCATCGCCGCCGCCTCCGAGACGCGGCCCGTCGAAATCGCATTTCGGATGCGGCTCGACGACACCGGCTCGCCGGCTTCCACCACCTCATCCACCCCCCGGGCGAGGAATCCGCACTCGGGAGCGAGGCGGTTTAACAGCGAGAGGTCTCCCCTCTTCCCTCGCCCGAACGCGAAGTGCTGCCCGAGCACCAGTTCCGCGGCGGCGAGCCGTTCGCAGAGGAAGTCCCGGACGAACGCCTCGGGCTCCGTGAGAGAGAAATCGCGCGTGAACGGGATGACCAGGAGGAAGTCGATCCCGAGCGCCTCGATCGCCTCCTCCTTCTGCCGGAGCGTCTGGATCCGCCGGGGAGCGTGGTCGGGCCGGAGCACGGCGAGCGGGTGCGGCTCGAACGTGATCGCGACCGCGGGCCGGCCGGCCTCGCGGGCGCGGGCGACGACCGCCTCCAGGATCCGGCGGTGACCGAGATGGACTCCGTCGAAGTTGCCGATCGTCACGATGCCGCCGCGGGGAAGGTCGGACGCCCGGAGGGGGTCCCGGATCACGTGGAGCATCGGACTGATTGTCGCTTATCAGCGGGGAGGGTGACTTTTACGTAGGCTGGAAGGTCGAGGGGGGTACCGCCTGGCACGAGGCGCTGAGCAGCTGAGCCTCAGGAGACAAGACCTCCAACGACGTCGTATTCAAAAGTCTCCGAGATCCGCACCTGAACGATGGCACCCGGGACGAGCTCCCGCCCGCCCGTGTCGTTGATCAGGAGGCGGCCGTCGATCTCGGGCGCCTGCGAGCGGAGGCGTCCTTCGATCAGCTGATCGGATTCCTCCGAGGAACCTTCGACGATCGCCTCGACCGTTCGACCCTTGAGCGCCCGCGTCTTGCGCCGGGCGATCGGACGCTGAAGTGACAGCAGGAAATCGCGACGGCGCTCCTTTTCGTCGGCCGGCACGGGGTCTCCGAGCGGCTCCGACTTCGATCCGGGCTCCGGCGAATAGGTGAACGCTCCGAGGTTGTCGAACTCCGCCCGGCGCACGAACTCGCACAATTCCGCGAACTCGGCTTCGCCTTCCCCCGGAAATCCCAGGATGAACGTGGTGCGGATCGCGAGATCCGGAACCGTCCGGCGCATGCGCTCGATCATCGCGAGGTAAGACGCCGGGTCGCCGCCGCGGCGCATCCCGGCGAGGACAGCGCGCGAAACGTGCTGGAGCGGGATGTCCACATAGGAGACGAAACGCGGCTCGCGCGCCATGACCTTCAGAACGGACTCATCGAGCGTCTTCGGATAGGCGTAAAGAAAACGGATCCAGGGAAACGTGGTTCCGGCGAGCAGCGCTTCGACGAGCCGCGCGAGTCCCCCGCGCTTCATCCCGAGGTCCTCGCCGTAACGGGTCGTGTCCTGCGAGATCAGCACGAGCTCCGAGACCCCCTGCGCCTCGAGCGCCCGCGCTTCCGCAACGAGAGACTCGATCGGGCGGCTTCGCTGGAACCCGCGCATCTGGGGGATCGTGCAGAACGTGCACGGGTTGTCGCAGCCCTCGCCCACCTTGAGATAGGCGTACCCCCGCCGGCGCGACAGGATCCGCGGCGCCGCCTCGTCGTAGAGCCGCGTCGCCAGCGGCTTGTCGGTGAATCGCGCGAGGCCTGGCAGTCCGATAGCCGCCGCGGGAGCGAGGTGGAGCTCGTCGAGCCCGACGAACTGGTCGACCTCCGGGATCTCGTCCGCGAGCTCGCGGCCGTACTTCTGCACCATGCAGCCGGCCACGACCACGCGGTCGATCTCGCCTCGCTTCTTGCGCTCCACCTGCTCCAGGATCGCTTCGACGGATTCTTCCTTCGCCTTGTCGATGAACCCGCACGTGTTGATCAGAACGACGCGGGCGCGGTCGTCCGGGACGATCGAGTGCCCCGCCCGCGCGAGGTGCCCGAGCATGATCTCCGTGTCGACGAGGTTCTTCGCGCATCCGAGCGACACGACACCGACCGACGGCAGGGTCTCCGATCGCCCTTCGCCTTTCGCCGTTCGCCCTTCGCCGGCCGGGCCCGTCAATACCGGAAGCCGCGGCCCGTTCAAGGGTAGATCCTCTTCAGCGTGCGCGGATACGCGATCGCCTCGCGGAGGTGGTGGATCCCGCAGGCCCACGCGACGAAGCGCTCGAGTCCCATTCCGAACCCGGAGTGCGGGAATGTGCCGTAGCGGCGAACGTCGAGGTACCACTCGTAGGCTTCCCGGGGAAGCTTGTGCTCCGCGATTCTCTTCTCGAGCAGCGCGAGGTCGTAGATGCGCTCCGAGCCCCCGATCACTTCTCCGTAGCCTTCCGGCGCGAGCATGTCGAGGCCCAGGACGACTTCCTCGTCTTCCGGGTCCGGCTGCATGTAGAACGATTTGATCGCGGCGGGGAAGCGGGACACCACGAGCGGGCGGTCGAGCTCCTTCGCGAGCGCGGTCTCCTCGTCGGCACCGAGATCGTCGCCGAACTTTATGTCGAAACCCTCCCCGGCGAGCTTGCGGACGGCTTCGCGGTAGGTGATCCGCGGAAACGGCTTCTGAATCGCCTCGAGCTTGCTCGTGTCGCGCTCGAGGCGCTTCAGGTCCTCCTGGCAGCGTTCGAGCACGCGGCCCATCAGCGAGACGATGAAGTCTTCGGCGAGCTCGACCAGCCCTTCGAACCGCATGAAGGCGACTTCGGGCTCGATCATCCAGAACTCGGTCAGGTGCCGCCGCGTCTTGGATTTTTCCGCGCGAAACGTCGGCCCGAAGCAGTAGACCTTTCCAAACGCCGCCGCCGCCGGCTCGAGATACAGCTGGCCCGATTGCGAAAGATACGCCTTCTCTCCGAAGTAATCCGTTTCGAAGAGCGTCGACGTGCCCTCGACGGCCGAGCCCGTAAGAATCGGCGAATCGATGAGCGTGAACTCCCTCTGGTAGAAGAAGTCGCGAACCGCCTGCTCGACCTCCGAGCGGACCCGGAGCACCGCGTGCTGCTGCGACGAGCGCATCCAGAGATGCCGCAGGTTCATGAGGAAGTCGACTCCGTGCTCCTTGGGGCTGATCGGATACCCCTCGGAAGCGCCGATGATCTCGACGGACTGCACCGCCATCTCGTAGCCGCCGGGGGCGCGTTTCTCCTCGCGCACGGTTCCGGTCACCCGCAGCGAGCTCTCCTGAGACGCCCGCTCGGCGGCTTCCCACACCTCGAGCCCGACCTCGACTTTCGGGACCACGGCCTGCAGATAGCCGGTGCCATCCCGCACGATCAGGAACTGGATCTTGCCCGAGGACCGTCGGTTGTACAGCCAACCTTGGACGGTGGCGGTGCCTCCGGTCTTCTCGCCGATGTGCGAAATCGCTGTGGTGGTGTCCATGAAGAGCGCGCGATTATACGCGGCGCCGTTTAACGGATCCGAACCGAACGCTCGAGCACGGCCTGTCCCCCGTCCCGGCCGGTGATGACGATCGAAAGGGTCCGGGCCCCGGGAGGGAGCGACGGGACCGGGCACCCGAAGCCCGGCCGCTCACGGTCCGGGTACTTCGGGTACACGGCGGCGACTCCCGGAAACGGCTGACCGATCAGGCAGTCCACGGGAGGCGCGCCGCGCGCGGCCAGGCGGACGCCCGCCAGTCCCGAATCGTCGAGCGCCCACCCGAAGAGCCAGTAACCCGAGCGGATTTCTTCGCCGTTTGAGGGGCGCTCGATCGTTCCGAAAGGTGCGGAGAGCCGCTCCTCGATCCGCGCGAGCAGAGCCATCGCGGCCTCGTCGGAACGGATCGCGCGCTCCGGCGGCACGGGAATGGGAAACGGGGCCGAGCGCGCCAGGCGAAAAACGAGATCGGGGGCGTCCTGACCGGGACGGGGAAACGCGCCGACGGGCCGCAGGTGTCCCTCCGCAATGCCCCTTCGGAGTAAGTCCAGGTAACTCCTGCGATTTTCGTCCGTCGTCTCGGACGGGTGAAAGAGGAGCATCGAGGCGCCGAAAGAGCGCAGGGAGATCCAGACCGTGTCGGGGATCCGAGGCTGGCGCAGGACCGCCGCGAGCGCATCGTAACGGGGCGGCGCGAAGCCGGAGTACCCGTTCACGATCGGCTTCCAGTGCTCGGTCGATCGGAAGACGTGCTCGGGCTCGACTTCGACCGCCATAGGCCACTCGACCGCGGCGCCCCGAATGGGAATGCCCGAGAGCCATCGATACACGGGCGCTGCTTCTTCGGGGACGGAGCCGATCTCGATCGGAAAAGCGCGGTACTCGATAGTCAGGAGAAGGAGCGCGGCGGCAATGGACGCGTGACGCGCTCCCGGCCGCCATCCCCGAGTCAGGAGGGCGAGGCCCCACGCGGCAAGGACGCCGAGAGCGAGGTCGAAGAGAACGATGCCGCGCGAGGGGACCCGAATCGAGCGGAAGATCGCTCCCGCCGACTGGACGAGGATCCGATAGAAGGGCGTATGGGTGCCGAGCGCGATCAGGACGCCGAGCCCCGCGATGCCGACGAAGAGGAGGGCCCTCGGTCCGATCCGGTTCCGGCGGGCGAAGTCGGCAAGGTTGGAATAACGAGACCGGCGGGGAAACGCCAGAAGCAGGCGCACCACGGCGAGGACGCCGCAGATCGCGAGGATTCTTCCGGGGTCCCGAAGCCGGACGGGGCCGAGTGCCTGGCGATGAAGAAGCGCGGCGGCTGCCCACGCCAGAATTCCGGCTGCCAGGAAGAAATCGAGGAGCCGGGCCAGCCGGAGGCGGCCGGCTGTCGGCGCCTCCCCCGACTCCGCCGCCACGGCGGCTTTGCGCAGACGTCGGATCGCCACGGCGGCGAGCAGCACCGCGGTGAGACCGGGAAAGAAGTCCCCTTCCGCATGGGCCCACTTCTGCGTGATCGGCGCGTAGAGCTTGTTCTGAGGTCCGGCGGTCAAGAAGTCGACGGGCCGCCCGGAGTACGCCGCAATCTCCCCCTCGCCCCGGACCATGCCGTAAGAGCGCGAAGCGCGCAGGTACGGAACGTAGAACGGCACGACGAGAAGAGTCGCGACCGCGCCGGCCAGCAGGACCCGCCGGAAGCGGGGAAAAAAGATCGCCTTCTCCCGGGTCAGGAAATCGTGCCCCAGAACGAGGGCCACGAGAAGCCCCGAAAACAGAGCGTAGTGCACGTTCGAGAGCGCATTCCATCCGAAGAAGAGGCCGAAGAGAGCGGCGTCGCGGCGGGTTCCCCGATCGAGCGCCCGCAGGAGGAAAAGAAGGAGGAGGGCCAGGAAGGCACCCCACTGAAACTGAACGTGCGGAAGCTGCGCGATGCGCCAGGGAACGAACGCGAAGACGATTCCGCCTACCAGTGACGCCTCCGGATCCCCGGTCACTTCGCGCGCGAGCGCCCACCCGGCGACGCCCGAAAGCGCCATTCCCAGAAGCATCAGGACGTTTGCGGTGGCGAGGGTGGAGGCGCCCGCGAGGTAGAGCGGAAATCCGAAGACCGCCGCTCCGAAGAGGTTTTCGGAAAACGCGAGCGTGTCGCGAGCCGGATAGAAGATGTTCGTATCGAAGAGCCGGAGCGGATTCCGGAATACCTGATGGAAGTCCCAATGAAAGATCCAGGCGTTCAACTTGTCGTCGAAGAGATCGGGCATCCCGCTCCGAAAACGGAAAGCGAGGGGCCAGGTGAACAACACGGCGGCGCCCGCGAAAAACAGGCCAGCGAGAGCAGTCTGGCGCGCGAAGGCGCGCGAGTCGTTTTCGGATCGCCTCCCCATGGTGTCGTTCGATGAGGATACCGTTCTCGCCGGCAAGGCCGGTCCCTCACCCCGTTCCCCCGTCCCTGATGCGCCTCCTGCGACACCTCGGTAGCCGCCTCATCGCTCGCCGAGTTCGAGGGAGGGCCGGGCCGTGATCTCGACGAAGGGTTAACGCCGAAGGATCAGCGGGCGCGGGAACGCACGGCGTTCACGATCGTGATCGCCTGCTGGAGCCTCTGCATGCGGCGCTGCCGTTTCTGAGTCCCCTCGGTATCGGTGACGAGGGTCTGGGTTCCGCGCACTTCCCGCAGCAGCCGGTCCGCCTCCATCTGAAAGTCGGTCAGCTCCTGCGGCTTGTACTGCTTGAAGGTCCGCTCGGTGACGATGACGAAGCCATCGGCGAGCTCGCGCACCATCTTGTAGGCGGACCCCGCCAGAAATGACGTCATGTGCTTCGAGTCAGTTTAGCCGCCCGGGCGCGGCCCACGCAACCACGCCGATTCTCCGAACACCCGTCAGGCCGTGTGCAGACTCGAAAAACGGGCCGTCGGAGCGCCCGATCGGATACATTTCTCCGCCATGGCAACCGACCGGTCCGACTACTTAGACTGCGACTCTCTGTTCACCGAGGAACAGCGCCTGGTGCGCGACACCGTGGGCTCCTGGGTCGACGAGAAGGTGCTTCCGATCATTGAAGACGCCGCGTACGAAGGGCGTTTCCCGAAAGAGCTCATCCCGGACATGTCGGCGATGCAGCTCTTCGGGTCCACGATTCACGAGTACGGGCTCCCGGGTCTCGACAACGTCGCGTACGGGCTCATCATGCAGGAGCTCGAGCGGGGAGACTCGGGGCTGCGGTCCTTCGTGTCGGTGCAGTCGAGCCTCGTCATGTATCCCATCTACGCGTTCGGCTCCCAGGCGCAGAAGGACAACTGGATTCCGCGGCTCGGAAGCGCCTCGGCGATCGGCTGCTTCGGCCTGACCGAGCCCGACTTCGGCTCCAACCCCGGGGGCATGCGAACCACGGCTCGAAAGGATGGAGACTCCTACGTGCTGAACGGCGCGAAGGCGTGGATCACGAGCGGGTCGATCGCCGACGTCGCGGTCGTCTGGGCGAAGCTCGACGGAAAGATCCACGGGTTTCTCGTCGAGAAGGGCACGCCCGGGTTCTCGACGTCCGAGCACCGGGGAAAGATGTCTCTGCGGGCGTCCGTCACCTCGCAGCTCGCATTCGAAGACTGCCGCATCCCCGCCGAGAACATCCTCCCCGGCGTCTCCGGGCTCAAAGGCCCGCTCTCCTGCCTGACCCAGGCGCGGTACGGGATCGCCTGGGGCGCGATCGGGAGCGCGATGGCGACGTACGGCGCGGCGCTCGACTACGCGAAAACCCGCAAGCAGTGGAAGGACCGGCCCATCGCCGCCCACCAGCTCGTCCAGGAGCGGCTGGCGTGGATGGTGACGGAGATCACCAAAGGGCAGCTTCTTTCCTGGAAGCTCGGCTCGATGAAAAACGCCGGCACGATGAAGCCGCACCACGTGTCGATGGCGAAGAGAAACAACGTCTGGGTCGCGCGCGAGTGCGCGAAGCTCGCGAGGGAGACCCTCGGCGCAAACGGCGTCGTCAACGAGTACCCCGTGTTCCGCCATCTGGCCAACATCGAGAGCGTGTATACGTACGAGGGGACCCACGACATCCACACCCTCGTGATCGGCGAGGCGGTCACCGGGATCGCCGCCTACAACCCCCCTGAGGAATAATCTCGCCGGAGCTTTTCCGCAGGTTTTCGCCGGGATCGGCGCGGAGGGGTCCGGGCGGTCTGCCCCGGAAACCCCTGATGCGCCAAGATTTCGGCTAAAATAGCCCCCTCGAGCGACAGGTGGGAATCACCGGCAATCTCAAGACGATGCAGCTCTCCGAGCTGCTCCAATGGCTGTCTCTCGGCCAGAAGACCGGAACTTTGCTCATCGACGGCCATGGCGTCGAAAAGAGGATCTACTTCCAGAATGGCCGGATCAACTCCTCGTCCTCCTCCGACCAGCGCGAGTACCTCGGCCACTTCCTGGTGTCCCACGGCTACATCACCGAAGAAGAGCTCAAAATGGCGATGGAAGTTCAGGAGGAATCCAACATCCTCCTCGGCAAGATCCTCGTCATGATCAACGCGATCTCGGAAACGGACCTGCTCCGGCTGATGCGCAAGAAGGCCGAGGAGTCGATCTTCGACGTCTTCCTCTGGGAGGAGGGCGATTTCGAGTTCGTCGACGGCGAGCTGCCGGACCTGAAGATGGTGCCGCTGTCGCTCGACGTCACCGGCATCATCATGGAAGGCTTGCGCCGGTACGACGAGTGGCAGCGCATCCGGCTGCGCGTCCCCGACGACTCCGTGGTCCCCCAGATCGTGCGCCCCCTGAACATCGACGAGCTCTCCGAACGCGAGAAGCTGATCGTGCCTTACATCGACGGGCAGCGAACGATCGAGGAGATCGCCCTGCAGACTCACAACGCCGAGTTCAACGTGGCGCGGCTCGTCTTCGAAGGGCTTCGGAACGAAACCATGGGCCTGGTGCAGGTCGATCGCGTCGCGCGGCAGCCTGTCGCGGTCGGCGGGGGAAGCGCGGAGAGCGAGGTCGAGCAGTTCCTCGCTCGCGGAAAAGCGCACCTGAAGGACGACCCCCAGAAGGCCTACCGGATGTTCAAGGTCGCATCGGACCTCGACCCCTCGGACGGGCGGGCCGCCGATGCGATCCGTCAGGCGGAGCGCGAGATCAAGGCGGCGCTCGAGAAGGACGGGGTCACCGGCGACCGCATCCCGGAGATCGCGATCCCGATGACGAAGCTCACGGAGCTCCCCTTCTCTCCACACGAGGGTTTCGTCCTGTCCCGCATCAACGGAACGTGGGACGTCAAGTCGATCATGAAGATCTCGCCGATCAAAGAGCTCGAGGTCCTCATGATCTTCCACTCGCTCGCGAAGAGCGAGGTGATCCGGTGGAAGAAGAAGTGATGGGCGCTGCGCGATGATGACCCGAGCCCGCGCCCTCATGGTTCTGGAGATCGGCACGCCGATCGCCGCCCTGCTGCTCCTTCTCATCGAGCTGCCTTCGATGACTTCCGGCCATGCGCTCGAGATGGCCTTCTTCGCGGTGCTGGCGGCGCTCGCGTTCCGGCTGCGGGTTCGCTATGCGGGCAACTTCCTCGGGGTCGAGGCCGCGGCGCTCGTTCCGGCCATCCTGCTCCTCCAGTCTCCCGCCGCCGTCCTGCTCGTGTGCGCGTGCGCGGACCTGCTCGCGAAAGTCCTCCGGCGCAACCGCCGGTTCACCCTCTCCTCGGCGTTCGATCTCTCGCAGATCAGCCTCTCCTACGGGATCGCCGCGGTCTTTTTCCGCGCCGTTCACCGCGCGGGAGGCGGGCCGGTCACCGTCGCGGTGGAGGCCGCCGGCATCCTCCTCGTCTTTTTCTTCGTCAACACGCTGCTCGTTTTCGCGTACCTCGACGTATCGCGGCGCGTTCCCCGCGAGCAGCTTCTCGAGATGGGGCTCTTTCAGCTCGTCACGCTGATGCTCTTGAGCCCGATCGTGGCGCTCGAGATCCTGGTGTATCCCCACTACGGGATACCGGGGCTTCTCCTCGCGTTCTTCCCGGTAGTGCTCGCGTCGTTCGTAGTGCGCGGCTTTTCCTCCGTCGAGGAGAAGTACCACGCGGTCGAGCGCGAGAACCGGCAGCTCGACGTGCTCCGCGAGATCGCCAACATCTTCTCGGTCGGCGGACGCGGCGACCGATACCAGCGCATCTTCGAGGCGCTGCGGCGGCTCCTCCCCGTCCAGGCGATGGCGATCGTCGAATGGACGGACGAGTCGTCGAAGGAAGTGGCAATCCACGTCGCGGGAGACGTCAGCACTTCGCCCGAGGCGATCGCCACCTGGGTGCGGGAGAACCGGCTCGACGAGCGCGCCATCGACTCGACGAGCGAGGCGGTGGTGCGACACTCCGACGAAGACCGCCAGGTGCGCCTCATCGCGGGCCCCGCGCATCAGCTCGTCACGCGTCTCTCGACCTATGAGCTCAACATGGGGGTGCTCGTGCTCGAGAGCGCCTTCCGCTCGATCCATTCCCGCACCGCCGTCGCTTCGATCGGGACGCTTGCCGAGCAGATCGCGCTCGTGCTCCAGGACCGGGCGATCCGCGCGCAGCTCCAGGAGCTCTCGGACCGCAACCGCGAGCGCGCGGAGACGCTGAACCAGGTCCTCGAGATTTCGAACGAGCTCAAGAAGCACCTGAACCTCGAAGTGCTGTTCCAGACGATCGTCAACGCCGCCGGCCGCAGCCTCGGCTTCAATGCCGTGCTGCTTTCGGTGTACGAGCCGGACCGCAATGCTTTCGTCCATCACGCGCAGTTCGGGCTCGACCGGAAGTGGGAGGAGATGAAGGGCCGCGAGATCCCCGCCGGCGACATCACCCGCAACTGGACCGAAGAGAACCGCGTGTCCAAGTCGTACCACCTGCGGCAGCGGACGCCGGGCGAGCACGGATTCACCGACAGCCTCGTCGGCCGCGTGAACCGCCGTGCCGGACCGAACGCCTGGCGGGCGCACGAGACCCTCTGGATCCCGTTCGTCTCGGGCGAGCGCCTGGTCGGCTGCCTGCGAGTGGACGACCCGAAGAACGGCCAGTCGCCGAGCCTCGACACGGTCCGCGCGCTCGAGATCTTCGCGAATCAGGCGGTGACGGCGATCGAGATCGCGCGCTCCTACACCGACGCCAGGGAACAGAGCATCCGTGATGGCCTGACGGGCGCGTACAACCACCGATACTTCCAGGAGTCGCTCCAGAAGGAGATCGGCCGGGCCGAGCGTCGGGGACGTCCCCTCTCGATCCTGCTTCTCGACATCGACGACTTCAAGGCCATCAACGACGGATACGGGCATCCCGTCGGGGACGCGATCCTCCAGCGCATCGTCGCGGAGATCCGCAACGAGGTCCGCGGCGACATGGACCTCGTCGCGCGCTATGGCGGCGAGGAATTCGCCGTCGTCCTGCCCGAGACGCCGTCGGACGAAGCGGCGGAAGTCGCCGAGCGCGTCCGCACCCGGATCGACGAGCGGCTCTTCCGCCCGCCGGACACGAACGAGATCGTGCGGGCGACGGTCTCGATCGGAATCGCCACGTTCCCGAACGACGCGCGCAACAAGAAGGAGCTGATCGACCGCGCCGACGCGGCCCTCTACCGAGCCAAGCGCGGCGGGAAGAATGCCGTCGTCGCGACCTCGACGAACCCGCTGCCGCCCCCGATGGCGCACTGAGCACACGAGCAGACCTCTCCTCTCCCGGCGCTCGGCGAGAGGGTTGGGAGAGGGGCCCGCAGGCAGGCGCTGGCTCTCGCCCGGGGCGATAATCTCGCCAGCATTCCGAAGCCGTTGCTCGAAGCGGGCGGAAGATCCGGGTTACGGTGATCTTCTCCCCTCTTTTTGAGAACCAGCTACCGCCTCCCCGACACGGCCGGCGAATCCGCGACGAAGAACCGGAGCGGCCACGCTGCGGCGTCACCCGCGTAGTCGACTCCGATTCGTGGAGACTGGCGGATCTTCGGGCGGCGAGCCCCCGGCCCGCGGAAGATCCTGATCGGGCCGTCACCCGTCAGATCTCGTCCGGTATCGGCGACCGTGATGCCGAGTCCGGCGCACAGCTTTCCCGGCCCGGAGAGGAGCCGCGGAGGAGCGCCGCCCGGCGCCTCTCCCGCCCGCAGAAGCACCGCCTGGGCTGTTCCCTCTTCCCGTGTCACCACGTTCGCGCAATGGTGCATGCCGTAGACGAGAAAGACGTACAGGTGGCCGCCGTCCGCGTACATCGGCTCCACACGCGCGGTCCGTCTGCCCTTCCACGAATGCGCCGCCGCGTCGTCGACTCCGAGATACGCCTCGGTCTCGACGATGCGGGCCCCGTACCAGGCGCCGCGAAAGCGCCGCGCGAGAAATGCCCCCAGCAGATTCCGGGCGACGATGACGGTGTCCCGGCGATAGAAGGCGCGTGAAGGCTCGATCAGGCGGAGAGCCGCGGGATCAAATCGCAGACGCGGGTCTGGAGCGCGCGAGACGCTGGCGCGACCGCTCGGTCTTGCGCGAGCGTTCTTCCTGCCACCAACACTCTTCCCCGTCTGGATCGACTCTTGCACTCCACCGCCCGTCTCGCGCCGGAACAGGGCCGCAGACGGATCGCGCTGCTATCATCCCCGCCGGTTTGCGAAAGAAAGGCATTCTATGAATATCGTGGTCACGGGCGGCGCCGGGTTCATTGGCTCTCACATGGCGCGGCGGCATCTGGCGGACGGCCACCGGGTCGTGATCGTCGACAACCTCTCGACGGGCCTGCGGGAGAAGGTCCCATCGGGCGCTCGCCTGGTCGAAGCCGACATCGCGGATGTGGACCTCGAGCCGCTTCTCCGGGAAGAAAAGATCGATTTCGTGTCTCACCACGCCGCGCAGATCGACGTGCGGCACAGCGTGTCGGACCCGTTGTTCGACGCGCGGTCGAACATCCTGGGCTCCTTGAAGCTGTTCGAGGCCTGCCGGCGCGCGGGGACGAAGCACGTGCTGTTTTCCTCCACCGGCGGCGCGCTGTACGGCGAGCCCGAAGGCGGAATCGCCGCGCCGGAGGGCCATCCGACGAATCCGATCTCCCCGTACGGGTGCGCGAAGCTCTCGATTGAGAAATATCTCCACTACTACCGGGTGATCCACGGGTTCCAGACGCAGATCTTTCGCTACGCGAACGTCTACGGGCCGGGTCAGAACGGGTTGGGCGAGGCGGGCGTCGTCGCGATTTTTTGCGAGACGATCCTGCACGGGCGCACGCCGAAGATCCGGGGCGACGGAGGCCAGACCCGCGACTACATCTATGTCGGAGACCTCGTCCGCGCAGCCGCGGCAGCCATCGCGACTGACCGGAGCGGCACCTGGAATCTCGGAACCGGGAAAGAGACCTCGGTCAACGACCTCTTCCGCGAAGTGGCGAAGGCTCTGAGCTACGACAAGCAGCCGGAGTACACGCCCCTTCCTCCGGGCGAACAGCGCCGCAGCGTTCTCGACAGCTCGAAGGTGCGCGGGGAGTTCAACCTCCCCGACTGGACCCCTCTCGAGGAGGGCTTGAAAGAGACGGCTTCGTACTTCCGCGAGAAAGTGACGGCCGAGAAGCGGCAGGTGGAGATGGCGCCGAAAGCCTGATCGCTTACAGCCCTCGTCCGGCGTTGGTCTCCCTTTCCCCGCGCCCGGGGAAAGGGTTGGGGTGAGGGGGTCCGGCTCCGTAGCTCGATCGCATAACGACAGATCGGACAGCCGGCTAGATCATCGCCTCGTCCTGAAACAGTTTCCCCGTCCGGAACCGGTCGACGGACAGAGCGGACACGTCCACAAACGGCTCGTGCTCCATCAGCATCGCCGCCAGGATCTCGCCCGTCGCGGGCGCCATCATCAGACCGTGACCTGAGAATCCGCACGCCAGGTACAGACCCGGCCGATCGGGGTGCTCCCCCAGTATGCCGTTGTGGTCCGCGGTCATCTCGTACAGGCCCGCCCACGACATCACCGGCTCCAGCCCGGCCAGCTCCGGAACGCGATGCGTCAGTACCGGTTGAAGAGCCGCGAGCCGATTGGCGTCCGCGGTGAAGTTCTCTCCCTCAGGCTCGTTCGTTTCCGTCCTGGCGATCACGATCGCGTTGCCCTCGGCGCTGCGCCAGTGCACCCCGGTGGGATCGATGACCACGGGGAACTCGAACGCCCACGGCCGCGGGAGCGCGGCGCGCACCAGCTGCTGCCGCACCGGAGTGACGGGGATGGAAGCGTCCGCGAGCTGGCCGACGCTCCGGGAGAAAGCTCCCGCCGCACAGACGACCCTTTCTGTCTCGAGAGTCCGGCCGCCCGCGCGGACGGCCGATATGCGCCCCTGCCGCACGTCGATGGCCTCCAGGTCCCCTTCGACGAATTCCACGCCGAGCGACTCGGTCTTCGCGCGGAAGCCCGCGAGAACGCCGATGGGATCCCCGTACCCGTCCTGCGGGCCGAAGAGGCCGAACTCCAAGTCCGCGACGTTCATCCCGGGGACGAGGCGAAGCATCCGGTCGCGGTCGATTTTTTCGACCGCGACGCCGACGGAACGCATCTTCTCGAAGCGCCGCGAGAAGCCGTCCGCATTCCCGGAGTTTGCGAGAAAGAGGTAGCCCCGCTGTCGGAATCGCCCGTTCGCCGTCCGCCCGTCGACTTCCATCTCCGAATCGAACCGCCGGTAGAACTCGACGCTTCTCTGAGCCATGCGCGCATTCACCTCGGTCGCGTACTGCTGGCGAATGCCGCCGAAGGCGAGCCGGCTCGAGGCATGGCGATAGGAGGAATCGCGCTCGAGGACGTGGATGGATTCCGAGAATCCGGCGCGCCGCAGATGGTAGGCGACCGAACATCCGATCACGCCGCCGCCCACGATGACGACGCCCGCCGAGGCCACGTTCAACCGGTTTGGCGCAGAGAGCCGCCGGTCAGCCGGTTGCCTTCCATGGGGGCGACCGGTGGGGGGTCGTCGCCGCGCTTGACGACGACGACGGTCTGGTCGTCTTCGGGCTCTCCCCCGCCGGCGAACGCCTGGACGTCCTCGATCAGGAGGCGCGCGATTTCGTCCGCCGGTTTGTCTCGGATCGCCAGAAACGCCTCCGTCAGCCGGCTGATGCCGTACTCACTGCCGCCTTCGCCGTGGGCCTCGAACATGCCGTCCGTGTACATCAGGAGAGCGTCTCCGCGCTCCAGGAGCCGAAATCCGCGGCTGTAGGTCGCGGTCGAGGACGGCCCCAGAACCATACCGGTCTGCTTCAGCATCGTGACTCCGCGCGAGTGGAAGTGCAGGGGCGGCGGATGGCCGGCGTTGACGTACATGAAGTTCCCCTCCTCCTCGACTTCCCCGTAGAAGAGGGAGACGAACCGGGTCGTCATGCGCGACTGGTTGATGATCCGGTTCAGCCGCTCGACCGTGCGCAC
>JBDTRB010000047.1:0-27890 GCA_039931865.1 Acidobacteriota bacterium | reverse complement strand
GACGAGCTCGGCGCGTCGAAGCCGCACCCGTGGGTCCTGGACGTGCTCTACAACCTCCTCAACACCCGGTACAACCGGAAGAAGATCACGATCGCGACCTCGAACTTCGAAGACGAGCCCGACGCGCAGTCGGGGGAGCGCGACCGCCTCGAGGACCGCATCGGCAGCCGGATCCGGAGCCGGCTGTTCGAGATGTGCCTGATGGTTACGATGCGGGGCGACGACTTTCGCCGGACCGTCGTGCAGGGTCAGATCCGATCCAGATTTTGAGACGTTCCTCCGCGCGCGAGGCTCTCTCCGCGTCTTTCCTGACCGCGGTCGCGGGCGCGCTTCTCCTGGGTTCGGGATGCGCGCGTTCGACGCCCTCCCCGCGCGGAACCGCGGCGGTGGGATCCCCTGCGGCGCCGGGTGCGCCGGCTCCCGCCACTCCCGCCCCCGCCGCTCCGCCCGGTCCGCGTTCCGCGCCCGGCCCCCTTCCGGCTCCCGCGGACGCGGCGCCATCCGGAGTTCTCTATTCCGTCGGGTTGAAGAGCGATCTTCCCGAGCTCGTCTACGGACCTCCCGGCCGCCGCTGGGTCGTGGCGGCGTCCGGGCGCGCCGAGTTGCTCCGCGGCCCGCTGCGCTTGCGCGCGGAGGGCCGCCGCGCCGCCTCCTTTCAGGTGCAGGCCGGCGCGTTTTCGCAGGAGGAGCCCGCCCGCGAGCTCGCCGGCCGGCTCGCCCGCGACAACGCGATCGCGGGAACGGTCGCGTTCTCTGCGGACCGGGGGGTGTACCGCGCGCTGCTCGGCAGTTTTCCAGATCGAGCCGCGGCCGAGGTATTTGCCGCGACGCTCCGCGTCTCGGGCCAGGACGCGATAGCCGTCGAAGGCAGCGCCGCCGGCGCTTCCGGCGCGGCGGCCGCGACGATCGTGGTCACGGGCGAGGACGGCATCACCCGCCGGCTCACTTCGCCGGTGTCGCTCTCTTCGGACGGTTCCGACGGTCCGGTCCTCTGGGAGGGAAAAACCTACCGCGGCAGCCTGCGCGTCCTGGTCAACGGTCGCGGCACGATGAACGTCGTCAACCGCGTCGACCTTGAGGAATACCTCTACGGCGTCGTTCCCGCGGAGATGGGTCCCAAACGGTTCGACGAGCTCGAGGCATTGAAGGCGCAGGCGATCGCCGCGCGTACCTACGCGATGGCGCACAAAGGGCAGTTCGAGAACGAGGGATACGACCTGTGCGCCACGCCCAAGTGCCAGGTGTACTCGGGACTCTCCGCGGAGGATCCGCTCTCGAATGCGGCCGTCGACGCGACGCGCGGCCTCGTTCTCGGGTCCGGCGGAAGGTTTGCCGACGCGCTCTTCATCTCGACCTGCGGGGGACGCACCGAGAACGTCGAGAACGTCTTCGGAGAGACTCCGGTTCCATACCTCGTCTCGGTGGCGTGCGGCGAGCTCGCGACCACCGATCTCCCAGGCGCCGCCCTCGACCGGCGTGCGGCCCCCCGGGATCGGAGCGGCCTCGAATGGCGCGGGTACGTGCTCGCGCGTCACGCGGCACGCCGCCGGGCCACGCGCGCCGGGACTCTCGGCACCGCGCAGCGCTGGGCCGGCGCGGAGGTCCAGGGTGCCCCTCCCGCGTCGCTCCAGCCCGCCGCCGTGTATCCCTCGATCGTGACCGCCTTCGGGCTCGCTCCCTCTCGCGCGGTCCATTTGCTTCCGGGCGAGGAGCAGTACTACGCGGAAGCTCCGTCCGTGTCGGGCCGACTCTCGGGGGCTGCCCGCGAAGCCTACGACTTTCTGATCCGCTTTCGCTTCGGGGCCGGCGAGTCCCTCCCGCCTCCCGACCGGAACCTGACGGAAGAGGAGTACGGCGGCCTGCTTCTATCGGTGGCGATGCGCTCAGGGGGCCTCATCGAGGGATCGGGGCGCTTTCTCCGCCGCGAAGGAGCGAACGTCTGGGTGAAGACCGCGGAAGGGCGCGTCGGTCTCCCGGTGGATCCGGAGCTGCCTCTGGCTCGGCGCGCGGGCGACCGGTACCTCGCGGCCGGGAACCTGACGCTCCGCGCCGGGGACCGGCTGCGATGGTGGAAACGCGGCCCCGACGTGGTCGCGCTCTGGGTAGAGATTGACGCCGCAGGGCCGATGTTCGAGCGCGAGTCTTCGTGGACGGAGTGGGTCCGGCGCGTTTCGGGCCGCGAGCTCGCGAGGCGCATGGCGGCGCGCGTCGCGGGAATCGAGGTCCGCGAGATCCGTGTGGTCCGCCGCAGCGCGTCCGGGCGGGTCATCGAGATCCGGGTCGTCACGGACACTGCGGAGGCGACGATGAAGCGATTCGACCTGCGTCAGGCACTCGAAATGCCCGACGCCCTCTTCACCGTCCAGCGAGTCCGCGGCCCCCAGGGGGAGACCGAGTTCCTGTTTCTCGGGCGCGGGTGGGGGCACGGTGTCGGAATGTGCCAGAACGGCGCGTACGGAATGGCGGTCGCCGGCGCGAAATTCGATGAGATCCTGCGCCACTACTACACCGGGATAGATATCGTCCCCGGATCGACGCTCGCACGGTCTCCCGCCTCGACCCGCTGACCGCGCGTTTTGGGGGGCCTCGAAAAGCGATTGTTTTTAGCTAGAATGCGGAGAGTGAGCATGGCTGTTTCCGCTGAGCGGCAGGCGATCGTCCAGACCATCCGCGAGTTCGCGGACGCGGAGATCCGCCCCCACGTCATGGAGTGGGACGAAGCCCAGCACTTTCCCGTCGAGGTGTTCCGCCATCTGGGCGAGCTCGGGTTTCTCGGCGTTCTCTTTCCGGAGGAGTACGGCGGCTCGGGGCTGACCTACGGCGACTACGCGGCGATCGTCGAGGAGCTCTCGGCAGTCGACGCCTCCATCGCGCTGTCTCTCGCGGCGCACAACTCGCTCGGTTCGAACCACATTTTCCAGTTCGGCACGGAGGCCCAGCGCCGCCGCTACATGCCGAAGCTCGCGTCGGGAGAATGGCTCGCGGCGTGGGGGCTGACCGAAGCGGAAGCGGGTTCGGACGCGGGCGGCACACGGACAACTGCCGTGCGCGACGGCAATGACTGGGTGTTGAACGGCTCCAAGAACTTCATCACGAACGCGTCGGTGGGCAGGGTCGCCGTCCTGATGGCGGTCAGCGAAAAGTCCGCGGGGCGGCACGGGATCTCGGCGTTCATCGTCGAGCTCGACAATCCCGGCATCCGGGTCGGCAAGAAGGAAAACAAGCTCGGCATGCGCGCCTCCGACACCTGCACGCTCGTCATGGAAGACTGCCGCGTGCCCGCCGAGAACCTGCTCGGCAAAGAGGGGAGCGGGTTCGTCGACTCCATGAAGATCCTCGACGGCGGGCGCATCTCGATTGCAGCGCTCTCGATCGGGATCGCGCGCGGCGCGTACGAAGCGTCGCTGAAGTACGCGAAGGAGCGGCGGCAGTTCGGCCGCCCGATCGCGGAGTTCGAAGCCATCCAGTTTTTCCTGGCCGACATGGCAACCGAGATCGACGCCTCCCGCCTGCTCACGATTCGCGCGGCGGCTGCGAAGGACGCCGGCGAGGAAGTGACGCGGTTCTCCGCGCAGGCCAAACTCTACTCGTCCGAGGTCGCGGTGCGCGCCACCGAGAAGGCCATCCAGATCCACGGCGGATACGGCTTCATCAAGGACTACCCGGTCGAGAAGTTCTACCGCGACGTGAAGCTCTGCACGATCGGGGAGGGGACGAGCGAGATCCAGAGGCTCGTGATCGCGCGCAGTCTGCTCGGCTCCTGATTTCGCCTTGACCGCCTCTCCGCGCAGGGGGGTCTCCGGAATCGTCGAGGGGGTTCTCCGGGGGCATCCCCGCTCGATCGGACAGGCGATCTCCGCCCTCGAGCGGGACGGCGGCGCCCCGGATCTTCTGGCCGAGATATTTCCGCACACCGGCCGCGCGCGCACGCTCGGAATCACGGGCCCGCCCGGCGCCGGAAAATCGACGCTCGTCCAGAGGCTCGCGCAGGCGTACCGCGCGCAGAAGCGGCGCGTCGGGATCATCGCGGTGGACCCGTCCTCGCCCTACACCGGAGGCGCGATCCTCGGAGACCGCATCCGGATGTCCGAGATCTACACCGATCCCGGCGTGTTCATCCGTTCGATGGCGACGCGCGGCGCTCTCGGCGGGCTCGCGCGGGCGAGCTGGGACGCGGTGGACGTGCTGGACGCGGCGGGCTATGACGTCGTGATCCTTGAGACTGTCGGCGTCGGCCAGGGTGAAGTGGATATCGTCAAGGCGGCCGAGACCGTCGCGGTCGTGCTCGTGCCCGGCCTGGGCGACGACATCCAGGCGATCAAGGCCGGCATCCTCGAGATCGCGGACGTCTTCGTCGTCAACAAGGCCGACCGGGAGGGGGCGGGACGCACCGAGACGGAGCTGTCGATGATGCTGGATCTCGCTCCCGCATCCGGCTGGCGGCCCCCGATCGTACGCACGGTCGCGCCCTCCGCAGCCGGCGTCCCGGAGACCCTCGAGGCGTTCGAGCGGCACGCGGAGCACCTCCGCTCGGGAGGAGAGGGGGAGAGCCGCAGGCAGCGCCGCGCCCGCGCCCGTCTCCTGGCTGTTCTCGACGAACGGTTCCGCCGGGAAGTCGAGGCGCCGTCGCGCGCCGGCGGCGGGCTGGCGGAGGCGGTTGCACGCGTGGCGGCCCGCCAGGAGGATCCTCATGCCGCATCGGCGCGCCTCTTCGAAGAAGTCGTCCGCCGCCGAGCGTCCAACCAGAGAGCCGGGAGCTGAAAACCGAAGACCGACAGCTGACAGCTGAGAGCTGATACGTTTTCCGCATGTCCGCATACAAAATCGACCATATCGGCGTGGCGGTCGTATCGATCGACGATGCGCTCGACATCTACGGCGCGCTCGGTCTCGAGGTCGAGCACCGCGAGGATGTGCCGTGGCAAAAAGTCAGGACGGCGTTCCTCCCGGTCGGAGACAGCCGCATCGAGCTTCTGGAACCGACTTCGGAGGACTCGCCGGTCGCGAAGTTCCTCGCAAAGCGCGGCGGCGGTGTTCACCACGTGTGCTTCGCGGTCGACGACATCGAGGCGGCTCTCTCGGACCTCAACTCGCGCGGATTCCGGCTCCTGCACCGGAGCGCCGTCCCGGGGGCGGACGGCAAGAGGGTCGCGTTCCTCCACCCGGACGCGGGGCACGGTTTGCTGATCGAGCTCTCGCAAACGGGGCCGTCGCGATGAAACCCGGAGACTTTGTCCTCCTCCAGCTCGTCAATCCGCGAGAGAAATTCTGGGGGCTTCTCCGCGAGCGCGACGCGACGGGCGTGATCGTGCGCGGACTCTCTCTGGACGGCTTCGAGGGTTGGGTGCGCGAGATCTCCCACAAAGAGCCGCTCACGTTCTTTCCCGCCACGATCTTCTTTCCGCTGCACCGGGTGGAACGGATCTTCGCGGACGAGCCCGCGGGAGAGCTCCCGTCGTTTGCGGACCGCTTCCACCGGGCGGTCGGGGAAGACGCGCGATATCACTTAACGCCGGTGCCGGACACGCTCGAAGGATCCTGAGCCGTTACAGAAGATGGGAGTGCTCGCACCGCCGGCCGCGCCGAACCGTCCGGCTCCCGAGCGCGAGCTTCCCTTCTCCGCGTGGATTTCCGACGCGCGCGACTGGTGCGCGGGACGGTCGTGGATCTGGCGCGCGCCGATCGTCCTGTATTTCGCCTGGTCGGGCTTTGCGAGGCTGCGCGATCCTCTCTCGACGGACCTCTTCGGAGGCATCACCCTGGGGATTCACGAGCTCGGCCACCTGATTCTCGGCTGGGCCGGTCGCTGGCTGTCGATCGCCGGCGGAAGCGTCGCGCAGGTCGCCGCGCCGATCGCCGCGGGATGGATTCTCGCCCGGCAGCGCGACTGGTTCGGGATCACCGTCGCGGCTGCCTGGCTGGCATCCTCCCTCTTCGGCCTCGCGGCATACATCGGGGACGCCAGGGCAATGGAGATCCCGCTCGTCGGCCTCGTTCCCGATCCGGTGCACGACTGGAACTGGATGCTGTCGCGGCTCGGGATCCTCGGCTGGGACCACGGCCTCTCGGCGTTGACGCGCGCGGCGTCTTACGCTGTGTGGACTTCCGCGGTCGTGTCCGGCGCCTGGCTTTGCCGCGAGATGGCGTTGGCCGCGAGATCCCGCCGGGTCAACCGCCCCTAGGATCGGCCTCAGCAGCGAAGCCGGGACTCAGCAGCGAAGCCGGGACGCAGCAGCGAAGCCGGGACTCAGCAGCGAAGCCGGGACTCAGCAGCGAAGCCGGGACTCAGCAGCGAAGGTAGTCCGCCTGCCAGTCTTTGATCCTTTTCTTGATCTCGTCGCGGTTGACGATCTTGTTGGTCAGGACCTCGCGGACCAGGTCCGGCATTTCGGCGTCGCCCGCAAAGCGCAGTGCGATCAACTGGTCGCGGTTCAATTCCTCGAAGCGGACCCGGAGGTCCGGGGGGAGGATCGCGGCGAGCCGCTGCCGCATCTCGAGCCGGATCACGCGGTCCTGTACGGCCAGGGCGAACGTCCTCGAGAAGAAAAAGACGCAGAGGAGAGCGAACGCGACCGCGAGAGACAGCCCGGCTTCCCAGGACGGTGTGCGGACGAGCCTCACGAGCGAGTAGATGAAGTTGATCAGCAGAATCCCGAACGCGACGATGTGATAGATCGGGATGAACCGGCGGTGGTTCTTATAGTTCTGGGGATTCGCCTGAGCCATGTCGCCTCCTCGATCGAGAACCGACGCGTTTCTTTGACTCTCCGGGGTCCGTGCGGCGGTTTTCGGCGCGCATGCGCGCCCGGATCAGAGGATGACGTTTTTCAGGAAATAGTCGGCGACCGTGACGGTGCCGTTGACGATCAGCCGCGCCTGGTCCGCAGTCATCTCGAAAGCCCCGCCGGATTCGCCGCCCGAGGTCGTGAGGACGATCTCCGCCGAGATCTCGCGCCCTCTCGCGGCGAGGTCGGCAATGGCTCTCGCCGTCGCGGAGATCGTATTGAAAACCGTCTCTTCGTTGTTCGCGGTCGCCAGGAAGCGAATCTTTCCGTGCGACGCCGAAAGCCGGTACTGTGAGATGCCGGCGCCGTCCAGCACCTTCCGGAACGCCTGATCCACGGAGGCCTCGACCTGCATCGAGGCGGCGGCGGCATTCTCCGCCGCCGTGTTGCGGCCGCTGCGGGTGTCCAGAGAGACCTTCTTCCTGCGAATCACGTCCTGCAGGCTGACCGTCGGGTTCGGCGTCGGGAGCGGGACGGCGAGCTGGCTGTCCCCGGTGTTGTCGATCACGAGGACGTTGCCCGGATTGTCCTTGTTGTACTGATCCGTTCCCGGGATGTCGATCTGCGAGAGGTCGTAGCTCGTGACAGTGCCGTTCTGGAGCGTGATGATCGCCTTCTTGCCTTTCACCTCGTACTTCGTGCGCGCGAAGATGATCGACCCGTCTTTCAACTTCACGTTGTAGGCGAGAAGCGGCGAGGTGATCAGGAGCGCGGCGAGCGCGAGGAGCGCGACGAACGGCCGTCGCGCCGGAAGCGGTGAAAGAACGCTCCGTCTCATTCCGGCTGCCTTTCGACGAGGTTTGACACGGTGGATCAGGGCCATGATGATAGCACCCCGATGCTCATCGTCATGGATTCGGCGGCCAGCCCGGAAGACGTGCGGCGCGTGGTCGAAACCGTCCAGGGGCTCGGTCTCGCCGCGCATCCGATACCGGGCGCGCAGCGCACCGCGATCGGGATCACCGGGAATCGAGGCACCGTCGAAGCCGGCGCGTTCGAAAACCTTCCGGGCGTCGCGGAAGTCATTCCCGTGTCTGCTCCGTACAAGCTCGTCTCCCGAGAGACCAAGAAAGAGGACACGGTGGTGTCCATCCGGGGCGTTCTCGTCGGCGGGCCTCACCTCGCCCTGGTCGCGGGCCCGTGCGCGGTCGAGTCGGAGAAGCAGGCTCTCGAGATCGGCCACCTCGTGAAGGCGGCCGGCGCGAACCTCTACCGCGGCGGAGCGTTCAAGCCGCGCACCTCGCCCTATTCGTTTCAGGGTCTCGGCCTCGAGGGCCTGAAGATTCTCGCGAAGGTGCGGGACGAGACCGGGCTGCCGATCGTGACCGAGGTGCTCGACACCGAGACCGCGGAGATGGTCGCCGAGTACGCGGACTGCCTCCAGATCGGCGCGCGCAACATGCAGAACTTCTCGCTGCTCCGCAAAGTCGGGCAGATGCGCAAACCCGTGCTCTTAAAGCGCGGGATGT
Source organism: Acidobacteriota bacterium (assembly GCA_039931865.1). Lineage (GTDB taxonomy): Bacteria > Acidobacteriota > Thermoanaerobaculia > UBA5066 > Gp7-AA6 > JALYUA01. The sequence goes on along the minus strand of JBDTRB010000047.1, from coordinate 19,636 downwards.
CGGCCACGATCGAGGAGTTGCTGCTTTCGGCCGAGTACCTGCTCGCGGAAGGCAACTACGAGGTGATGCTCTGCGAGCGCGGTGTCCGCACCTTCGCCGAACATACGCGGAACACCCTCGATCTCGCAGCGATCCCCTACGTGCGGCGCATCTCGCATCTCCCGATTCTGGTGGATCCGTCGCACGGGACGGGCAAGCGCGCGAAGGTCCTTCCTCTCTCTCGGGCGGCCGTCGCATGCGGCGCCGACGGTCTGCTGATCGAGGTGCACGCGCATCCCGAGTCCGCGCTTTCCGACGGGCCGCAGGCGCTGCTTCCGGACATGTTTGCCGAGCTCGTCCGGGAAGTGCGCCTGCTCGCGCCGGTCGTCGGCCGCACGGCGTGAACGGCCTTCTCGTTCTCGAGGACGGCAGCGCCTGGCGCGGGGAGGCGATCGGGCGCCCCGGCACGTATTTCGGCGAGATCGTCTTCAACACGGCGATGAGCGGATACCAGGAGGTCCTGACCGACCCCTCGTATTCCGGCCAGATCGTCGTGATGACCGCGGCGCACATCGGGAATTACGGCGTCCGCGAGGACGAAGCGGAGTCGGGGCGCGTTCATGTGTCCGGATTCGTCGCCCGCGACTTTCCGGTCCGGTGGAGCGGAACCGGCGGGGAGAAGAGCCTCGCGGACTACCTCGAGGAAGCGGGCGTTCTGGGACTCCACGGACTCGACACGCGAGCGCTCGTGCGGCGGATCCGCACGGAGGGCGCGATGCGCGCCGGCCTATCGACCGAGATCGATGATTCCGAGGAGCTGCGGTTAAACGTGCTCGCGTCTCCGGGAATGATCGGCAGCGACCTGGCGCTCCGCGTCTCTCCGCAGGTCCGGTCCGTATTTCCCGCGGCCGGCGCCGAATCTTTCCACGTCGCGGCGATCGACTACGGGATGAAGACGAACATCGTCCGGCTCCTGAACGCGGCGCACTGCCGCGTGACGGTCTTTCCCGCCTCCTCGACATCCGAGACGATCCTTGCCGAAAATCCCGACGGAATCTTTCTGTCGAACGGTCCGGGCGACCCGTCCGCCCTCTCCGGTCCGATCCGTCAGATCGAGAAGCTGATCCCGAAGCGTCCGATCTTTGGCATCTGCCTCGGCCACCAGCTGCTCGGGCTCGCGCTCGGGGGAGAGACCTTCAAGCTGAAGTTCGGGCATCGCGGCGCGAATCATCCCGTCGCGGACATCGCGACGGGAGCCGTTGCAATCACCTCGCAGAATCATGGATTCGCCGTCGATCCCGGGCGCCTGCCGCCGGAGATCATCCCGACGCACCGGAACCTGAACGACGGCACGCTCGAGGGTTTCCGGCACGCCGTGCTTCCGATTCTGGCCGCACAGTTTCATCCCGAGTCGGCGCCTGGACCGCGCGACTCCCACGGCCTGTTCGAGGAATTCGTCCGCTCGATGCGAGACTCCCGAGCCATCGCGCGCGAGCCGGCCGGGACGACGTCCTCGAGCACCTGATGCCGCTCGAGCTCGAGGTCGCGCTCGCGTACCTTCGCGCCCGCCCTTCCCGGCTCGTCTCGTCCGTGTCGCTGCTGTCGATCGCGGGCATCGCGCTCGGGGTGGCGGCGCTTGTCGTCGCGATGGGTCTCCTGTCCGGGTACCGCACCGAGATTCGCGAGAAGCTGATCGGGTCGAACGCGGAGGTCGTCGTTTTTCCGCTGGTCCTCCCATCGGGCGGCTACCCCGACACCGAGGCCGCCGAACGCCGGATCGCGCGGGTCCCCGCCGTGCGGGCGGTGGCTCCGGTGATCTACCAGGCGGGCGTGGCGTCTTCGGCCGCGACGCCGGACGGCGCCGACGCCGTGCTGAAGGGCGTCGATCCGGCTCTGGAGCGGGCCGTCTCCGAGATCGACGCGTATCTGCCGAACGCCGAGCGGATCCTGACGCCCGGGGGTGCCGGCGTGTTGCCCGGGATCGCCATCGGGACGGAACTCGCCAGGCGGCTGGACGTCCGAGCGGGAGACGCCGTCACGCTCGGCGTGCCCGACCGCGCGCGCGAGACCGGCCGCCTCTCGCCGCGGTTCGGACAGTTTCGAGTCGCGCGCATTTTTCGGACGAACTTCGCCGAGTACGATTCCGAGTGGGTCTTCCTCGACCGCGCGGTCCTGCGCGCGCTTTGCCGTCTCGACTCACCGGCGGACGTCATCGAGGTGCGGCTTCGGCGTTCGGCCGACGTCGACCTCGCCGCGCGGGCGGTCGAGAAGGCGGCGGGTCGCGGATTCTCGGTCACGGACTGGCGTTCGATGAACGGCGGGCTGTTCTCGGCCCTCGCGCTCCAGCAGACGACGCTCTTTCTCGTGATCGGCCTGATCGTAGCGGTCTCGACGTTCAACGTGGTCGCAACGCTGGTGATGACGGTCCAGGAGAAGAAGCGAGACATCGGAGTGCTCTCGACGCTCGGGGCCGAGCCGCGCTTCTTCTCGCGCGTCTTCGTCTGGCTCGGAGCGCTTCTCGGCGGCAGCGGGGTCATCGCCGGGATCCTGTTCGGAACGCTCATCTGTTGGACGGCGACCACATTCCGGCTGCTCTCGTTTCCTCCGGGCGTCGCGGAGATCTACTTCGTCTCCTTCATTCCGTTCCTCGTCCGGGGGATCGACCTCCTCGCCATCGTGGGTTTTGCGGCGCTCGCGATCCTGGTCGCGTCGTGGCTTCCGGCGCGCCGCGCGTCCCGGATCGACATCGCGGAGGCGCTCCGGTACGAGTGACCTCGGACACCGTCTCCGGGTCGAAAGAAGCGTTTTAACTCCAACGGGAGTAATATCTTCCGCATCATCACAATCGACGGCACAGTCTCGAGAGGCCCGGATGAGGCGTAACAGCCGCGGAGACCGCGGAGACCACGGCCTTCCGGGCGAAGAGGCTCCGGTCCTGCCCGTGAGCGAGGTTTTCCGCCGCGCCCTGGGGCCGGTTCGGGCCGTCCTCGACGAGTACCGGGTTGCCCCCGAAACGGCGGCCGCGGTCGAGACGGATCTCGCCGCCTGGCTCCTGCGGTACGCCCGGCGCAATCCCGACGCATCGGATGAGGCGAAGGTTCTGGCGCTGGTCGCGCTCGCCTGTTCCTTCGGCCGCGGCTACCAGGCCCGCAGCGGCGGGGCGGCGGATCGAAGGATGGCCGCGCTTCTCGGAGAAAACCCGGACGCCGTCGCGGCACGAGTCGCAGCCGCGTTCGGTTTTGGAGCGGCCACGACTCGTTCGAGCCTGGATCTCTGGACGCGGGTCCGGGCGCTGGCGCGCTTGAAGCCGGCGCGGCAGCCCGACGATCCCCGCGAAGAGTAGCCGGCTCAGCCGCTCACGCCTCTATTTGAGGGCAACACCAGGCGGCGTGCCAGCCGCACGGCCAGAATCTCCAAGTCTCTGCGGATCCTTTCGCCCCGACCGTCTCCCTGCCCGGCGGTTCCAGCCGCTATACTTCTCGCAAGGTGATCCAGATCGGAGGCCTCCCATGCCCGGAACCCTGACCAAGACTTTGCTCGCCGCTTCGTTGACGCTCGCGGTGGCGCTGCCCGCGGCCGCGCAATGCGGAGACTTCGAGTGGCGCAATCCGAGGCCGCAGGGCAACCGCCTCGCGGGGGCTGCGTTCGGGAAGGGGACGTTCGTCGCGGTCGGCGCGGCCGGCACGGTGCTGACCAGTCCGGACGGCTCCGCGTGGACGCCCCGGATTTCCAATTCGCGCGCCGACCTCGAGGCGGTCTCGTGGAACGGGTCTCAGTTCCTGGCGGTCGGCGCCGGTGGAACCGCGTTTTCGAGCCCGGATGGAATGACGTGGACGGCTCACGGGGTCGGCACCGCGCAAATCCTGCGGCGGATCGTCTGGAGCGGATCGCAGTTCGTCGCGGTGGGCGACGGAGGCGCGGTCACGACGAGCCCCGACGGCGCCGCGTGGACCCCGCGCACTTCCGGGATTTCCCAGACTCTGCGCGACGTCGCGTGGAGCGGGTCCCGTTTCGTGGCCGTGGGCGACATCGGCGCCCTTCTCGTCAGCGCCGACGGCGCCACGTGGACGGCGGCCAACTTCGACACCCGCGACATGCTCACATCGGTCGCCTGGAACGGCGCGCAGTTCGTCATCGGGTCGAACGGCTTCATGGCGTCGGCGAGCGTCCTGCGCAGCTCCGATGGCATGAACTGGTCGAGCGACTCACAGGGACTCGCATATCCGATGCAGTCGATCCAGTGGACCGGGTCCGGCTTCGTCGCTGTCGGAGAGGCCGGCACGGTCTTCTCGAGCGCCGACGGCGCGCGCTGGACTCACGCTCCCTCTCCGACGATCAGCGATCTCGCCGCCATCGCGACCGACGGGTCGACGCTCGTCGCCGTCGGGGCGCGCGGCACGATCCTGACGAGCCGCGACGGCGCGGCATGGACGCCCGTCGGCGGCGGCTATCGCAACAACGCCATCTCGTCGATCGCATCGGACGGAAAGCAGTACGTCGCGGTCGGCATCTTCACGACGATTTTGACGAGCCCGGACGGCGTGATCTGGACCCCCCGGGGAAAGAACACCGAAAAGCATCTGTACGGCGTCGCCGGCAACGGGACCCGGTGGGTGGCGGTCGGAGACAAGAGCACGATCCTCGCGAGCGACGACGGCGTGACGTGGACGGCGGTGGCTCCGGCGCGCAATGACACATTCACGGACGTCCTCTGGAACGGGGCGCAATTCGTCGCCGTCGGCTACGGCGGAACCACGGAGACGAGCCCCGACGGCCTGACCTGGAGCCCGGGCGGACCGGCCGACGGCGGCTTTTATGCGGTGGCGTACGACGGCAAGCAGTACGTGGGCGTGGGCGGCGGCGTCGCGCGGGTGATCTCGACGAGCCCGGACGCGATCCATTGGACGGTGCGGTTTTCCAGGATCGGCGGCTCGCTTTCCGATGTCGCCTGGAGCGGCTCGACGTTCGTGGCGGTGGGCGACCAGGGAGCGGTTCTGACGAGCGCCGACGGGATCCGATGGGACGAGCGGGCTCTCGGAATCGACAGCGCGATCGCCGGAGTCGCATGGGCGGGTTCGCGCTTCGTGGCGGTCGGTCAGGGCGGTCTGCGTCTGGAAAGCCCGAACGGCGTCAGCTGGGCCTCGGTTCCCTCGCAGACGACGAACGATCTCTACCGGATCCGCGCGCTTTCGGGACAGATCTTCGCTGTCGGCCAGGCGGGCACGATTCTTCGCGGGACCTGCGGAGCCGAACGGACCATCGCGCCGCCGATCTCAACCCGGCCGGGCAGCCGCCGGGTGAGGGAGAACACCGGGCGGAACTGAACGCTGCTGTCGGAGGGGCTCCCCGGCTGCCGAGAGGGGCCGGGCCCGCTTCTCACAGTCCGGGTTCCTGGCAGTGCGGTGTGATCTGCAAGCAGGCGGAACGGCCGCATCGCGCATCGCGCATCGCGCATCGGACGGCGGCCTTCCGCCTGGAGCCGCGCGGTGTTCGCGCTCCGTCCTGATAGACTTCGCGCCCGCCTGATGAATTCATTTCCCGACCGCGCCGGCCCGGGCCTGCGCTGATGCCGCGACGGACCGACCTCCAGTCGATCCTCGTCATCGGTTCCGGGCCCATCGTCATCGGGCAGGCGAGCGAGTTCGATTACTCGGGGACGCAGGCGGTCCGAGCATTGCGGAAAGAGGGATACCGGGTCATCCTGGTGAACTCGAACCCAGCGACGATCATGACGGACCCCGAGATCGCGGACGCCACGTACGTCGAGCCGCTGACCCCCGAGTACCTCGAGCGGATCGTCGAGAAGGAGCGCCCCGACGCGATTCTGCCGACCGTCGGCGGCCAGACCGCGTTGAACCTCGCGCTGGCGCTTTCTGACCGCGGCATCCTCGACAAATGGAGCGTGAAGTTAATCGGCGCGAACGAGCACGCCGTCCGGCTGGCGGAGGATCGCGAGCTCTTCAAGCAGGCGATGATCGAGATCGGCGCGCAGGTGCCGCGCTCCGGGACCGCCCGCAACCGCGAGGAAGCCGAGGAGATCGTGCGGCGGATCGGTCTTCCCGTGGTGATCCGGCCGTCGTTCACCCTGGGCGGATCGGGCGGCGGATGGGCGCGCACGCCCGAGGAGTTCGACGCCAACATCGCGTTCGGGCTCTCCGAGTCGCCCGTCCACGAAGTGCTGATCGAAGAGTCCGTCGAGGGCTGGAAGGAGTTCGAGCTCGAGGTGATGCGCGACACCGCCGACAACGTGATCATCATCTGCTCGATCGAAAACTTCGACGCGATGGGCGTGCACACGGGAGACTCGATCACCGTCGCTCCTCAAATGACGCTCTCCGACCGCCAGTACCAGGAGATGCGCGACGAGGCGAAGGCCATCATCCGCAAGATCGGGGTCGACACAGGAGGATCCAACATCCAGTTCGCGGTGGACCCGGTTTCGGGCCGGCGCGTGGTCATCGAGATGAATCCGCGCGTCTCCCGCTCCTCCGCGCTCGCCTCGAAGGCGACCGGATTCCCGATCGCGAAGATCGCCGCGCTCCTCGCGGTCGGATATCACCTGGACGAGATCCCGAATGACATCACGAAGAAAACACCCGCGTGCTTCGAGCCGTCGCTCGACTACGTGGTGGTGAAGATCCCGAGGTGGGCTTTCGAGAAGTTTCCGCGCGCCGATCCGCGCCTTTCGATCCAGATGAAGTCGGTAGGAGAGGCGATGGCGATCGGGCGGACCTTCGCCGAGGCGATGGGAAAGGCGATCCGTTCGCTCGAGATCGGGCGCGACGGCCTCGACGACGGAAGAGGTCCGCTCCCGCGGGAGGAGCTCCTCGCCGCGCTCAAGGTTCCGACGTGGGAGCGGATCTTCCATCTGCGGCGCGCTTTTGTCTCGGGAATGAGCCTCGAGGAAATCGCGGAGCACACCCGGATCGACCCCTGGTTCCTCGACGCCGTGAGGCGGATGGTCGAAGAGGAGGAGGGCCTGCGCGGCCGGCGGGTCTCGGAACTGAAGCGGCACGACCTCCTCCATGCGAAACGCCTCGGCCTTTCCGATCGGTCCATGGCCCGCGCCCTCGGATGCGGCGAAGGCGAGGTGCGCGAAGCGCGCGGGCTGCACGCCGTTCTCCCCGTTTACAAGACGATCGACACCTGTGCGGCTGAGTTCGAGGCCGAGACGCCGTACTTCTATTCCACGTACGAGGAGGAGAACGAGTCGATCCGCACCGACCGGCCGAAGATCGTGGTGCTCGGCGGGGGGCCGAACCGGATCGGACAGGGCATCGAGTTCGACTACTGCTGCGTGCACGCGTGCTACGCCCTCTCCGACGCGGGGTTCGAGACGGTGATGATCAACTGCAATCCGGAGACGGTCTCTACGGATTACGACACGTCGGACCGGCTGTATTTCGAGCCGCTGACTTTCGAAGACGTCTCGGCCGTTCTGGACAACGAGAAGCCGGACGGAGTCCTCGTCCAGTTCGGCGGGCAGACGCCCCTGAAGCTAGCGCGCGCGCTCGAGGCCGCCGGGTACCCGATCATGGGAACGTCGCCGGAGTCGATCGATCTGGCGGAGGACCGGGGACGCTTCGGGAAGCTCCTGGGAGAGCTCGGTCTTCGCGCGCCGGAGCACGCCGAGGCCCGGACGGGGGAGGAAGCGCTCGAGGCGGCCCGCCTGATCGGCTATCCGCTGGTGGTGCGGCCGTCGTACGTCCTCGGCGGCCGCGCGATGGCGGTCGTCTTCGACGACGCGCACCTGACCCGCTACATGAAGACCGCGCGCGAGAGCTCTCCGGATCACCCGGTCCTGATCGACAGGTTCCTGGATGACGCGTTCGAATACGACGTGGACGCGCTGTCGGACGGCAAGGACACCTGGATCGGCGGCATCCAGCAGCACATCGAGGAGGCCGGCATCCACTCCGGGGACTCGTTCTCCGTTCTCCCGGCGTGGAAAGTCGGCGAAGAACAGCTCGCCGAAATCCGCGACGCCACGCGGCGCCTCGCGGTCGCCCTGCAGGTGAAGGGGCTGATGAACATCCAGTTCGCCACTCAGGGAAAGACTCTCTACGTGCTCGAGGTCAACCCGCGCGCTTCGCGGACGGTTCCCTTCGTCTCCAAAGCAATCGGCGTTCCCATGGCGCGCGCGGCGGCGCTCCTCGCGGCGGGCCGCTCCCTCGAATCTCTGGGTCTGCCGGAAGAGCGCGATCCGGTCGATTTTTTCATCAAGGCGCCCGTTTTCCCGTTCAAGAAATTTCCGGGTGAGGACACGCTTCTCGGGCCCGAGATGAAATCGACCGGCGAGGTGATGGCCATCTCTCCGCGCTTCGGCGACGCCTTCGCGAAAGCGTATGCCGCGATCGGGACCCGTCTCCCGACGCAAGGTCGGGCGTTTTTGACCGTCAATCCGTATGACAAGGCATCGTTGCTGCCGATCGCGCGCGAGCTCGCGGACTTAAAGTTCACCCTCTGCGCGACCGAAGGCACCGCCGCGGCCCTGGCGGCCGCCGGGATTCCCGCGGAACGCGTCTTCAAGGTGAACGAGGGCCATCCGAATGCGGTCGAGGAGATGCGCGCCGGCAAGATCCAGCTCGTCATCAACACCCCCCTCGGCGGCGCGTCGCACTACGACGAGGCCTCGATCCGGGCCGCCGCGCTCGCACTCGGGATCCCGTGCCTGACTACGCTGTCCGCGTCGGCGGCCGCCGTCGAAGGGATCCGGGCGCTACAGGAGGAGAGGACGGGGGTGGCGTCGCTGCAGGAATACCATCGCGGGTAAGCCGTCGCCTCCCACGTCGCTTCCGCTCACTGCGTTCGCTCACGCTCCCGCCCCGAGAGGCTCCTTCATCCCTCTGGTCGGGAGCTCCTCTCGGGGCGAGCGTATCCACCACATTGGCGGTTCCACGCGACCTCCCTCTCACCGCGCTCGGGGAGAGGGCTTGGGTGAGGGGGGCCGCAGCTAAGTGTTGCGTCTCTGCCGTGAGCAGGCCTGGTGGATCTGCGATGCGGATGATTGTGCAGGCGCCGGCCTCCACCGGTGGTGGGACGTACTCCTCCGCCATCGGAATCACGCATACTTCTCGATCGAGACATCTATAACTCCGTGGAAATCCTGAACACCGCCGGCTTCCCCTCGCGCTCTCCCGGCACTCCGGTCCGGGTGCTGCTCTTTTTTTTCTCGCTCGCGGCGGGCGCGCTCCTTCTGACCGCGGGTTTTCCTCCCGGCGCCGCCGACCGGCTGCCGGTTCTGACGTTCTCGGTGGTCATCGCGCTTTGCGCGGCGGTGTCGCCCGGGCGGGGGATCGCGCTCTTCTGTTTCATCTTTCCGTGGGCGGGGCTCTTAGCGCGCGCGGCCGGCGGCGCGGATCCCGTCACCTGGCCCGGGGTCCTCCTTTGCGGGCTCGCGGCCGGATGGAGCTTCCGGTTCATCTACGATTTCGAGAGCGCTCCGCGTCCGGCGCGTGCGGACCGGGCGGTGAAGACCCTTCTCGTGATCTGGTGCCTCGCGACGGTTCTCGCGGCGGGCCGCGCCGTGACTGTGTGGGCGGCGGTGCGCCGCTTGACCGGGCGCGCGGTCAACGACGCGGGCCTGTCCGATGGCGCCGCGTTGAAGGAGACCCTCTTCGCGTTCGCCGCGCTCGCCGGAGGTGTCGCTTTCTATTTCCTGCTCCGTCGCGCCGGAGAGACGGTCCGGCGTCGCGCGCTCACCGCCTCTATCGCGGGGACGGCGCTCTCGGCGCTCGCGGCCGTGCTTCAGAGGCTGGGCGCAATTCCCTCGCGCGGCGGGCCCTACTGGAAGATGACCGGCCGGCTCGAAGGCGGAGCCGTCGATCCGAACTCGCTCGGACTTCTCTGCGCGCTCGGTCTGCTCGCGGCGATGGCAACCCCGAGTCCCGCGGGGCCGGGGCGGGGGCGGGGACGGGGACGCGTCGCGTGGGCGATCGTCGTCTCTCTCCTCCTCGCGGCCGGGCTCCTTCTTTCGGGATCACGCAGCGGCCTCGCCGTTGCCGCGGGAAGCCTCGCGCTCGTCCTCTTCCTGCCGGCGTTCCGCGGCCGGGCGCGCGCCGCCGCCGCGGCCGCCCTGGTCTTGCTCGCCGCTGCCGGGGTGGCGATCGCGTTGCGAACCGGGCCAGGAAGCGCAGGGGCGCGTCTGGCGCAGACGTTCGATCCCACGCTTCCGCTCGAGTATCGCGTCTCGGCGCGGCCGCTTCTCTGGCGCGCCGCGACGCGCCTCTTCCTGCGGCACCCGATCGAAGGGGCGGGCATGGGAGCGTTCTCGTGGGAGCTCCCGGATCTTCTGCGGGGGGAAGGCCGCTCGCTTCCCTTGCGTGACAACCCGGGAAGCGGGTACGTGCAGGCGCTCGCCGAAACGGGGGCGGTCGGGTTTCTCGTGACGGCCTGCGCCGTCCTCGCGCTCGCTGCGCAGGCGGGGCGGCACGCGCGGGGTCGCGACGCGGACCCCCGGACCGCCGCCGCGGGGATCTCGGTCATCGTCTTCCTCGTGGCGCTCTCCGCCGGGTCCCACTGGCTCGCTCCGGACGTCGCGCTGTTTTTCTTTCTCCTCGCCGCATGCTCAGCCCCCCCGTCGGAAGCGCGGGAGCCGGCGTGGTTCCGGAGGTCCGCGACCGCCGCCGCCGTGGTCTACGCGGCCGCGGTGATCCTCGCTCTCGCCGCGACCGCGACGGCCGAGGAGGCATTCCGACACGAGCCGCGCATCGGCTTTCATCCTCTCGAATCCGGTCCGGGCGGAGCGTTCCGGTGGACGAAGCGGCGGTTCGCGGTCTGGATCCCACCGCGGCAGACGCTGCGGCTGGGGCTCGCCAACTTCGGGCCGTCGGGCCAGCCGGTCGCGTTCGAGGCGCGGTCGACGGTTCCCATGGTCTCCCGGGTCCTCGCTCCCGGTCAGGCGACGGGCATTCGCATGACGGCGGGCGCCTCGCCCGCCGCGGTGGTGTTCTCTCTCGACCGCAGCTTCGTGCCGAAGCGGATGGGCGTGTCCTCCGACCGGCGGTCCCTCGGCCTGCTGAGCACTTCTTCCGCTGACGCTCCCGGAACGCCGTAGGTGCAGATCCAGTTTCACCCCGGATCGAGCCGCGGGACCGTCCGCACCCTTTCGATTCCAGCGTCCGCCGAGCGCCTGACGGTCGCCGCGGTCGGTGCGCTCGCCGTGCTCGCGATTTCGCTCTGGTTCACGGTTCCCGCCGTGGCTCTGCGGGTCGAGCGCGGCAACGGACGCGAGGAGGCGCTCGCGCGGTCCCGCGGGCTTCGCCGCGAAGAACAATCCGTGCGGACGCTCGCGGAGGATCTGCGCCGGGAGGCCCGGTCCCGCGGCGACCTCTTAAACCGCATCGCGTTTCTCTATGAGGTGCCGGCGTCGGGCTGGCCGCGGGTCCTCGCGCCGGAGCATCCTCTGCTGGCGGACGCTGACGATAGTCCGGAGCGGGTCGCCGACCGGCTGGCCTCTTACCTACGCGCGCTCGAGCGGGGCTGCGCCGTCCTCTCCGCCCGCGAGGCGGCGGATCCGTCGCTGTCTCGGGACGTGCCCGCGATCGTGCCACTTGGAGGAGCCCCCTTCGAGCCGGCCGCCTACTTCGGACCGCGCCGCTCTCCGTGGACCGGCGAGGACGAGTTCCTTTCGGGCGTCGAGATCGCCGCAGCGGCGGGGACGCAGGTGGTCGCCCCCGGGAGCGGCGTCGTCGCGTTTGCGGGCACGATCAGACAGGGGATCGGCGGACTGTGGCAGCTCGGAAACGTCGTCGTCCTCTCGCACGGCGCGCGGGGGGCGACGATCTTCGGCCATCTCTCGCGCATCGACGTGCGAAAGGGACAGCGGGTCTCGCGCGGCGCCGCGCTCGGGACCGTGGGCAGCTCCGGGTGGGCGGCGTCTCCTCGACTCCGATATGAATATTGGCGGCGCGATGGCGAGGGGTTGCGCCCGACCGACCCGCTGTTTGCGGTCCTCGACCGGCCTCTGGAAGCGCGGCGCTGGTCGCTCGCGCAGATGGCATCCACGTGGGCTCCGGGTCCGGTCGTCGGGCTTCCGGGCCTGGGGGTGGCGGCGGAGAGCGCGGCCGCCCCGCGTCGTCAGCCCCCCCGAAAAGTCAGGCGGCATCGACTCTGAGAGGACGTGCGCGTGCGAGGGCCGAAGGGCGAGCCGGGCGAAGCTCGAAGCGCTGTTCTCAGCCGTGAAGCGGCTCGGCGGCTCCGCCGCTGAGAATCGGGGGCTCTCTCACTCCCGGCGGTCGATCGGCTCCCGACCGGCTCGCACTCACGCTCGCCCGTAGGCCGCGGTTCGCTCTCGATGGCGAGCGAGCCGTTCCCGCACGTCCTCCATGCGATCTCCACCGGTGACTTCGAGCAGTGCGTCGGCGAGAACAAACGCGAGCATCGCCTCGGCGATCACGCCACAGGCAGGCACCGCCGTGACGTCGCTGCGCTCGTACGCGGAGCGCGCGCTCTCTCCCGTCAGAAGGTCCACCGACTCGAGCCCCCGAGCGAGCGTCGAGATCGGCTTCATGAAAAGCACGGCGACGATCTCCTCGCCGTTCGTGACGCCCGCTTCGAGGCCTCCGGCGCGGTTCGACCGCCGGCGAAGCTTCCCCTCGGGACCGCGCTCGATCTCGTCATGGGCCCGAGACCCCGGCCCGCGAGACGCCGCGATCGCGCTTCCGAATTCGATCGCTTTCACGGCGGGCACCGAAAGCAGGGCCTGCGCGATACGGCCGTCGAGCTTCCGGTCCCAGGAGACGTAGGAGCCGAGCCCCGCCGGGACACCGGAGGCCGCGACGAGTATCGACCCGCCGAGCGTCTCGCCCTCCTGTTTGGCGGCGTCGATCGCTTCAACCATGCGCGGCTCGAGCGACGGGTCCGTCGCGCGCAGCGGAGAATCGTCGCGAGCCGCGGCGGCGGTCGCGAAGCTGCGCGGGGAGGTCTCGTCTTCGACAGACCCGACAGAGAGCACCCCGCTCGCGATCTCGATCCCGCAGTCGCGCAGGAGAAGCCGGCAGACGGCGCCCGCCGCGACCCGACCGGCGGACTCGCGGGCCGAGGCGCGCTCGAGCACGTCCCGAAGATCGTGCGCTCCGAACTTCATGCCGCCGGCGAGATCCGCATGCCCGGGACGGGGGCGGGTGAGCTGCCGCTGCCGCGCGGCCTCGGGATCCACGTCGAACGCCCCCATCACGTCGGACCAGCTGGCGTGATCCCGGTTGACGATCCCGATCGCGATGGGAGATCCGATCGTCACGCCCCCGCGCACGCCGCCTTCGAAGACGGCTTGGTCTTTTTCGATCTTCATGCGTCCGCCGCGCCCGTAGCCATGCTGACGGCGCGCGAGATCCAGCGCCACGGCCGCGCGGTCGATCACCAGCCCCGCCGGAATCCCTTCCAGAACCGCGGTCAGCCGGGGGCCGTGCGATTCACCGGCGGTCGTGAGCTTGAGGGGCACCCGGGGAGTCTAGTCGGAGTCGTGAGGGGTGAGGGGTGAGGGCGAAAAGGCGAAAGGCGAAGTGAGGGAATTGAGGGGAGCGTCGAACCCCTCCGCTTCCCGCCTGACGCCTGACGCCTGACGCCTGACGCCTGACGCCTGACGCCCGACCCGTAAATGTCAATCCGGCAGGACAGCGTCGCTCGCGGGCGTTAAGACCTGCGCATATGACTCGTCGCCGTCGTCGGCGAACGGATCGCTGTCTCTCTGGCTCACGCCAGCCGCGAAAAAAAACAGGAGCGCCGCGGCCGCAGCGAGACTGAGCCGCGCGCGGACCCGGCGGTGGCGGTCCTGGTGGACTCGGCTCAGCACGCCCTGCACGAAGCTCTCGTCGATCGGGACGGCCGTCTCGAGGTCCCGGGGCGAAGGCATCGCCTTTAAAGCGGCGGCCAGCCTCGCTTCCCCGCGGCAAGGCCGGCAGACGAACAGATGCGACTCCTGCTGCGGAGTCAGTTTCCCCTCATGGAGAGCCTTTCCGACCCGGGGACAGTCCGTGTGTTCGTTCATGAAATTCCCCTTAGAAAGCGGGCGCGTAGCTTCTTGCGCGCGCGGTGCATCCTGACCCGGACCCCGGTCACCGTCATTTCGAATCGCCGGGCGACTTCGGCGTCGCCCGCTCCCTCGACTTCGCGCGCCAGAAGAATTTCGCGGTCGAGCGCCGAGAGCGTCGAGAGCGCAACGCGCAGAAGGTCCGCGTCTTCCTGGCGCTTTTCTTCGGACGCCCCGGCGAGCGAGCCCTCGGGCAGGGGGTCCTCCGGGCGGCGCCGCCGCACCAGATCGATCGCGGTGCGGACGGCAATCTTGCGCACCCACGCGACGAACGACGACTCCTGCCGATAATCGCCGAGCGCACGGTACGCCCGGAGGAACGCCTCCTGGACCGCGTCCTGTGCCAGCGCCGCGTCGCGCGTAATCCGGCGCGCCGCGCCCAGGGCAGCCGGGGCGCCGAGCCGGATCAGCGCCGCAAACGCGTCCTCGTCTCCAAGCCGCGCCCTGTCCACCAGGGCCGCTTCCTCGGCCCGGCGGGCGCTCGTGGACGAGGACGTGGACTCGGACTCGGACTCGGACTCTGACTCGGAAGGCGATGCAGATGAGGGGACGCGCGCGCTCAAGACGCTAGGAGCCGCTCTTGATGAAGTTGTCGAACGACTGGATGGCGTTGTCGCGATGCCGGCGCGCGCGGGTCCCGAACGCCTGAACCTTCGTGCGCTGGTCGGGAGTCAGAATCGGGTCCACTTCCGCGCGGATCCTCGCGAGGAGCACGGCTCCGTCGGCTTCCACCCTGCCGCTGTCGGCCGCGCGCTGGCGGATCGTCGCCTCATCTAACGGCGTGGCGATAACCGCCAGTCGCAGCGCCTGTCGGGCGGCCTGCTTCGCGGCCATCTGCGCCTCGATCTCGGCGGCGTGCGTTTTCAGAACCGTCTTGATCTGCGCCTGCTGGTCAGCCGTCAGGTCGAGGAAGTGCACCATCCGCGCGAACATCCGCGGAATCCCGCCACCCGGGCCCCTGTGGGGGAAGGCGTCCGCGGACAGCCGTCCGGCAAAAAGGCCGGCCACCGAGAGGGCCGCGACCCCGGCGAGGATCAGAACGGACCTGCGAATCTGTTGAATGCTCATTGGATCGGTCTCCTTGGGGACCCTCACAGTCGTGTCAGGCCCGCTCATTAGAACGCGGGCCGAGCCGAAAAGGTTACGGCCGTCGCTCGGTAGCGCCCGGCGCGCCTCCGCCCTGCGATTCCGCACCCCTCCCGGTGCGACACTCGCTGTCCGTTCCGCGGGAATACACTCGCCCGGTGGAACGCAAGTACGTCCTCAAAAAGCCCGTTCCGGCCCGGAACTACCGGGTCGACTACGACCGCGAATTGAACGAAGAACAGAGAGAAGTGGTCGTCGCAGGTGCGGGTCCGCTCCTCGTCATCGCCGGGGCCGGCTCGGGAAAGACACGGACTCTCGTTTACCGGGTGTCGCGCCTGATCGAATCCGGAACGGATCCCTCCCGGATCGTCCTGCTGACATTCACGAACCGGGCGTCCCGGGAGATGCTGCGCCGGGTCGAGGCCTTGGTCGCGGTCGACACGAAGCGTCTCCTCGGCGGAACGTTTCACTCCGTCGGAAACCGTCTGCTCCGCAGGTTCGGCGTGCGCCTCGGCCTCGCGCCGAACTTCACCATCTTAGACCCCGAAGACGCCCGCGAGCTCCTCGAGGCATCCACCTCCGACCGCGGCATTCCGGTCGTCGAGCGGCGCTTTCCCAAGGGCGACGTTCTGCTCGACCTGTACTCGAACACGATCAACACCGGCCGCCCGTTCGCGGAGGTGCTGGCGGAACGCACTCCCCATTTCGCCGCGCTCGAGGGCGAGATCGCAGGAGTCTTCCAGAGATACCGTGAACGCAAGCGCCTTGGCAACGCCTGCGATTACGACGACCTGCTTCTTCTGTGGAAGAGGCTGATGGACGAGAGTCCCGAAACGGCGGCGCAGATCGCGGCGTCGTACGACCACGTTCTCGTCGACGAGTACCAGGACACGAACCGTCTCCAGGGAGACCTGGTCGACGGAATGGCCCGCGTGCGGCGCAACGTGACGGTCGTCGGCGACGACGCGCAGGCCATCTATTCGTTTCGCGGCGCGTCCTTCGAGAATATTCTCGGATTTCCGGATCGGTATCCCGACGCGAAGACGTTCCGGCTCACGACGAACTACCGCTCGACGGCTCAGATCCTCGCGCTCGCCAACGCGTCGATCGCTCAGAACGTGCGGCAGTTCCCGAAGGACCTCCGCGCGGTGCGCGAGGGCGGAGTGCTCCCCGGCGTCATCGCCCTGCCCGACATCCCCGACCAGGCCCGGTTCGTCGCGCAGCGCCTCCTCGAATGGCACGACGAGGGAGACAGGCTGTCCGAGCTCGCGGTGCTGTACCGCGCGCACTACCAGGCGCTCGAGCTCCAGATCGAGCTGACGCGGCGGGGGATCCCCTACGAGATCCGTTCGGGGATGCGCTTTTTCGAGCAGCGGCACGTCAAGGACGTTCTCGCGTTTCTGAGGATCGTCGTGAACCCGAAGGACGAGCTCTCCTGGAAGCGCGCGCTCAAGATCTTCCCGCGCGTCGGCGAGCGCGCGGCTTCGGCAGTGTGGGAGGCGATCGGCAGCCGTCCCGACCCTCTCGCGTCCTTTCGCGAGCGCGGAGGAACCGGAGGGATCGAACTGCCGCGCGGCGCCGTCGCCGCGCTGCAGCCGTTCCGCTCCCTGCTCGAGCGCCTGGAATCGCCCTCTCTCCGTTCCTCTCCGGGAGAGGCGATCCGCGCGGTCGTCGACGGCGTTTACCGGGACTTCGCGCGCGCGAAATTCCCGAACGGCGACGCGCGTCTGGACGACCTCGAGCAGTTCGCCCAGTTCGCACAGTCCTACGACTCTCTGCCCGCGTTCCTCGAAGAGGTCACGCTCTTCAACGAGCTCTCGGGTGAGGATGTCGTCGCCGGCGAGCCGGACGACGATCGCGTGGTGCTCTCGTCGATCCACCAGGCGAAGGGGCTCGAATGGAGCCGCGTCGTCGTGATGGGCCTCTCCGAGGGCCGCTTCCCGAGCTACCGATCCGCGAACACCGAGGCGGGTCTCGAAGAGGAGCGGCGTCTCTTCTACGTCGCGGTCACCCGGGCGAAGAACGAAGTCGACCTGGTGTATCCGATGCTCGCGCGCGACCGCTACGGCGTCGACGTCATCTTGGAGCCGTCCCGATTCCTGACCGAGCTGCCGCCGGAAGTCTACGAGCGCTGGACGATCGAAATGGAGAACGTGCCGGAGGAAAACGCGAATCGCGAGGGGACGGTGAATTGACGGGGGCCGTGAGGGGTGAAGGGTGAGGGGTGAGGACGGACGAGGCGAAGCGGGAGGTGTGAGGAGTCGAACCTTCGTCCGTCACCTGAACGCTCAACCCGAACCTGACCCCTAACCCCTAACCCCTCACGCCTCTCGTTATGCGACAATGACCCCGTGAGGCTTCTGCCTCGTCCCGCAGCCCCCGAGCGCTCTGCTCGCGCGTCCCATCCGGCGCGGCTTTTGCTGTTTTCCGGCGCGTCATGAAAGACGACCTCTACTCCGCTATCTGCCGGGAAGCGCTGGAATCGCGCCAGCGCGACGTGATGTCTTTCGTGGACAACGGCATGGCGGGGATGTCCTCCCGCCTGGAGAAAACGCTTCTCCGGCTGCCGGAGGGGCACTACCTGCTCGGCCTCGGTCCGTACAACGCGGGCCTCGTGAAGCTCGACTTCGAGGAGCTCCTGATCGGACGCGAGGTCCCCGAGTTCATCGGGGTCGGAATGCCCGTTTCCGGGTTCCGGGTCTCGTCACCCGACGCGTTCTTGAACGCGGAGGTTTCGCGCATTCACGCGAAGCTGTTCCGCCGCCGGGTCTCGTCCGCGCCGCAGTACCGGCTCGTCGACATGCGGTCGACGTGCGGGACGTACCTGAACGGCGAGGCGATCCCGGTCCCGGACGACCTCGGGGGAACGACCGAGGAGGATTGCGCTGCCACCCTTCGTTCCGGGGATTTCTTTTCGCTCGGCCCGACGGCCGTGAACCTGTTCCTCTTTTTCGAGAAGTGACCCGCCCCGCGGCGATGTCCGCGTGAGGCGGCCCGGCCCGGCCGCTTTTCTCGTCGGGGCTCTCTCCGGCTTCGTCGCGGCGGTCAACCTCGTCCGCGCGTTCCGACCCCTGCCGCTTCTCGACCCCGATCCCTCGTGGGCCGCGCCGCGGCTCCTCCTCGGGCTTCTCGCGATCGCGGGCTCGGCCGCCGCCGCGGGTGCCGCCGCGGGCGCGTTCTGGGTATGGGCGAAACGCGACCGGGTGCCCTCTGGCGCCTCGGAACCGCTCGCGCTCTCACGCCCGTCGCTCGCCGGTCTCTCGATCGCAGCGCTCTTTCTCGGGGCGCTCCTTCGATTCGCATCGCTCGAGCGGCTGCCCCCCTCTCTCTGGATCGACGACCTGTCGCTGATCGCTCCGGCGCTCGAGCTCCGCGGCCGGCCTTCCGATTTCGCCAACGCGATCCGGCCTGCGCCCTACGGTGTCGAGAAACCGTACGGCAGCGTCGGAGTCCTCTACCTCGAAGGCTATCGGGCGGCGCTCGCGAAATTCGGGACGACCGTTTTCGGCGTGAGGTTTCTCGCTGCCGCGGCGGGGGCGTGCTCCATCGCAGCCGTGTATCTGCTGGCGCGCGAGCTCCTGCCCTCGGGCGGCGCAGCCCTCGCCACGATCGTGCTGGCCTTCCTGAGATGGAACCTCGTGAACTCCCGCTGGGGCTGGAACGCCGTCGTGCTCGCTCCGCTGGTGGACGTGGCCGGCCTCCTCCTCGTGCTGGCGAGGCGGCGGCGCAGCGCCGGACTCGCTGCCGCCGCGGGCGCGGTCGCCGGCCTTGCCGCGCACGTTTACCTGGCGGCCTGGGTCGGCGCCGCGGCGCTGCTCCTCTTCTCGGTCTGGCCTCTCCGGGGCGACCGCAAGGGGGAAGGCGCTCGGGTGCGCCCGCTCGCCCGCCTGCCGATCGCGTTCGCGGCGGCCTTCGTGCTCTTCTCGCTGCCGATCTTTCTCTGGAAGGAAGGGCGCGCCGCCCCGTACTTCGCGCGAGCGTCCGACCACAACGTCGTGCGGGAAATGCGGCGGGCGCGATCTCCGATGCCTCTCTTCGGCGCCGCCGCGGACTCGCTCTCCGCCCCCTGGTACCGCGCGGATCCCTTCACCGGGTACCGATTGCTCGGATGGCTGTTCGTCCCGGTCGGCCTGGCGGCCGCGCGTGCGCTTGCGCATCCCGGAGAGGAGCCCTCGGCGTTTTTCGTGAGCCACGGGGTGGCGGCTCTCGCGGCGTCGGTCGTCGGAGGACAGGCCGGCATTCCGAACGGGTACCGCTTCGGCTATCTCGCCGACGTTGCGGCGGTCGCGGCCTCGTCCGGGATCCTGCTGATCGCTTCGCGCCGGACGCCGGCGGCGCGCCGCGCGATCGCGATGGCCGCCGTCGGCGCCCTGGCCGTCTCGGGGGCGCTCGGCGCCCGCGACGCGCTCGTCGAATGGCCGGCGCGGCGCGACACGTTCGACTCGTTTCACGGGCAGGACACCCTGCTCGGCCGGGCGGCCGCGCGCTGGGAGTCCTTCGGCCGCGTGGCCGTCGAGGAAGGAACCGAGCACTCCCCGATCA
>JBDTRB010000046.1:0-27927 GCA_039931865.1 Acidobacteriota bacterium | reverse complement strand
CCATGTCTCCGAACACCTGTTCACCATGTGTCCGGGCTGAACAGGGAGAGGGTCGAGGTGAGGGGTCCGGTCCCGGGCCCCGGTCCCTGATTTCTGGGTCGCGGTAGTGTTGCGGAGGCGAACGTTCACGCGGGATCGCGTGTCGCGACCGCCGGATCAAATTCGTACAGGAGCACCTCATGAACCGTGACGTGGCGGTCTGGATCGACCATAAGGAAGCAGTGATCGCGGCAATCGCTGGCGAAACCGAGACGACGAGCCGTGTGGAGTCGAAGGTCGAGCACGGAGGGGGAGCCCGCCCGGAGGACCAGCGGGACAGGAGGTTCGCGAACCACCTCCGGACGTATTACGACTCCGTGATCTCTCACATCAAGGACGCGACCGGGATCCTCGTTCTCGGTCCCGGCGAGGCGAAGCACGAGTTCGAAAAGCGGCTTCGCGAGGAGGGACTCGGCGAGCGCATCGTCGGCGTCGAAACGACGGACAAGCTCACCGACCACCAGGTTGCCGCAAAGGCACGCGAGCGGTTCACGAAGAACTAGCCGTCGGAAAAGCCCCTCCCGGGGGCGCCGCGACCGCTACCCGCTCCCTCCCCGCCGCGCCACGGGGAGAGGGCCGGGGTGAGGGATCGAAACAACGAGCCCGACAGGACCCGACACAGAGATCGCTGGCCTTCGCACGGCTTGTCGCAAACGCCCTCAGGTGTAGCATCCCACCGGCGCTGATCCGCGCCCAACCTCGATGGCCTTTCCCCAGCAAAGGCCCTCGCCGGGGCAAAGGGGGGAATACTCCCGGATCGGCCTGGCGAATGACGGATGACGGTTGACGGATGACGAACTTCGTCCTCGCGGACGGCGCGGCTGGGGAGCATCGCCCGCGAATAAACGAAGGAGAGCGTCATGCCGAAGCAGAAAGATCTCAAGCGTCTCATCCGCACCCGCATGAAGAAGACCGGCGAGGCGTACACGGCCGCGCGGCTTCAACTGGTCAGGAAGGGATCCCCCCCCGACTACGGCGCGCTCGCCGGTTTGAGCGACGCGTCCGTCACGAAAGCGACGGGCCGCACGTGGGTCCAATGGCTCGCTCTGCTCGATCGAGCGCAAGCTGCCGCGAAGCCGCATCCGGAAATTGCCCGATACGTGAAGTCGCTCGGAACGCCTCCCTGGTGGACTCAGATGGTCACCGTCGGTTACGAGCGCATCCGGGGCTTACGCGAAAAGGGACAGCGCCGCGGCGGCGCTTACGAAGTGAGCAAGAGCCGGACGTTCAACGTTCCAGTCGCCGCACTCTTCGATGCCTTCGCGAACGCGCGTCAGCGGCGGAGGTGGCTACCCGTGAAAATCGCGGTCCGATCGATCAGCGCCCGGAAGCGAATGCGCCTGACGTGGGATGACGAGACCCCTGTCGTCCTGGAATTCTGGTCGAAGGGAGCGGCGAAGAGCACCGTTGCCGTCGGGCACCAGAAACTCGCCGACAAGTCCACCGCAGAAGCGATGAAAAAAGCATGGGGCGAGCACTTCGACCGGCTCGGTGAATTTCTGGACTGATTCAGCGAACCCGCTCGGGACAACTCCCTCTCCCCGCGCTCGGGGAGAGGGTCGGAGCAGGGGGGCAGGCCGGCGGAGTCATCGGCCTACAGGGCGGGCTCGTACCGGTGGAGACGAACGGCATGCCGCTGGTTAGAGAGAAACCGCGAAGAGACCGGTCCGAAGTCACTGCTTGTCGTACACCGCCGTCGACGTGACCTTCTTGCCGGCCGGATCGGTCGCGGTGGTCGTGAGCGTGCGGGATTTGCCGTCCGCTGCAAGCACGATCCGCCCCGTCGTCGTGACCTTACCGCCCTTCTTCACGGTCAGTTCGACCGTCCGTGCGTTGATCTTCTTGTAAGCCCGCATGTCCGAGTTCGGGTCACCCTCGACAGCGTAATCCTTGCCGTCGAACCTACCCGTCCATTCGTTATGCGCCGGCGTTCCATCGGCGAGCACGCCATCGACCGTCGCTTTCATGATGTCGCCGGCACCCTCGTACACCACGGTGTTGTTGTGCCCCGCGCCCGGCGCTATCTTCGACTTCGCCTCGTTCAGCTTCCACGTGCCGATGTTGGGGTCCGCCGCAAAGCAGACCGCCGCGCCGATGAACAGTCCCGCCAGAGTCGCCAGGATGGTCTTCCGGTTCATGTGTCCTCCAGTTCTGTTGTTCGTTTCCGGCCCGATGATACGACCGGGGGGTCAGACCCGAAATCCTGATTTCGGATATCGGCGGGGCGAAGAAATTCAGAGAATCAGGACTGCCCCCGTTTTCGAGCTTCTGTTCTCGCGATGGCCTCGCGGGAGGACCAAACGCACCTCTCCCTGTCCGAGTGGGGAAGAGGACTCGGATTTGACGGAATGAAGTGAGTCGTAAAGGTCAGCCCCGAGCGAGCGAGCGAATCGAAGCTGATGCGCCATGAAGCGCAGCGCCAGGATCTCCGGGCTCACCCGTCCGTTTGAGGACCTACTTCTTCTCCGCCGCCTTCGGCGCGTCGGTGAGTTTGGTATCGAACTTGCCGGTGCTCTGCGAGAAGATGACGCACTCCGACGCCTTGTCGCACGCGGTCGTGTGCTTGTAGTTGCCGCCGGGCTGCAGCAGGTATGAGCCCGGTCCGAGACGAAACTCGGGCTTTCCTTCCGGTCCCTGCACGAAAGTGCCGGACACGACCACAATCTTGTAATCGTTCGTGTGCGTGTGCAGGGGAGCCGCGAATCCGCCGGGGAACTTGATGAACGCGCCAAACGCGCCAGTCGCATGATTTCCCCACACGTCCGCGATCTTCACGCCCGGCGCGCCCTTCGGATCGAGGTCGGTCCATTTCATATCCGCCGCCGGCATCGTGACGAGTCGGCTCACCGCACCCTTCGAAGCACCCATCGATCTGGCGCGCGGCTTCGGTTTCGCGTCCATCTTCGCTTCAGCCGGAGCCTGCGCCAGGGCCCCCACCGCAAACAGGAACGAAGCGGCGCCCGCCAGGAGATGCCTGGTCCTCATGGTGTCCCTCCTTTTTGAGAATTCTGCCCGGAGGTTATCAGGCGGCGACAGTGAGGGTCAGGTTTTCACGATAGATCCGAACCGGGCGTTGAACAGCACACCAGGTCGCCCGGCGCCCGACCTTTCCCCTCTCCCCAGGAGGTTCCGGATGGCCCGAAGCCCCGCACCTTCCCGGCAGGTTGTCCCGTCTCGAAGGTACTGAACCTTCCGACCGGGCTGAATCGGGCCCGAGCGAGCAGGAATTCCGGTGTTATTTCGGGAACTGTGAGGAGAGCTTGATGCCGGAGGTGTAAAAGGGCATTGAGAACTTTGGAGTGACATGACCGAACCCATCGGAAGCTACGACCAGCCGATCGACTCCGCCGCGCGCGGCCTCGCGCTCGCGAGCCTCGGCGACCTCCTGAAGAGTCCGCTCACGGTGGACAGGTTGAACGGGTGGGCTTTGGAGGCCGTCGGGATCCGCAGCCCGTTCCTGCAGGATCGCGTGTTCGGAAAGATCCGGTGGCAGAAGTCCGTCGGCCGATCGCTCGGGCCGACGCTCTCGAGCGGATTCCGCGCGGAGAACTGGTTTCACTATCTGAATTGGGCGGTGGGACCGGACGGAATTCCCGTGGACATCGGCAAATGGGTGCAGGCGCCGGAGCCGACGTTCTGGGATATGCCCGACGACGGAGACTTCTTCCAGGTGGGCTACTCGTTCTGGGGAGTCCGGCCGTGGGTCAACGCGCTGCTGCTCGATTTTGCCCATCACCAGCCGTGGGACTCACCCCTCGCGGCGCGCGTGCGGAGCGGGTACCGTCTGATCGTTCCGCAGGAGCAGGACTTCTACTTCGGCGCCGCGCAGTACGGCGTGCTGGCCGACGCGACGGTCGAGGAAGTGCCGATCCGCCGCTTCTGAGACGCCGCGCCTCCGAGCGCCACACGCCATCTGACAACGCGCTGCGGCACAATCCACCCATGAAGGAAACCGGAGGGGACCCGCCCGACTCTGGCGTACGTCACATCTCCGATCACCCCCTCGCGCGTCATCGCAAAGCCGGCCCTCAAACTCGTGTGACGGCCGACGAGGCGCTCGAAACCGCCCGACCCCATTTCCCGGATATCGGTTGGTGGCTCAGCGTCCGCCCTGGAGAGGAGTACCGCGACAAGCTGAGCTACAGCCCGCCACCCGTTCCTCTGGAGGAGGTCTGGGTCGTCCGCGGCGGTATGGAATCCATGCTCGACGGGACTGCTGTGGTCGTCGGTGTGTCCAGGCGGACCGGGGAAGTTCTCTTCCACTCCAGCTTTCCTGACGGGGGCTGACCGCGGAATCGAAGCGGCACGTCTCCGACGCGGATCTCGTCCCCGTCCTGCAGCGGTTCGCAGGCCTCGATGCGGCGGCCCCGCAGGAAGGTTCCGTTTTTGCTCGAAAGATCCTCGAGCGTCGCGGACTCCAGGGCGATCCGGATCCGGGCATGCGCCCGCGAAACCGTGTCGTCCTCGAGCCAGAGCACCGACTCGGGTCCCCGGCCGACGATGTTCTCCCCGTCGATGAGGGCCGCTTCTCGTCCCATCCCGATGAGGCGGAACCGCGAGCCGCCCGCGGAGGCGCTCGACTCCTCGGCGACTCTCCGGAAAAGGCGTAGCCGAAAGCCGCGACGGTCCGGATAAATCGCGGCGCCTTCGCGTCGTCGCCGATCGCCGCGCGAACTTCCTTCACGAGTCCCGTCAGGGTCGCGTCCGAGACGAAGGTCCTCGGCCACAGAAAATCGTGCAGCTGCTCCTTCGACATCGCTTTCGGTCTCTTTTCGATCAGGACCTGGAGCAGTCGAAAGGCCATCGGAGTGATGTGAGCGGGCCGGCCTCCTCGCGTCAGCTCCCGCGTTTCGGCGTCCATCACGCAATCTCCGAACAGCGCACGCACCGCGATTCCCACAGGAAACCCACCGATCTCTCATGGATCGGCCACGACATGCGGCCGCCCAACATCCGACGATTATCGCCCGAAGGGGACGACTCGGAAGGGGGCGCCATGAGAGGACACTCGCACCGGCTCTCAGCGGTCAGAATCGCGGCGGTGCTGGCGATCCTTCTCGGACCGGACGTCGCCAGGGGAGAGGCTTCGAACATCGGGGAGGGCGGGCCGGTCGAGCTCGAGCTCGCGCGCACGTCGGGCCTTCCCGCCGCGATCCGGATCGCGATCCTGGATGCCCGGCGGAGGCTCGAGGACCCCCGCTGCCGCCTGATCCTCTCGGAATTCCAGGACGGGTCCGGCCATGCGCTCCAGGAACGGCTCGACGCGATCGGGCACAGCGGGCAGAGCTACCTCGAGTGGATGCTCTTCTACGACGGACAGGAAGGGAGGCCGTGTCGAGATGCGAACGTTCTGGCGATGACGGATCCCGGAAGCCGCATCGTTTTTTACTGCGGCCAGAGACTCGCGACCCTGCGGAGGCGGAGCTTCGGGACTCTCGCGGGCGTCGTGCTGCACGAGGAGCTGCACTCGCTGGGTCTCGCGGAAAATCCGCCGTCGAGCCTCGAGATCACGCAGGCGGTCGCGCGCCATTGCGGCAGCTGAGAACGGCTGCGCGCTTCGAGATCGCGGGCTGCGGGGAAAATGTTTATCGCCGGATCCGAAGCGGTTGGATCCTCGCGTATGTCAGCGAGCGCCACAACCATTCGGCGGGCCCGAAGCGATACCGCCGCAGCCACGCGGAAGCCAGCCAGAGCTGCAACCCATAGCCTCCGATCCAGATCGGGAGGAGCCACGTCGGACCGATCCGTCCCATGAGCCGGGGCCCCCTGGTGAACCCGTAGAAGAGAAAGAGCCCGATCATCGTCTGGAAGATGTAGAGACTCAGAGCCATTCGCCCGACGGACCCGAGCGCCCGAAGCCGCTCGGGTCCGCGAGATTTCTGAACGAGGAGGGCGACTGCGGACGCATAGGCGATCGACAGCGCCAGATATCCGACCTCGGCGGCGAACCGGCCCGCGAAGGCCGACAGGAATCCGGCGGCGGGAGAAGGGTCGAGCACGTGCCTGGCGTCGAGCACGTTGCACACGATTCCGACGAGGGATCCCCACAGGAGGACCGTCCGGAAGAGCGATCGATGTTCCGAGAGCCTGCTCACGACACCCGCGCGAGCGGCCCAGAGCCCGAGAAGGAGGCGGCCCAGGATGGCCACCTGATACGCGATCTGGCTGATCGAGAGAGTGAGCTTCCAGTCGTAGCGCCAGTTGGCGCGAAGGACGTCGAGATACGTGCGCGAGGAGAAGGCGCGGAGCGCGAGGAGGTCGAGAGACACGTCCGCGGCTGGAACGGCGAAAAGAAGCGACCTCAATCCGATCACGATGGCGGGCGCGAGGACGCCAAAGAACAGAGCCGCCCTCAAGAGGGCCTTCTGCGAGACCCGGAGGAAGAGGGGGAGCATCAATCCCCAGAGCGCATAGAACCGCAGCACGTCGAAACACCACAGAAGCCATCCGTGCAGGGCGCCGATCAGAAACAGCCATCCGAGACGCCGGTAGAAGAGTGAGAGTCTGCCGTCGCCACTCTCGCCGCGAGCCCTCGCACCCTCGAGGAAGAGCCAGAAGCTCACGCCGAAGAGGATCGCGAACAACCCCAGAAACTTGTTCTCGATGAAGATCAGCTCGAGCAGCTGAACGACGCGATCCAGCCGCGCCGTCGGCAGCAGCGCACGGCGCGCCTCGGGCATATAACCGAGTCCGGAGAAGATGAAGAGATTCGCTCCGAAGACGCCGACCAGCGCGAAGCCGCGAAGGATGTCGACGTACTCGATCCGGTAGGCGGCAGGGCTGGCGACGGTCGATCGCATGGCAGCAGTCTAGGGGTCAGACCCGATTTCGAGCCGATTTCCTGATTCCGTGACCCGGACCCGCTCAGGAATCAGGATTTCGTGACTGACCCCAGACCCGCGAGCGCTCTCGTCGAGGTCAGCGTCATCTAATGTAGCCCGATGCCGACAGCATCCTCCTCTCGCACTCCAGCGGCGGCCCGCGCCCTTCCGATTCTGGCCGTTGCTCTTCTCGGCTGCCACACCTCCCGCCCGGCGCCCCTGACCGCGCCAAGGCACGACGCTTCCACGACTCTCGGATCGGGGCCTCCGCTCGTCTACCTCGTCCTCGGTGACAGCACGGCGGCGGGGGTGGGAGCGGACTACGAGCAGGGCATCGCCCTCGGGACCGCGCGCCATCTCGCTCGGAGTCGCCGCGTCGAAGTCGTGAATCTGGCGGTCTCGGGCGCCAGGTTCAGGGACGTTCTCGCCGAGCAGCTCCCGCGAGCGCGCGCAATCAAGCCCGACCTCGTGCTTCTCGACGTCGGAGCGAACGACGTCACGCATCTGACTTCGTCCAGATCCGTCGGCCGCGAACTCGAAGAGATCCTCCGATTGATCTCCACTGCAAACTGCGAGGCTCGTATCGTGGTCACGGGCGCCCCCGACATGGGGAGCCCTCCGCGAATCCCGTTTTTCCTCCGGGGGATCGCGGCTCTGAAGGCCCGCGGAATCAATCGCATCGCGCGACGCGCGGTCGCCGCGCACGAGCTCACCTTCGCGCCGATCGCGGAGCGGACCGGACCCGCCTTCCGCCGCGACCGGACGCTGTTCGCGTCAGACCGCTTCCATCCCAATGCGCGGGGCTACGCACTCTGGACCGCGGTGCTCGAGGAGGCGCTCGACACCGCTCTCGCGACTCAGCCGGGCCATTGCGGGGCTCCGGCCGCGCCACGCGCCACGGCGGTCCATGCCTTGAGAGATCAGCCGGACGGTGTCATGGTCGAATCATTCGAAGGCAATCGAACGCGATGGCGACTGGGGGGTCCGGCATGAAACGGCGCGAGTTCCTTTCTGGTCTGGTGCTCCTGAGCGGCGCGAGGCTGTTGCCGGGCATGAAGAGCGACAGAACCGCCGCGCCCGGCAACCCGACCTGCCGGCCCGATGGCTCCGGGATGGAGATCTGCGAAGCCTCCGCCTGCACCTTCCTCGCGTCGGTCGCGCCAAACGCGCAGGAAGAATCCAACTGGTGCTGGGCCGCGTGCCTGGAAATGTCGTTCTCGTGCCTGGGCAATCGCGTCACTCAATTCAACATCGTCAAGGCGACGTGGGGAGACATCCGAAACGCGCCCGCTTCGCCCGCCGAGATCGTCACGACGGTCAATCGCGAATACGTCAACAACATGGGCGGCCGATTCCGGCCGAAGGCGCGACTCCTCGACCGGACCTTCACCATCTTCACGAACATGGGCGCGCTGGCGGCGACCTTCGAGCATGTCTCCGCCGGCAAACCCGCGATTGTCGGCACTCTGAACCCGGACGGAACGGGCCACGCGACGATGCTGACCCATCTGACCGTGCGTCGGCCCGTGGCGCGGGGCGCGCTCCCGGAGCTCCATTCGGCCCGCGTCTACGATCCGTGGTTGAAGGGCGGGAGCCGGGTCTTCACTCAGGACGATTGGAACCGGTCTCCGTACATCATCCTGATCGACCTCTGATTGCCATTCCTCGAATGGGCGATTACGACCTCGTCGCCTTCGACCTTTACGGAACGCTCCTCGACATCGCGGGGCTAGCGGATGGGATGCGCCCGATCACCGGTGAACGGTCGGAGGCGTTGCTCGCCCGATGGCGCCACGCGCAGCTCGAACGGAGCTGGCGCCTGAATCGCGAGGGCCGCTACGAGCCGTGGGACCGGGTCACGCTCGGAGCCCTGGAAGAGGTCGCTCCCGAATTACCGGTGGAATCCCGCGAGAGAATGGCTCAACTCTGGCTGACGGTTCCCGCATTCGCGGACGCGCGAGCGACCCTCGAGGCGCTGAAGTCCGCCGGCGTCCGCCGAGCCGTGCTCTCGAACGGAACGCAGCCGATGATCGCCCAGGCGCTCGAGGCAGCCGGCCTGGACGTCGAACGGATCCTCTCGGCCGACGCGGTCCGCGCTTACAAGACGGACCCTCGCGTCTACGCCCTTCTCGACGCCGAGGCGGATCCGGCCCGCACGCTCTTCGTCAGCTCGAACGGCTGGGACGCCGACGGCGCGCGGCGCGCTCGCCGGACAGTCGCGTGGATCGACCGGGGAAGTGCCCCTCCCGCAACCCCGCCCGATTACCGCGTCGCCGGCCTCATCGAGATCCTCCCGATCGTCCTGCAAGGCTAGCAGCCGAGACGAGCCACCCCATCGGCGCGCCCGGCGGCGTAGCCATGTGAGTAGTTGCGTCGTGTCAGTCCGTTGGTTTTCTTAGTCGGTCACGCCGCACGGAGCTGAAATCAGGATTTCTGGACTGGCCTCGGTTCTCGCAGACCCCGAGTCCCGTACTATTTCTTTCGCACAACCTGGATGGACGTGATGTCCCTCACCTTCATTTCGGCGTCCGCGACCGACGGCCGCTGGACTTTCAGCCAGAGTCTCGAGTCAGCCAGCCCCCTGGCGTTGTCGAGCACGTAAAAGCTCCACTTGACCCGGGTTCCGTCGGGAAGGGTCGTTCCCGGGGACACCGAAACCTCGCGTGCGTTCTGTTTGTAGAACGAAGACACCTTCTCGTACGCATCCGGGGTGACGAACACCTCGCTCTCGGTACCGGGCGGAAGGGCCGCCTTGCCTTTGCGCATGGCATCGGCCGCCCAGGCGTCCGTTTTCGCTCCCGGATAAACCTTGAATTCGGCGGCGGAGGCCGTCAGGCAGACAAAAACGAACCCGCACACAGCTGCCGTCGAGCGCTTGCGAAAACTTTGAGCCATCGAAATTCTCCTCATCGAATAAAAAAGCACGGAGTTCAAGCAGGCCCGTTGCTTCAGGTTGAGCTACTTCAATCCCTCGACGAGAAAGACGTTCGACAGCACCCGCGAGTAGGCGTACACGTAGAACGATCCATCGGGCGCAAGGAAGACCGAAGAGACTCGAACGACGCCCGCCGCGTCCGCGGGAAGGATCTCTTTCCAGGGCTGGCGGCGCCCCGTCGCGAGATCGAGAAGGTCGATCCGAGCGGACGGCCCTCCGCGTTTCTGGACGTACAGAGACCGATCGTCCGCCGTCCAGCCCACCGAAGCCTCTCCCGCTTCCACTCCGGGAATCGGCGCCCCCTGACCCGTCGCGATCGAGTAGATGTGACCCCTTCCGTCGGGGCCGGCGGCCACGAAACGTGACCCGTCATTCGAGACCGGTCCGGGGGCGCGAGTGTTCTCCGCCGTGATCGGCCGCGCTTTCGCGCCCTCGCCTGCTGCCATGTCGAACAGATAAAGGTGGCTGCCACGACCCTCCTCTGTCGCCGCGACGATGAGGTGCCTGCTGTCCGGAAGGAATCGACCTCCTCCTGTAAGCCGCAAGCCCGGGGCCGAGAGCGTTCTCGCCTGCCCGGCGCCCGTCGGGTAGAGCACCAGACGCGGATCGGTCAGCTTCCGCACGACGGAGGTCGCCCACGCGCCGTCCGGCGAGAGACCGGCGCCCTGTCCTTCGCCCAGCCGCACGGCGGGGGAGCCGTCCATCTTGCGCACGTAGGTCGAATAACCGGCTCCGCCGCCCTGGCCCGCTTCGTAGAACATGACGGTCTGGCCGTCCCGCGAGAGGCCGCTCGGCCGCGACCAATCGAGCCAGGAAAGGTCGCGCTCCTTCGTCTCTCCCGGCGGAAGGGCCGACAGCCCGAGCCTGCGGAACTCGTCGATCAGCAGAACACGTCCGTCTCGAGAAATGTCCTGCAGCGTCAGCGATCCGGTCACGGCCGCGACCGCACGCAGCTTCCCGGACAGGGAGACGGCGTAGACCGATCGGGTCGCGATCTCCGCCGCGGTAAACCAGATCTCACTCCCGTCCGGCGACCAGGCGAGACCCTGCGCGCTCCCGAAGGCCTTAGTGAGAGTCGTCTTCTTTCCCGCTCGATCGACGACCGCGGCGAACCCTCCGTCGTCCCCGGCCTGTGGATGATCGATGAAGGCGATCCGATCTCCGGCTGGTGCCACGCGCGGGCTGCCGATCCAGCCGCCGGTTTCGTAGAGGGTCTTGCCGATCGGATACTCGAGCCGCGCTTTTCCGGCGACGGTGCGCACGACCGCCAGATCGCTCCCGCCGGGCTGCCAATCGGCGAACTCGACGCCCTCGAGAACTTCGCGCGGGGCGCCCCCTCCGGTCGCGTTCGTGCGCGCAAGCGTCCCCGTCCTCGTGAACTCCGTGGAGATGTAGCTGCGCAGCGACATCGCGAGGTCGCCCGAGGCCGACACGCCGAGCACGTCGGCGCCGGGATAACCGAGCGGCCGCGACTCCGGGCTCTCCGGCGCGGCGACGAAGATCTCGGTCGGGTTGCCGTCCCAGGAGGCGCTGTAGAGGATTGTCTTGCCGTCGGAGCCGAAGCGCGCCGACCAGACGGTTCCCCGCCGGAACGTGAGCTGCCGGTATTTCGCGGGCGGCGCCGCTCCGCGGCCCTTGCCCGCAAAATATCCCGCGGCGAGAGAGACGAGCGACGCCAGAATCGCGACTGCGAGACCGGCGGAGAAAAACCGCCTTTTTCCCGTCGCGCCGGCGACGGTTCCCGCGGCCGCGGCTCCGGAGTGATCCGAGCCGGAGAGCGCCTCGAGGTCGAACGCCATATCGCGCGCGGACTGAAAGCGCTCCTCGGGATTCTTCTCGAGGCAGTGCCGCACGATGCGCTCGACCCCCGGCTGGATGCTCTTGTTCGTCGCGGAGAGATCGGGCGGCTCTTCCCGCAAAATCGCCGACATCGTCTCCGCCGCCGAGTCGCGGTGGAAGGCGCGCGTCCCCGACAGCATCTCGTGGAGGATGGCCCCGAAAGAAAAGATGTCGGACCGCTGGTCCGCCGGCTTGCCCTTGACCTGCTCGGGCGACATGTAGCCGAGCGTGCCGAGCACGACGCCAGGCTCCGTGCCCGCGCTCGCGGTCGGCAGGTTCGTCTGTTGGCCGCCGGGAGTCTCCGGCTGCGTCAGCTTCGCGAGGCCGAAGTCGAGGATCTTCAAGCGGCCGTCGCGCGTCACGAAGATGTTCTCGGGCTTCAAATCCCGGTGAACGATCCCTTTTTCGTGAGCTGCCGCGAGGCCGCGCGCGATCTGGACCGCCTGTTCGATCGCCTTGCGCACGGGCAGCGCCCCACCGGAGAGCCGGGCTCGCAGCGTCTCCCCTTCGAGAAGCTCCTGCACGACGTACGGGGCGCCTTCGTGCTCGCCGATGTCGAGGACCGCGGTGATGTTGGGGTGGTTCAGGATCCCGGCGGCGCGCGCCTCCTGCTCGAATCGTCGCAGCCGCTCCGCGTCGGCCGAAAACGACTCGGGCAGGACTTTGATGGCGACGTCGCGCCCGAGCCGCGGGTCACGGGCGCGCCAGACCTCTCCCATGCCTCCCGCGCCGATGGCGGAGAGGACCTCGTAGGGTCCCAAACGGGTTCCGGCCTGGATTGTCATGAGGCGGCGGAGATTCTACCGGGACCGAGGGAGATGCCAGGATAATCGCGGCAGGATAATCGTGGGGTCAGACCCGAAATCCTGATCTCAGGAGCGGGATCAACGCTGCGTTCCTGAACGGACGGCTCAGACGGCGCCGGAGCGCCGAAATGGAGTGCTGATTCTTCTGTTCCTGAAAGCCTCTTCGGGCAGGGATTCCCGGATTCAGGATTTCGGGTCTGACCCCAATTTCCCCTGCAGGAACTGTGCTGGGCCGCGTGCCTGGAATTGGCGTTCTCCTGCCCGGGCAATCGTGTCCACGAGGGGGCCTCTTCTCCTGTTCACATGGCGCCGGGGGGGCCCGTCATATAGTCGCGGCTCTCCGGTGACAATTTGACCCAAACGAAGCTCTCGAACCGCTACGAGATCGCCGGCGAGCTCGGCCGGGGCGGGATGGGAGTCGTCTATCGCGCCCGGGACCCCCTCTTAAACCGCGAGGTCGCCGTCAAGCTGATCTCCTCCCAGGACCTGGCGCCCGAGATCGAGGGCCGGTTCCAGCGGGAAGCCCAGATCGTCGCCCAGATGGACCATCCGGCCATCGTCCCGATCTACGACTTTGGAAACGACGGCGGCTCTCTCTTCTTCGTCATGCCGCTCGTCGCCGGCACGACCCTGGCGCGCATGATCCGGGATCAGTCGCTGCGCCTGGGCGACGTCGTCGACATCGGCATCCAGGTCGCCGACGCCCTCGACTACAGCCACGCCCGGGGCGTCGTGCACCGGGACATCAAGCCCGCGAACATCATGGTCACGCGGGAGGAAGGCTCTTCGGTCCGCGTGCGCGTCATGGACTTCGGGCTCGCCCGCGCGGATTCCGAGTCGCGCCTGACCAAGACCGGCACGCTGATCGGGACAATGGCCTACCTCTCGCCGGAGCAGGTCTCTTCGCGCGCTTTCGACGCGCGGTCGGACATCTACGCGCTCGGGACGGTCCTTTACGAATGCCTCGTCGGAGATCCTCCCTTTACCGGCGAGCTGCAATCGATCCTCTACCGGATCGTCCACGAGAACCCGCAGCCGCCGCGCGCGCTGGGGGCCGAGATCCGCGAGGAGCTCCAGGACATCATCATGCGGTGCCTGCAAAAGGACCCCGGGAAGCGGCCGCAGAAGGCGGGCCAGATCTCCGAGGCGCTCCGGCGGCACAAGGCGAGCCTCGCGACGGAAGAGTTCGGGATGTCCATCGTCGCGAGTCCGAGCCGGATGATCCAGAGGCCCGCCATGGCCGCGTTCATCGGCCGCGAGAAGGAGTTTGCCGAGCTCCAGCGCAGACTGAACGCGGCGATCTCGGGCGAAGGCCAGTTCGCCGTCGTGGCGGGGGAGCCCGGCATCGGGAAGACGCGCCTGCTCGAGGAGTTGAAAACCCTCGCTTCCGCGCGGAAGATCCGCGTCCTTTACGGCCGCTTCGTCGAGCAGGCGGGCACCTTCTCCTACCAGGGCTTCTGCGAGCTCATCCAGGACTATTTCCGCTCGCGCGACGCCGCCGGCTCGTCGGCGGGTTCAGATCGTCCGGACCTGTCCGACCTCGCCGCGCCCCTCACCGCGCTTTTTCCCCAGCTCTCGGAAATTTCCGAGCTGCGATCCGCCGGAAGCGGCGCCACGCGCACGGCGGTCGCGGCTGACGAAAGGGAGAAGAAGCCCGAGGACCGGATCCAGATCTTCGAGCTCCTCGCCCGCGCGCTGACCCGGATCGGGGGCGGCAAGCCGCTCGTCCTCGTCCTCGAGAACCTGCACGGCGCCGAAGCCTCGATCGAGGCGCTCCAGTATGTCGTCCGCCGGCTGGGCCCGACGCCGACGCTCATCGTCGGAAGTTACCGCCAGACGGAAACCGACAAGCGTCATCCCCTGACGCGCATGCTCGACTCCTTCGCGGACGACCCCCGGTTCGTGTCCACGACGCTCGCGCCTCTCTCCCCATCGGAGCACCGTGCGCTCGTCGCCTCGCTCGTCGGCGCGCCGAACGTGGCGGACGACCTCGCGAAGCGGCTCCACGACGCCACCGAGGGAAACCCGTTCTTCACCAAGGAGCTGATTCGGTCCCTCGTGGACTCGGGCGGCATCTCGCGCGACGATACCGGCTCGTGGAGCGTTTCGAAGGAGGCGGAGATCTCCGCCGATGCATTGCCGGCCACCATCCAGCAGGCGGTCGAGAAACGGGTCGAGCGGCTTCCCGAAGAGCTCCGCGACACGCTCTCGATTGCTTCCGTTCTGGGAAAGACGTTTGACGCACGGGACCTCGAGGCTCTCGCTGACGAATCGCGCAACATAGACGACGACCTCGACAAGCTGCTCCGGGACGGCATCCTGGAAGAGGAACGCGAATCCCGCGGCGATCGCCTGACGTTCGCGAGCGGAATCGTCCGCGACGTGCTCTACGCCGCGCTGTCGCGCCGGAAGCGGCGATCCCTGCACCGCAAATACGCCGAGCTGATCGAGAAACGGGCCGCGGGGCGGCTCGAGAGGATCTATCCCGAGCTCGTCCACCACTTTTCGCAGGCCGACGTTCCGGACAAGACGGTCGAGTACGGCCTGAAGCTCGCGCAGAAGTCGCTCGACACGTTCAGCCCCGAGGAGACGATCCGTGTGGCGAAGATCGCGCTCGAGTATCTCGAAGACGAGGAATGGACGGGCGACCCGTCTCTCGAGGGTCATACGCGCCTTCTCCTCGCTCAGGGTCAGCGCATGGCGGGCAACGTGGACGCCGCGCTGCGGGAGGCGGAGGCCGCCGCGAAGACGTTCGCCGACCGGAAGGAGTCCGCGCCGGCGGTCGGCGCGATGCTGTTCGCCGCGGAGACCGCCTGGCACGCCCGGCGCACCGACGACGCCCGCCGCTGGATCGAACGCGGACTCGAGGCGGCCCGGTCCGGAGACAGCGAGCGTCGGAGCAAGCTGCTCGCTCTCGCGGCCGCGGTCGCGAACATGCGCGGCGAGTACCAGCAGGCGGCGGCCTACCAGGCGGAGCTCGAGACGCTCGCGCCTCGGGAGAAGTCCGCGGAGGAGGAAGTCGCCCGGGGCGGGACGCTCGTCGTGGCGCTGTCGAACCCCGTCGCGACACTCGAGCCGGGCATCTACGCGACCACGGAAGAGCACGAAGTTCTCTCGAACGTGTTCGACACGCTCGTCACGACGGACACCAAGGGAAACCTCGCGCCTCTCCTCTGCGACCGATGGTCCCTCGAGGACGGAGCCCGAACGGTCCGCCTCCACCTGCGCCCGGGTATCGTGTTTTCCGACGGAAGTCCGCTGACGGCGTCGGCCGTCAAGTCGTCGCTCGAAAGATCCATCCGGCTTTCCCGCGACGCGAGCCCCGCGGCATTTGCCGCGATTCGGGGCGTCGCGGAGTACCTGGACGGGACGGCGCCGGACGGCGGCGTCGAGGGGATCGCGACTCCGTCCGAGCTTCAGATCGAGATCGGCTTGAACGACTCGCTGCCGATCTTTCCCTCGCTGCTGACCGACGGGCGGACGTCCATCGCGTCCGTGCCGGCGGGAGGCGATGCGGGGGGAACCGGAAGCTCGGCGAAGCCCCTCGGCACGGGACCGTTCCAGACGGTTCTCCACACTCCGGATCACATCGTGCTCGAGCGCAACCCGCGCTACTGGAAGGAGCCGCCGCGCATCGACCGGATCGAGTTCAAGGCGAACCTGTCGGCCGCCGCGATCGCCGAGGGGCTCCGCTCGGGCGGGCTCGACCTCGCGCGCGATCTGCTTCCGAAGGATCTCGAGACCGTCCTTCGCGAGCCGAGATTCCGAGCGGGTCTCGTCGAGACGCCGAAGAAGAACACGTACTTCGCTCTCTTCAACTCCTCGACGCCGGCCGGCTCGAACGCGGCCCTGCGCACCGCTCTCGCGAGCGCCTCCCGGGCGCAGGACATCGTCTGGGGAGCGCTCGGCCGGTTCGCCCTTCCCGCCACGGGCCTCCTCCCTCCGGGAATCCTCGGCCACGACCCGGGACGCCGGCAGCCCCACATCCCGAGAGAAGAGGCGGTCGAGATGATCCGGTCCTCCGGGTTGTCCCTGCCGTGCAAGTTGAAGGCTGCCGTGCATCCGATCCTCCAGAACCAGTATTCCGGTCTCACGCGCGCGCTCTTTCAGATCTGGGCCGAGCTCGGCGTCGAAGTGGAAATCGGGACGAAGACGATGGGCGAGTTCATCGAGGCGTGGCACGAAGCGCAAAGCTTTGATCTCTGGCTCGGCCGCTGGATCGCCGACTACGACGATCCCGACAACTTCACGTTCACGCTCTTGAACTCTCGCAACGGGCGCTTGCGGAGCTATTTTTCGTCGCCGGAAGCCGACGCGATCCTCGAGGAAGCGCGCGCGGAAGCCCGCCCGGCCGCGAGGGAAAGCCTGTACCGGAAGTTCGAGCACCTGCTGGTCGACTCGGCGGCGCTCGTACCTCTCTTTCACGACGTGGATTACCGCATTGGAGCCCCGGCGGTGCGCAGCCTCCAGCTCCACAGCACCGCTCCCTACGTCAACTACACGGAGGTCGGCAAGACCGAGGCGCCGGCGGAGCAGCCCTCCCCGGCCCGGCATGCCGGAGGCGGAATCCTGCAGGTGCCGATCGCCGGGATCGTGCGGAACCTCGATCCCGCCCTTTCTGGCACCGTGGAGCAGGCGGAGGTTTTCGCGCAGCTGTTCGAGACGCTGACCTACGCGATCGATGGAACGCGCATCGTCCCCTGGCTGGCGTCCAGCTTTTCGATCGAAAACGACGGCACGCGCTTTCGCTTCAAGCTCCGGCCGGGCGTGCGATTTCACGACGGGCGCCGCCTGACGGCACGCGACGTCCGCTACACGTTCGAGCGGCTCCTCGCCAATCGGCAGAGCGACGCACGGTGGCATCTCTCGGTGATCCGCGGGGCGCGCAAGGTGCTCGAAGGCACGGCGACCGATCTGGAAGGCTTCCACATCGTCTCGCCGATGGATTTCTACATGGACCTCGAACAGCCGGTCTCGTTCTTTCCGGCCCTGGTCTCTTACATCGCCACAGGAATCGTTCCCGAGGGGACCGCGACGGTCGGCTCGAGCTGGCGCGACGGGGCCGTGGGAACGGGGCCGTTTCGGGTCGTCACCTTCGAGCCGGGCCGCCGGCTCGAGCTCGAGCGCAACGCGCACTACTGGCGCGACGGTTATCCTCGAAGCGAGGGCATCGTCTTCCGGTTCGGCGCTTCGCCCGAAGAGGTCCGCGAAGACTTCGAAGCGGGGCGGCTGTCCGTCGCGGCCGACCTGCTGCCGGCGGATGTCGAGCGTCTTCGGCACGATCCGAGATTTGCATCCGGCTACCGCGAGGGTCCCAAGCTTCAGACGTATTTCGTCGTCTTCAATGCCCACCGTGGGTCGCTTCGCGATCCCGAATTGCGGCGCACCCTGGTCAATGCCGTGGACGTTCCCGGTCTCGTGCGGCGCACGCTCGGGCGGCTCGCGATCCCCGCGCACGGCTTGATCCCGCCCGGCCTGCTCGGCCATACCGCACATCGAAAAGACGCCGGAGCATCTACGGCGGGCACGTCTTCGGACACCTCGATCCAGGCGACGGTCTCGCGCGAGACGGTCGAGCTCACTGTGGCGCTGCATCCGATTTTTTCCGGCGAGCTTTCCGCTCTCGCCCTCGAAGCTTCGGAGAGGTTCCGCGAGATGGGGTTCGTCTTGAAGCCCGTCACCAAAACGATGGCCGAGTACCTGGACGTCAACCGCCGGGCGGACGCGGACCTCGCGATCGGCCGCTGGAGTGCGGACTATCCCGACGCGGACACCTTCGTTTACGGAGTTCTCCACTCGACGGCGGGAATCCTGGGCCGGTTCATCGCGAACCCGGAGATCGACCGCCTCATCGAACAGGCCCGGGCGGAGACCGATCCGCGCGCGCGGCACTCGCTCTACCGCAAGGTCGAGGAGATCGTGGCGCGCGAAAGCCTGCTGCTGCCTCTCTTCCACGACCAGGTCTACGCCTTCGTGCGGCCAGAGGTCGAGGGCTTCGACCGTGTCGGCCAGGCAAGCCCGACGATCAACTACGAGGAGCTCTGGATCCGGCGGTAGACCGATAGAACGTGGCATGCGGATCCTGGTTCAGCCAGACCCGAAACGCGGACATCCTCGACGCACGCGTTCCGTCGGTGGTTCTCGACCGCGGGGGACTATGATCCGGGGAAAATCCCGTTTCTCTCGCCCTCCGGGAGGTGGGCCAGGATGAAGAACTTTCTGTATCCCCGCCTCGGGGTCGCTCTGGTCCTCGTCACGGCTTCCGGGCTGCTCGCTCAGACGCCTGCTGCCGATCCATCCGCTCCGCCGAAGGTTCTCCAGATCCTCCGCGAGGATGTGAAGCCCGGCAAGGGTCCGGCTCACCAGAAATGGGAAGAAGGATGGCCCAGAGCCTACGCGAAGGCAAAGTGGCCGACGAGCTACATCGCGATGACGTCCGTCTCGGGTCCGAGCGAAGCGTGGTTCATGTCGGGCTACGACACGTTCGGAGCGTGGGGAAAAGACCGCGAGAGTTTCGACAAGAATCCGATCAAGGGGGAGGACGACCGGCTCAGTCAGGGAGACGGCGAGTTTCTTTCGGGGTCGAGGTCCATCGTCGCCGCCTACCGGGAAGATCTGAGCGCATGGGCGGCGGGCGTGAAGCTTCCCACCATGCGGTACTTCCGGGTCGTCACCTACCGCGTCCGGCCCGGCCACGACTCCGATTTCGTCGACGCGGCGAAAACCCTGAAAGCCGGCTACGAAAAAGCGAGCGTGAAGCTTCCCTGGGCCGTGTACCAGATCGTCTCAGGCCTTCCGACACCGACCTATCTTGTCTTTCTTCCGATGAAGTCCTTCGACGAGATCGACGGCGCGATGGCGAATTCCAAGTCGATCCAGGACGCGCTGGGGGAGGAAACCCAGAAGAAGATGTCGAAGCTCGCGAGTGACGGCTACCTCTCGATCGAATCCAACATCTACGCGCTGGACTCGAAGATGAGTTATCCGTCGAAGGCTTGGATCGCCGGCGACCCGGAGTTCTGGACGCCGAAGCCGGCTCCCGCTGCGGCAAAGAAGCCGGCGGCCAAACCGT
The DNA here is from genome assembly GCA_039931865.1 of Acidobacteriota bacterium. Taxonomy (GTDB): domain Bacteria; phylum Acidobacteriota; class Thermoanaerobaculia; order UBA5066; family Gp7-AA6; genus JALYUA01. The sequence continues at coordinate 8,415 of JBDTRB010000046.1, read as the reverse complement.
AGGAACTCTCCCTCTCCAGGCGGGAACAGGGGGAGGGCTGGGGTGACGGGAGCTGGGGTTTCTCAGAGGGTTGTTTACGCGGTAGTTGTTCATCTGGGTCCAGATCGGTGAGGCTGGAGGTGTCTAAGCCTCCAACTCACCGGAGAAGCCCGGACGGAGCTTCACAAGAATGCCCGACGTTGCCCGGCCGGTCGACCGCTGCTGGTCGAGGATCGCGATGCGCGCAAGGAGACGGGTGTGATCCGAGAAACGACTGACCCCGGTTCCGACTGAAACCTGATCAAAGCGCAGCCGGCTCGAAAGGACTTGATCTCCCGTCACATGGCGCGACTCCCGGGCCGGGGCGTATTAACTGCGTTCGCAACTGTGTCGAGTCAGCACTACGGATTTAATCGTCTTCGGATAAGCGCGCTGGCAGACCGTCCCGTTTGTCATGCCGTCATGGACTTCGGCTTCGCACCGCTCGTTCTCGCGTTTCGACCCATTGTCGAAACCGACCGACCAAACAAACACGCATCTGTAGCGCGGCTCGCCTGGTGGCAGCGTCGCCGATATACGCACGACGCGCCGGTTGCTCGAATCAATCTCGCAGACGACAGCCGGCTCCGCGATCGCCCGATCCACGACAAAGAGGAGACAGAACGACAGCATCTGGCGGCGGAGCAGCGCCGTCCACCTGGGAGACTTCGTTATCATTGCCGACTCCTTTCAGGGGTCCACCGATCGACACGCCAGGTGCAGGGGGTCAGCGCTGAATTCCTGCATGAGCGCGTGCTGCTCCGAGTTCCCGCGCCCACGGGAGAGGGCCCGGACGTACAGACGTAAGCCACCGTCTCCCGGCAGGAGCGGGTGGGGGTGAGGGGGAGCCAACCCTCGTCGTTTGACATCGGAAGTCGGAGGGAGCGGGGCCCCCTCATCCTCCCTCTCCCCCGTGCGCGGGAGAGAGGAGGTTCTTATGGCGAGAGCGCGAGGGGAAGATCTCGCTATTTCTTTTCGACCACCTTGATGTCGAACTTGCCGTCGCCCTCGAGGAAGAAGACGCATTCGGAGGCCGCGTCGCATTTCGTCGTATGCCTGTAGCCCGGCGGATCGTAGAGGTAAGAATTCGCCGGCAGCCGCACTTCCGGTTTTCCTTCCGGCCCGTGGATCACGGTTCCCGAGATGATGACCATGCGCAGGGGCGCCGAGTGAGTGTGCAGCGGCGCCGAGAAGCCCGCGGGGAATTTCTGGATGGCGCCAAACTTCCCCTTCGTCGGATCGCCCCACAGGACGACCTGCTTCACGCCCGGCGGGGCGTCGGGAGCATCGACCCATTTGAGATCGCCGTCGGGCCAGATGACCGCGGCGCCTCTGGCCTTCGCGGGCATCTTGCCCGAAGCGGCCGCTTGCGCGAGCCCGGTCGCGCTGACGGTGACGAGAAAAACGAGGGAGAGCCTCCACATGCGGGATCCGGTCTTCGTCATGGGTTTTCCTCCTGTTGAATGGGCCCTGCATATCATTTCCCATGCACTTTCTCCCGGCGGGAGAGCGCAAGGGTAGGAGCGGGCCCTCGACTTCGATCTCAGAAGGTCCATGCGCGCGGCGGCTGGGGCGACGCCGACCCTTTTGACAGGAGTAAAGACTCCCCCTGTCCCGGCGAGAAAGGGTTTGGGGTGAGGGGGCCTTCGAACGGAACCCGAAGCCGCGATTTGCGTATCCAACGGCAGATCTCGACTCCCGGACGAGGAGGCTGCATGTTCGGAGCGTTCTTCCAGGACCTCAGATACGCCGCTCGCGAGATGGGCAGGAGCCCCGGGTTCAGCGCCCTGACGATCCTCACGCTGGCGCTCGGCATCGGCGCGGCGACCGCGATCTTCAGCGTCGTCTACGGCGTGCTGCTGCGGCCGCTGCCGTACGCGAAGCCGGATCGTCTCGCGGCGATCTGGGAAGTGAACCGTCGCGGCACCCATTCCCGGGTCGCCGACCCGAACTTCGAAGATTTCCGCGACCAGAACCGCACCTTCCAGGCGATGGCGAAGTACCGGGACGCGGTCGCCAGCGTCGTGGGCCCGGCGGGACCGACACGCACCGGCCTCGCGTTCGTCACGCGCGATTTTTTCGGTGTCCTGGGCGTCCATCCCGCGATGGGACGCGGCTTCGTGGCCGGCGACGCCCATCCCGGCGCGGCCCCGGTCCTGCTCGCAAGCTCGCGCTACTGGAAGCAGTCCTTGTCGTCCGCCCGGGATCTGACGCCGTTGAAGCTCCGCATCCAGGACCGCATCTACTCGGTGGCGGGAGTCCTGCCGGAAGGGTTCGATTTTCCCGAAAAAACGGACCTCTGGCTTCCGAGCGAGCTCAATCCCGAGAACACGAGCCGCACGTCGCACAACTTCCTCGCCGTCGGCCGTCTGCGGGACGGCGTGAGCTTCGGGCAGGCGACGACCGATCTCGGCGTCATCGCCGGGCGCATCGCGCTGCAGTCCTCCGAGCGGAACGAATACCTGCTGCGCAGCGCCGCGGCGGTTCCCCTGCGCGCCTCTCTGACCGGACGCGTCCGTTCCCCGCTCTACGTCCTGCTGGGCGCGGTCGGGTTCCTGCTGCTCGTGGCCTGCGCGAACGTCGCCAACTTTCTGCTCGCGCAGGCTTCCAAACGAGGGCGCGAGCTCGCCATCCGGAATGCCCTCGGCGCCGGCCGCGGGCGGCTCGTGCGGCAGTTCATCACCGAGACGCTCCTCCTCTCGGGGTTGAGTTGCCTCGCGGGGATCTTCCTGGCGGAGGGCCTGCTCCGCGCCCTGCTGACCCTCGCTCCCCAGGACCTGCCTCGAATCGCGGAGGTCGCGATCCGCTGGCCGGTGCTCGCTGTCACGGCCGGGATTTCCTTCCTGGCGGCCGTCGTGCTCGGCGTCGTGACGGCGGTGCGCGCAACCTCTTCAGCGCCCGGCGAGACGCTCGGCGAAGGTGCGCGGGGAAATTCCGGGACGCGACGCAGCCAGCGCGTGGGCCGGGCCATCGTCGCGGCGCAGCTCGCGATGACGCTCGCGCTCTTGACCGGCGCCGGATTGCTGGGGCGAAGTCTGTTGCGGGTTCTCTCCGTCGATCCGGGATTCCGCGTCGACAACGTCGTGACGATGGAGCTCCGGCGGCCCGAGCCCGGAGACCTGAAGCCGGACGCGATGGCGGCGTTCCAGGCGCGCGAGTCCCAGTTCACGAGCCGGCTCATCGAGCGCCTGCAAGCCGTTCCCGGAGTGGCCCAGGCGGCGGCGGTCAATGCGGTTCCCATGGACGGCGGGCTACCCGACGGCATGTTCCTTCTCGTGAGCCCGCAGGAGAACCCCAGGGACTTCCAGGAGTACATGCGTCTCGCGCAACAGGCCGGTCGCGTCGGAAACGCCGAGTTCTGCGCCGCGTCGCCGGATTATTTTCGGGCGCTCGCCATTCCGCTTCGTCGCGGGAGGTTCTTCGACCGGCGCGACACGTTCGATTCTCCGCACGCGGCCGTCATCAACGAGTCGCTCGCGAAATCGCGCTGGCCCGGTCAGGACCCCGTGGGCCAGACCATCCAGTTCGGCAACATGGACGGCGACCTGCACCTGTTGACGGTCGTGGGAGTCGCCGGCGACACGCATGAATACGGGCTCGAGCAGCCGCCCCGTCCCGTCGTCTACGTGAACCTGCTGCAACGCCCTCGAACCTCCTTCAGCGTCGTGATGCACACGGATGTCGAAGCCGGCCACGTTATCGGCGCCGCGCGCGCGATCGTCCACGAGGAGGCGCCCGACGTGCCGCCGCGTTTCCGCACGTTCACGCAGATCTATTCCGAGTCGCTCGGCTCGCGCCGATTCAACCTGACGCTGGTAGTCGTCTTCGCGCTCACGGCGCTGCTCCTGGCTGTCGCGGGAGTGTATGGGGTGGTCTCGTACGGAGTCGCGCAACGGACCCGGGAGATCGGCGTTCGGATGGCGCTCGGAGCGCGATCCGCCGACGTGATGAGCCTGATCCTCCGACAGGGCCTGGCGACGACTCTCATCGGAGTGGCGATCGGAGTCGCCGCCGCGCTCGCCATTTCGCGCACGATGCAGTCCCTGCTGTTCGGAGTCGATTCCACCGATCCGCTGACATTCATCGCGGTCGCCGCCTCGCTGACAGCCGTCGCAGGACTCGCCTGCTACATCCCGGCCCGCCGCGCGATGAAGGTCGACCCCATGGTGGCGCTCCGCTCCGAGTGACGAGGGTGGCGTCTGCTCCTCTCGCGGCGAGAGGCAAGGGTGAGGGGCGGGATGGTCGGTGCAGCGACGAGACGTTGCGCAGCGACAACCCGCGCACTGTGCCGCACAATTCGCGGAAGAATTTCCATGCGATCTGGGCGTTCGTCGCTTTCGCGCTCCTTGCCGCGGCGCCCGCCGCCGCGACCCACAACACCACCGGCCCATCAGATCGATGGAATCCGGCGTCGGGGCGGCGTCGAACACGGCGACCGTCACCGTGACGGCGCCCGGCGCTCCGACGATCGCGAAGTCGTTCGCGGCGGCGACGGTGGCGCTGAATGGAACCGTCGGCATGAGCTTCGTGTTCACGAACCCGGGAGTCGCGGGACTGACGGGACTCGCTTTTACCGGCACCCTGCCGGCGGGATTAACGGCGCCGGACGGGACGACGGCGACATGCGGCGGAAGCCTGGTGATTACGGGCGGAAACCTGTGGACGTTCACGGGCGGGACGCTGGCCGCCGGGGCGAGCTGCACGATCACGGTGACGGTGACGGGGACAGGGGCGGGGGTGCAGAACAACACCACCGATCCCTTGAGTTCCACGGAGACGGGCGTCGGGGCCGCGTCGAACACGGCGACGGTCACGGTCGTCGCGCCGCCGACGATCACAAAAGCCTTCGGAGCCGGATCGATCTCGCTCAACGGAACGACCAGCCTCGACCTGACTCTCACGAACCCGAACGCGACCGTCGCGTTGAGCGGCCTTGCCTTCACCGATCCCCTGCCGGCGGGATTGACGGCGCCGAACGGCACGACCGCGGCGTGCGGCGGAAGCCTGACGATCACGGGGGGCAACCTGTTGACGTTCACGGGTGGAACGCTGGCCGCTGGAGCCAGCTGCACGATTTCGGTGACGGTGACGGGGACGGCCGCGGGGGCTCAGAACAACACGACCTCCACCCTGACGGCCACTGGTCCCGTGCCGCTGACCGGTGCCGGGTCGAACACCGCGACGGTCACGATCGGGGCCGTGGCGCCGCCGGTCGCGATTCCGGTTCTCGACCTCCGCATGCTGCTCCTCCTTATCCTCTGCCTGGGCGCGGCGGGTGCGCGCCTCGCGAGCCGATAACGTCCCTTCCGTCTCTTGGCGGGGGGGTGGAGGGGCGTCCGTCGCCTGCGCTCACTACGGGACGCGCAAACGGCGCTGACGCGCGCGCCGAGCGGCTCGCCTGAGGGCTCGACCGCTCTCCTCGTTTCTGCGTTTGCTTCGGCTCCCGCCGCGGGAGGCTCCTTCCTCCCTTCGGTCGGGAGACTCCTCTCGCGGCGAGCGTATTCGTCAGGGAGGTGAAGAGTTCTCCCGCTCGCGGCGGGAGAGGGTGTAGTAAGGGGCGGGCTCCCCTTTCCGCAGCCAGCCGAAGGTACACTCCCGGCAAAACCATGACGGACGAGAGATCGGACGAGAGGGCCACCGGGACTCCGATCACCCAGAACCCGACGATGTCGGCCGAGGGAATGCCTCCACCCGCCCCGGAACTCGTCCCCGGCGAGATCGGCGGATACCGCATCCTCGGCAAGCTCGGCGAGGGCGGAATGGGGATCGTCTACGAGGCGGAGCAGAAGAGCCCGAGCCGGCGCGTCGCCCTGAAGGTCGTCCGCGGGGGCCACTTCGTTGACGAGGTCTCGCTTCGCATGTTCCGGCGCGAAGCCGAGACGCTCGCGCGGCTCGTCCACCCGAACATCGCGGCCATCTACGAGGCCGGACGGACCCAGGACGGGCAGCACTTCTTCACGATGGAGCTCGTCGCCGGGCAGTCGTTCGACGCCTACGTCCGCGAGCGGCTCGGAGGCGGACATCCGACCAGCGAGCAGCTTCGCGAGCGTCTGCGCCTCTTCGACACGATCTGCCGTGCGGTCAACTACGCGCACCAGCGCGGAGTCATTCACCGCGATCTGAAGCCTTCGAACATCGTCGTCACAGAGGCCGGGGACGTGAAGATCCTCGACTTCGGCCTGGCGCGGATCACCGACTCGGACGTGGCGGCCGCCACCGTCGTGAGCGAGGTCGGAACGATCCGGGGCACGCTGCCCTACATGAGCCCGGAGCAAGCGCGGGGCAACAGCAGCGACATCGACCTGCGCACCGACGTCTATTCGCTGGGTGTCGTCCTGTACGAGCTCCTTTCCGGGATCTATCCCTACGAGACCCAGACCGTCTCAATGCCCCAGGCGCTCCTGGCGATCTGCGAAGAGCCGCCGCGGCCATTGAAGAAGCGGACTGGCGGGGAGTCGATCGACGCGGATCTCCAGACGATCGCCGCGAAGGCGCTGGAGAAGGAGCCCGACCGCCGCTATCAAAGCGCGTCCGCGCTCGCCGAGGACGTCGAGCGATACCTCGCGAACCAGCCGATCCTCGCCCACCCGCCCAGCACGATGTATCAGCTCCGCAAGCTGGTCGCGCGGCACAAGCTTCCCTTCGCGGCGGCCGCCGGGATCGCGCTGCTGCTCGTGGCGCTTGCGGTCACCATGACCGTCCAGGCTGAGCGCGTTCGGAAGGAGCGGGACCGGGCCGAGAGCGAGGCGGCGAAGGCCGGAGCGATCAACGGGTTTCTCAAGGACGCGCTCGGCGCGGCCGACCCGTGGTCGAAGGGCTCACGAAACGTGACGCTGCTCGACGCGCTCAAGCAGGCTCAAACGAAGGCGCGCGCCGCGTTTCTCCATCAACCCCTGATCGAGGCCGCCGTGCTGCAGACGATTGGCGTGACGTTCGCGAACCTCGGGGAGTATGCGGAATCGGAGAAGGCGCTGCGCCGGGCGCTGGACCTGCGCATCGCCGTCTCGGGCAGCAGGAGCTCCGACGCGGCCGACACGTGGACGGCCCTCGGGATGATGTACCTGCCTCAGGGAAAGTTCGACGAGGGGCAGAAGGCCGCGCAAGAAGCGCTGGAGATCACCCGCCGTCTCCACGGCAGCAGGAGCCTGGAGGCCGCGGCCGGCATGAACCTGCTCGCCGACTCCTTTCGCGTGAAGGGGCGCCTCGCCGAGGCGCAAAAACTGGGGGACGAGGCGCTCCGAATCGCGCGCGCACACCGGGGCAAGCCCGCCAGGACGGAAGCGGGCGCGGTCGACTTCCGCCGGGTCGAGATCGATGCCCTCCGCGTCCTCGCCGGAGTGGCGCTCGAAGAAGGCGACTCCAAACGGGAGGAGACGCTGACGCGTGAACGGCTCGCCCTCGCCCGGGCGCTTCATCCGGACCGGCATCCGGAAATCGCGGAAGCCCTCGACGATCACGGCGTGGCCCTCACGAATGTCGGCGACCTTCCGGGAGCCGAGCGCACCTTCCTCGAGGCCATCGAGATCGAACGCGAGGTCCTGGGTGACGACCACCCGGCGATCGCGACGACGCGCGAGAACCTCGGGAACGTGTATTTCAGGGAAAAGAAGCTGGACGAGACGGCTCGCAACCTCGAGGTAGTCCTCGCCATGCGGCGCAAGGCGCTCGGAGACGATTCGGAGCCGGTGGCGAGGACGCTCGCGAACATGGGGACCGTTTACAGCATGGCCGGCAATCTCGAAGCCGCCGATAGGACCTACGTCGAGGCACTCGCGCGACTGAGCCGCAAGCTCGGCCCGGATCATCCCGACGTTGCGGTTACGCTGACCGGCATCGGATCGCTCTACATCAAACAGCACAGGTTCGCCGAGGCGGAGTCGTCCCTGCGCCGCGCGATGGAAATTCGGCACAAGGCGTCCGTCGACGACGCCAACCCGTACATGCAGAACACGCTCAAGAAGTTCGTGGATCTCTACGCGGCATGGAACAAACCGGCGGAGGCGGCCGCCTACAGGGCGAGACTCACGCCGCCACAGCCCAAAAACTGAAAACGCGTCCCTCCCCTGCGCTCACTACGGGGCGGCGCTGACGCGAACAGCCGGCAGCGTTGCCGCCCTTCTCAATCCTTCGAACGTCGTCACGACCCTCTCGGTCCCCAATTCCATTCCACCGGCGGTTGCTCCCCTTACCGGTAGAATCCCGCCACTCCATGCCACTGGCACCCGGATCGCGCCTCGGTCCCTACGAGATCCTCGCGCCGATCGGTGCCGGGGGGATGGGAGAGGTCTACCGGGCGAAGGACCCGCGCCTGGGGCGCGACGTCGCGATCAAGGTCCTGCCCGCCTCCTTTTCCGCGGATCCGGACCGCCTTCGCCGCTTCGAGCTCGAGGCCCGGGC
>JBDTRB010000045.1:0-28027 GCA_039931865.1 Acidobacteriota bacterium | reverse complement strand
TGCGGCTCCCGCATCGGGAGGCTCCTCCTTCCCTTCGGTCAGGAGACTCCTCCCGCTGCGGGCATAGTCACCATCTCGGCGGAAGCGCGGCTCTGCTCCTACTGCTCCCTCTCCCCGCGAGCCGGGGAGAGGGCTGGGGTGAGGGGCGGGACTGAAAGCCTGACAGGGCTGAATCGGGAGAGAGGTGCGTCACCACCTCCAAGCGGGAAAGGAGAACCTACCCCTTCACCCCTTCAGCAGCTCTTTCTTCAAGTCCTCCTGCACCGGATTCGAGCCGAGCCACACTCCGAGCAGCGCGTCGGCGAAGTCTTTTCCTTCGATGACGCCCTTCTCCGCGCCCTTCACCGAGACGACCGTGCCCTTGCCGGGAACGTACGTCAGCAGGATGTCGTCGCCCTTTTCCACGTTCGGGATCATTTTTCCGAGGCGATCGAGCCGCGGCTTCAGGGCCGCCATCTGAGGCTTCGAGTTCTTTTCGAATCCCTCCTCGATCGCCTCCGTCACCTGGGATCCCTTCAGGCTGCGGAGGATCGCGAGACGAATGGAACGGACCTGGTCGGCGGCGAGAACGGTCGCGGCGTCTTTTGCCGGGGTCTCGAGATAGAGCCCGGCGACATACACCTTGAAGACCATCTTGGTGCGCAGGCCCATGCCGTTCAACTTCAGAGACTTTCCTTCGACGGTGACTGTGTCCGGCATCGTGACGCCCGCAATCGGGGCGGAAGCGGCTCTGGCGGCCGAAGCCGCGGCGAGAAGGATGACCGCGAAGATCCAGTTTCGATTTTTCATGTTGTGGATTCTATCGGGACCGGGAGGTTAGGAGCTCAGCGTTCATCCTTCTGGGTTTGGAGAATGATGGCGTACGGCAAAAGGCGAAGATCGTCATGGTTCGGGACCTTCCCGTAACCCCTAACCCGTTCGCTTCATGCCGTCTCCGGCTTGGGTCCCAACCCGATCCGTCGGCGGAATCGGTCGAACCCGACGCCGACGAACATGAACCAGGTCCACATCTTCGAGGAGAACGGGACGTGCTCCACTCCGCCGGCGAGCGTCGTCGTCACCGCCGCGCGGATTTTGTCAAACGGAGCTTCCGAACAGAACGCCTCGAAGAAGACGGGATCGTAGAAAGCATAGACGAAGCGGCGGAAGCGGCGGAACAGCGTGCGCGCGAAGCGCTCATAGGAGGCGAGGTCCGAGGCGTCCACCCGGCCGTGCCGGGCGAGGGCGCGCTCGATGTCGCGCGCGACGCGTTCGCCCGTGGCCATCGCGAGGAAGACGCCGGTAGAGAAGACCGGGTCGAGGAACGCGGCCGCGTCTCCGACCATCGCCCAGCCGTCGCCGCGAAAGCGCGCCGACGTGGCGGAGAAGTCCGAGATCCCGCGCACGGGCGAGGTCCTCCGTCCGGCCCCGAGAAGGTCTCGCATCCTCGCGGAGCGCAGCACGATCCGCTCGAAGCGCTGTTCGAGCGTCTCTCCTTCCGGCCCACCGCGCGCATCCGCGGGATCGAACACCGCGCCGACGCTGGAAGTCCCGTCGGAAAACGGGATGATCCAGTACCAGACTCCGTTTTCCACCGGCAGCAGGATGTCTCCCGCCTGGCGGCCCTCCGGTCTCGGGACGTTCTCGAAGTGGGCGAACAGTGCGGCGCGCTTCAGTTTCTTGTCGAATTTCCGCGTCCCGAGCCTGTGGGAAAGAAACGCGTCCTGCCCCGTGGCGTCCACGACTACGGCGCCGCGAACCTCGAAGGGAGCACCGCCGGATGTCGCCGCGACGACCCCGACCGCCCTTCCGTTCTCGAAAAGGACCTCACGCACGGCGGTCTGCTCCCGGACCTCCGCGCCCATCTCCCGGGCATGCGCGAGGAGGAGGGCGTCGAAGTCCGCCCGCTTGACCTGGTAGGCCATCGGATGCCGGTCGTCCGCCGCGTCGGCGAAGACCACCGGCCGGATCGAGCCGTTCGACTCGTTCCAGAAGTACGCGCCGTACTTTTCCTGGAAACCCGCCTTGCGGACTTTGTCCATGACCCCGAGGCGCTCGAGAACCGGGAGGCCGTAGGGGAGGAGAGACTCGCCGACGTGGAAACGGGGGAATTTCTCGCGCTCGAGGATTAGGACCCGCCGCCCGCCCCGCGCGAGGAGCGCCGAGACAGTGGATCCGGCGGGACCCCCGCCGACGACGACGGCGTCGTAACTCGCGCTCACGCCTTCATCATCTCAAACATCGCAGGCGAAAGACCGATCAAGCTTCTCCGCCAGAACCCGCCTCATATAGACGAGGGCGGCTTTCCAGAGTATTCGCCCGCATCCCTCTTCAGCGCGCGGCAACCGCTCAGTTTCCGGGCGGCGACGCAGTGACAGGTTTGTCACCGCGTCAGGGAAGCCGTCGCCGATAGAGCCATCGAAGGGCTCTCTTCACGGGCGGTTTCAGCCGGCTCTTCTGCTGCTGGTCCGCAATCTTTCGGGCGACCTCCACCACCGTGGGATAGGGATGGATCGTGTTCCCGATGGCCTTTAATCCGATGCCGTTTTTCATGGCCACGACGAACTCCTGGAGCACGTCACCGGCGCGCTCGCAGACGACCGTGGCTCCGAGGATCCGATCGCTCCCCTTTTTCGTCAGGACCTTGGCGAACCCGATCTCTTCGGACTCCAGAATCGCCCGGTCGACCTCTCCAAAAGGCTGAAGAAACACATCGTAGGCGACTCCCATCGCCCTGGCCTGATTTTCGTTCCACCCGACGCGCGCGATCTCGGGTGAGGTGAAGGTGCACCAGGGAATGACACGTTCTTCGACGCGCGCCTTGAGCCACGGGAACAGGACGTTTCGGACGACGATCCGGGCGTGGTGGTCGGCGACGTGGGTGAACTGAAAGGTGCCGACGATGTCGCCGGCGGCGTAGATGTGAGGTTGAGAAGTCTGGAGATGCGAGTTGACGGTCACGCCTTTCCTGGTGAAGGCGACCCCCGCGGCTTCGAGGCCGAGCGAGTCCGTGTTCGGAACGCGGCCCGTCGCGACGAGCACGGCGTCGAAAACTCCCGACCGATCCTCGTGACCGTCTCCCCCGTACGACAGCCGGACCGATTTTCCCTCAACCCGGGCGGTCTTGACCTCGATCCCGGCGACGACCGAGATGCCGCTCGACTCGAGACAACGACGCAGGAGCCCGGCGACATCGGCGTCCTCTTTCTCCAGGATCTGCGGCGAGCGCTGCAGGATCGTGACGCGAACGCCCAGATGCGCGAACGCCTGTCCGAGCTCGCACCCGATGGGTCCGCCGCCGAGAATGGCCAGACGTTCCGGCGCCGTGTCGAGCTCGTCGAACACGGTCTCGTTCGTGTAGTAGCGAACGGACTCCAGCCCCTCGATCGGCGGGACCGCGGCGCGGCTTCCCGCCGCGATCAGGAAGTTTCTGGCGCGCAGTCGGATGTCGCCGACCTGGACTTCCCGGGGGGACAGAAACTTCGCCTCGCCGCGATACACATCGACTCCGAGGCCCTCGAACCTCGCCTGCGAGTCTTGCTCCGACAGCCGCGCCCGGCATTCCCGCATGCGGGCCACGATGCGCTCGAAATCGAAGAGCGGCGCCTGAGGGTTCAAGCCCAAATTCGAAGAACGGCGGATGCGGTCGATCAGGCGGGCGGAAGAGATCAACGCCTTCGACGGCACGCATCCGGTGTTGAGGCAGTCGCCTCCCATGCGGCCTCGCTCGACGAGCGCAACCCGGCCGCCCAGTCCGGCGGTCCCGGCCGCCGTGACCAGACCCGCCGTCCCGGCGCCGATCACCACGAGGTTGTACGTCCCGTCTGGACCGGTCGTCGTCCTGGCCATCGAGCCTCCCGTTTTTCGACACGTCGGAGCAACAACCGAGCCGTCGTTCGACCGAGTGACGGTCGCGGGTCACCGCCGGTGCGCCGCCCCGGCCGGCACGCCCAGGGAATCGAGCGCCTCCAGCACCTGCTGTCCGCGGATCCGGACCTTGTAGTCCTCGGTCAGGTTTCGCCAGCGGACGATGCCGGAGGGATCGATCAGGAATTCGGCGGGCCGGGCGATGTCGCCGCCCTTGATGCCGGCCGCCGGATGCAGCAGGTCATAACGCCGGATCACTTCGGCCGCCGGGTCCGACAGCAGCGGAAAGGTATAGCCCTGTTTCGCGGCGAGCGAGGCAGAGACATTCGGAGGATCGACGCTGACGGCCACCACGCGTACGCCGCGCGTCTGAAGCTCGGCGAGATTTTCCTGAAGACTCCGTAACTCGGAGTTGCAGAAGGGTCACCAGTAGCCACGGTAGAACACGAGAAGGGTCCAGGCTTGAGCGGAGCTGCCGGGGCGCGGTTCCGGGAGGGAAACGATCGCGCCGCGTGAATCCGGCAAGCGGAATTCGGGAGCCTTCTGCCCGACATCGGGCGCCGCCGGGGAGGGAGGCAAAGGAGCCGCAATCATCGCCGCCGCCAGGACCAAACCCGCGAAGGCCATGGCGATGCGGATCGATTTTGCGGGACGACGACTCTTCATTCGCCGCGCCGGCGCGCCCAGAGCCGCTCTCATCGACCCGCTCTTTTCGCGCTGGCCAGGATCTCGTTCAGCCTCGCCGCGTCGCCCCGCCGTCCGGAGGTCTCCCCGGCTTCGTTGTACACGACCCTTCCGGTCGAATCGAGGAACGTGAGCGTCGGGATGGAGCCTCGGTAGAACTTCGAGACCAGCACCTTCTGATCGGCGGATGCATGGTCGAGGTCGACCACGAGAAAACGCGCGGTGTCCTTCGCGCCGGCGTACAGCGCAACGAATCGTTCGGCCTCTCGGTTCGTGTTCCAGCAGTGAGAGGTGCCGAAGAAAATGGCGGTGGGCCGGTCACCGGCGAGTCGCCCGTCCTGCAGGTTCCTGCCGCGAATCGGGAAATTGCTCGAGGAATCATTCGTAAACGAGAGATCCGGCGCGAGCGTCAGCGCTTCCGCGCCGCCCGGTCCATCGGGCGCTACGAGGGCGCCCGCGCCGCGCGATTCCGTGGCGAGAAGGACGGTCCCGGCCAGAAGCGCTGCGACTGCCGGGACACCGAATCGAGCGAGACTCTTGAATCTCATGAATCTCAAGCGCGGCCTCCTGTCATCCCGCCGATGTCGGACGGGCTCTAGGCTCCAGTGAAGAAGAAAAGGCCGGCCGCGAGGGCCGGCCACGGTCAAAAGCCTTCGGGAAGCGTCACATCTTTTTGTCGGACATCATCTTCTTGGCACCCGACATCTTGACCTCGTGCGCCATCATCTTGCCGTCCATCATCATGTACTTGACGGTCGCCTTCGAGCCTTCCTTCATGTCGCCCATCACCTTGGTGTTCGCGTCCCAGTTCATCATCATCTCTTTGCCCTTGCTGTCCTTCATCATCATCATCTTGCCCGACTCGTCCACCTTGGTGACCATGCCCTTGGCGGTCATCATTTTTCCGGACATCATCTTCGAGTCGCTCTTCATGTGGTCGTCCTTCTTCATGGCGTCCTGAGCGACCACGAAGCCGGTACACAGCAGTGCGGAAAGGGACCAAAGCGCGATTCTCTTCACGGAAGCCTCCTCTTGTGACTCCTTACCGACGAACGGAATGCCCGGCGGCCCACATCGATTCTGGGCTCCTATTCTCCGTCGAATTCTCCGAAATCATCGAAACGAGCGGTCATTCAGATGTCACATTTCCGTCACGGTCGGGCTGTCGTTTCGGTCCGGGGACCGACGGCAACCGGAATTGGAAGCGGGATCCGCCGCCGGAAACGCTCTCGACGTCGATCCGGCCGCCGTGAAGCTCGACGATCCGTTGTGCAATCGCCAACCCCAGGCCGGCTCCCGCGGTAGAACCCGACTCGCGCGGACTCGCTCGATAGAATCGCTCGAAGACGTGGGGAAGATCTTCGGCCGCGATTCCGCGGCCGGTGTCGGCGACGGTGATCGAAAGAGTGCCGTCGGACTCGGGTCGAACGGAGAGGGTCACTTCGCCGCCCGCCGGCGTGTAGCGCAAGGCGTTGTCGAGCAGGTTGTCGAGAACCCTCTCGACGAGGCCGATGTCACCTCGCGCGAAGGGAAGGCCGTAGGGAGGAGGAGCGGCCGTCAGAGAGATTCCCTTATTCTCCGCAGCCAGGCGAAACTTCTGGGCGACGTCCGATACGAGCTCGGGAAGGGAGAAGGGCTCGAGCTCAGGGGGCGCCTGGCGCGAGTCGAGAGTCGCCAGCTCGAAAAGCTCCGAAACGAGTTTTCCCAGGTTCTCGCTGTGCCGGGCGGCCGTCTCGAGATAGTCGCGCTTCTCAACAGCCGAGAGAGTGTTCTCCTTCAACAGCAGGGTATCGAGATAGCCGCGAAGAGCCGCGAGCGGCGTACGAAGATCGTGCGACACGTTGGCAACGAGTTCTCTTCTCAACGCATCGGTCTTCTTAAGACCACGGACCTGTTCTTCGATGCGACCCGCCATGAGTCGAAAAGATTCGGCGAGGTGGTCGATGTCGTCCTCGGGCGCATGCGCCGGAAGGGCAATCGAGATCTCCGAGAACCCGCTTTTCGTGAAGCGATCGACCGCCGCCGTCAGGCTCCGCAGGCGCCGCGTCAGCATTCGGAACAGAAAGAGGCCCGCAAGGGTCGTAAGCAGAACAGCCGCAATGCCGGCGATTGCGCTCTGATTGAGAACGTAGCTGTCGCGGAGCAGAGCCGCCGCGGACTCGTACTGCTCGCTCCCCAGGATGACGTAGAGGAACCCCTGGGGGGCGGCCCGACCGGATGTGCGGGTGACAGGCAGCTCCGACACCGAGAAGACCTTCTGTCGCCGCGCGTCCCGCGGGTCGTCCCCGAGGACCGGAAGCCTTTCGCCGCCTCCGAGCAATTGCCGAATCGGCTCCAGGGCGACGCGGCTGCGCTTGACGGTTCCTGGGGGAGCGGAGTACGCGAGGATGGCGCCCGAGGGATCGAGCAGATAGATCTCGATCGAAGGGTTGATGACCATCAGCATGTGGAACACACGCTCGAGTGCCTTCTGATTGATCCGCCCGTTGGTCATCAGGATCTCTTCGGACGCCAGGTGCCCGGCGAGGGTTCGGTTCAGCCGCTGGTCGACCTCCTGGCGGTAGCGCCGCGTCGTGACGAGTGTCGACACGACGTGGAAGACACCGAACAGGAGAAAGAGAGGCAGCAGCGCGGCGGCGAGCTTCGCAAAGAGCGTGCGGAACATGCTTACTTTCGCTCCGCGGAGTCACAGAATTTGTAGCCGACGCCCCAGACGGTCAGGACATAGCGAGGCTTGGACGGGTCATCCTCGATCTTGGCGCGAAGGCGATTGATGTGAGAGTTGACGGTGTGGCTGTATCCGTCGTGGCCGTAACCCCACACGGCGTCCAGGAGCTCCGCTCGCGTATAGACGCGACCGGGATGCTGCGCGAAGTGGCGCAGCAGATCGAACTCCCGCGCCGTCAACTCCACGGGCTCCCCGCTCAGCAGGATCCGCCGCTTCTCCCCGTCGATCGTCAGTTCGCCGGACGTCACCGTCTTGCTCGTTGACAGGGCGCCCGTCGTCGCTTCGACCCGTCGAAAGATCGCCCGGACCCGCGCCACGAGCTCCCGGACAGAAAAGGGCTTGGTCAGGTAATCGTCCGCTCCCGTCTCGAGTCCCAGAACACGATCGATTTCGGCCGATCTCGCGGTCAGCATGAAGATCGGCACCCAGACGGGACGCTCCCGCAGCTGGCGGCAGATCTCCAGACCACCGAGGCCGGGGAGCGCCAGATCGAGAACGACGAGGTCGTGGCCTCCCCCGAGCGCGCGGCTCAAGCCCTCCTGGCCGTCCGATGCCTGGTCCACGTCCCACCCGGCGTCACGCAGGTGAATCTCGAGCAACCGCCCGAGGTCGGGGTCGTCTTCGATCACGAGAATCCGTTTCGACATCCGCCTTACCCCGGTTCGCAGCCCGCGTAGAGCGTCGTCTCCGAAAAGAAGGCGTACCACCCGAACCAGTAGGCGCGATGGCCCGGCAGTCTCGGGAGGGACGCGGGCTTCTGCCCGTTCGTGACGGCCGTCCGGCCGCGGGGGATCAGAGCCTCTTCACCGCATTCCCACGGATCGCCCGTGGCGAGGTCTATCAAAGCCCCCGCGGGGCCCTCGGAGAATTGGCGGCCGCCGCTTCGGTACGCGCGCACGGCCCCTGTCGCGGCGTCGGCGGCTATGACAACGTCCTCTCCGGAAAAGGCGTCATTGACGACCCGCTCGCGAAGGAGAATCTCGAGGGGATAGGCCCGGGCGGCGGCGCCGCGGCGGATCCCGAACACGACGGTCTTGGGCGCGAGAGTCGTATCGCGCTTCCAGACGGGAAACATCGTCTCGGGGCTGGCGAAGTACTTCCCGTAGGCGGCTCCCGCGGTGTAGTCGCGCGAGAATCCGGTCTTCTCCGCGAGGACCGTCGTGTCGGGGTGGCGCGATCTCCAATCGCCCCAGGTCGTCACCGTGATCGGAAGGACGGGCAGGGCAATCCCGCGGCCGACGAGGATCCCGGAGACGGGCTCGCCGGTCAGGTTGCTCCACAGGGACAGCGTAGCTTCGTCGTACATCAGCTTGTTCGAGCGGTAGAGAAGTCCCGACGACCCGAAGACGTACGGCGCGGCGTTGGGGCGGGACGTGGCATAGGCCACCGCGGCGCCGCAGAGAGTGCAATACGAAATGGAGAACGGCTCGCCCGCGAGGTGGTCGTTCACCATCTCGTGCCAGTCCAGGATCCGCTGGGGATAGGCGCGTGAAGTGCCCCGCACGGCGACTCCGAAAATGATCTCTCCGTCGGAAAGGCTCGTCGCCTCCGCCGCCCGAATCGTCGGAGGATCCCGCAACGCGGGAATGCCGTCCTTCTTGACGCCGCCCCAGAGGATTTCCTCGGGCCGGATCGAGATCGGCAGGGTAGGGTCGAGGAAGCGGGCGAACGCCGGATCGATGCGGGTGAAGAGCGCGGCCTTCCAGTGCCGGTACCAGGGGGCGGGATGGATATCCCCGTGGCCGCCCATCCATTCGAACCAGAATCGATAGTTCGAACCGAGGCGCTCGCCGGAGAGAGCTTCGAGGCAGGCAACAACGTCGCCTCGACCCTCGGGCCGCACGAAGAAAAGCGCGTCGACGAGCGCGGGGATCATCGAACGGTCGCCGGACCGGATGATTCCGGCGCGGGCGGTGCCGCGGGTCCCGTCGTCGGAAGAGAGGAGGCGGATCAGGAAATCCCGCGCGCGCGCCTCCTCCAGCGAGGCCCCGTTCAGAACGGCAGGCGTTGACAGCGCGGCGCCGAACACGAGAAGCGCCGCGGCTGCGAGCACCGTCCGGCGCGAAGCGGGTCGCCGCTTTCCCTCTTCTTCTTCCGCGAACTCCGCGATCAACCCTTCAATCATGAGGCGGCCGTGCCTGCGGCGGCAGCATGCGGGGTTTCCGCGAGTGGCGGCGGTTCAACCGTTTGCCCTGTGACGGGATCGAAGAGCCGCCAGTTCCCCGCTGTACCGCCGGTCTCGACCGGCTGCCGGATGAACTGTTCGCGCCTCGCGTTGTGCTCGCACATCGAAACCGGTCCGTTCTCCGTCATGACCATGAACGAGCAGTTGCGCAGCCGCTCCGGGTCGAGCGCCGCGGCGTCCATGAAGTTGTGGATGAAAAAGGTCATCTTGCCGATTCGCTGCCTCCGCGCGAGCGCCCGTCGGACCGACCAGAGCTTCCGCAGGAGAAACCACCCGCCCCGGGCGAGCCAGAAAGGGTTTGAGAATGCGACCCGGATCACCCGGCGAGCCGTGCGTGTCACGTCCCGGCGGTCGAAGGGAACGTGCCGGAACTCCTGGAGAAATCTCTCGTAGAGGGCTCGATCCGTCAGGACGTCCGCCGCCTGGTCCCCGGCCGTCGCGAGCATGGTCGCCTGGTTGCAGCGTGGGTGACCCACGAGGGCCGTGTCCCACGCGAGCGCGGGCAGCCCGACGCCGCGCCGCACCCGTTCCGCAACGGCGTCGGGAGTCACGTGCGCCGCGCGCTCGTTCCACTCCCCGCGTCCCGTCACGGCGTGCACCTGGAAAGACGCCATGCCGACCACGTCGGAGTGGCGGAGGAAGAATCGCGCGAGCATGGGGATCTCGTCGAGGTTGCCGGCGTGGACGGTCGTATTGAAGATGACGGCGATCTCGAGGTTCCGCGCGCGTTCGATGTACTCCTCCCGGACGGCGTTCAATGCGGCCTCGTCGGGGTAGCGCTTGCGCCGCTGGGTCGTGTCCACGTGGAACGCCACGTCGAACAACCCGGCCGACGCGAGCTCCGCAAGCAGCTCCCGCGTCGCGCGGATCCCGTTGGTGAGGAGCGACGGCCGCAGTCCGGATTCCGCCACGCGGCGGACGATCGCGGCGAGCTCGCCGCGCGGGCGGAGCGTCGGATCGCCGCCGGTCACCTGAACCCCGACACCCGGCCCGTAGAGCTCGCGGATCCGGTCGATCCGCCGGAAGAGCACCTCCATCGGAACGTCCTTCAACGCCTGCGAGCTCTCCGAGAGATAACAGAGCGTGCAGTCGAGGTTGCAGCGCTGCGTGATCTCGAGCGCGACGCACCCGATGGTGGACCGGCGTCCGAGGACCTGGTTGGCGGTCCGAAACTGCGGATCGAGCCTCTCCCAGGTCTCTCTGAGCATCCGGTTCCGCTCGTCTGAGTCCGGGTAGGCCGGCAGGTCGCGGTGTAGAAGCGTCAAGACATCTCCTACGCTCTAATGGCGCTGAAACTCCGCATACGGACACCCACTCCAGGGGATGGGAGCGCCCTCGACGCGCTCTCCCAGGACGCGCCCGTGGCAGAAGCGGCAGTAGTTGACAGAATCGAGTCTCGCCCCGACCGGAAGAACCTGAACGAATTTTTCGAACACGCAGAGCTCGTGGCCGGCGGATTGCGTGGCGGTGAGAGACCTCAACGGCCCGGACTCAGCCGCTTGCCGCATGAGCCTCGAGTAGATTCGGGACTTCAGGCGCGAAGGGGCGCGGAGCCCCGGCCGCGCGGCCTGCGCGAGACGTTCGAAAAACGCCTCCTCATCGCGGTTGCCCCGGCTATCCATCGTCCCACCTCTTCTTGAAGATCCGCCTCGCCCGGTCGAGAAGGCGCTCTATCGATTTCTCCGTGTTTCCGGAGATCGCGGCCATCTCTGCCAGCGAACGCTGGTCCCAGTATCGCCAGATCAACACGGCCCGGTACCGATCGGGCAGCGTCGAGAGGGCCTGTCGCGTTCTGGCTTCGAGTCTCTCCCCGTCGAGCCGCGCGTCGATGTCCGGAAAGCCGGCGAGGCTGTCTGGACCGGACTCTGAATCCAGATCGTCGGAGATGAGCGGTTCTCGAAGCCGTTCGCGGTAGTAGTCGCCGATCTTGTGGCGGGCGATGCCCAGAAGCCAGGTTCGGATTTCGCTCTCTCCGCGGAAGAGCGGGAGAGCCTTCCACGCGGAGAGAAAAACTTCCTGAACCAGGTCGTCGACGGCTTCCAGGCGGTCGAGCCGGTGATAGACGAAGCGATAAACGGCGTCCGCATGGAGCTCCACGAAGCGGGCTGTTGCTTTACGATCTCCCTCGCGGATCCCATCGACGAGCGAGTCATCGAGCGACGGGACGGTCGGGAGGCGCGGCGGCGAGTCCAGTCCGTCTTCTTGCAAGTGAGATCCGGCGTTGGAGTCAACCGGCGACGCATGCGGTCGCGCAAGGACGCGTCCCGGAGCTTTCCGGCCGGACTCTTTCTACCCGGTCAGTTCACCCGGTGAATGGTGATCTTCGCAACCGGGTTTCGCCAGTCGCGCTCGTTCGCGCGGAGATCTCCTACGCCGTGAATGCCCGCGTGGATGTGCACGTATCCCTCGCCGCCACCGACATCAGCGCCGCCGCCGGGACCGCCACACTCGACGAAGAAGGGTCCGGGAATGGACGCGCAGCGCTCATCATTGACTTCGGTGCCCGCATCGTAGGCCGGCGAGAAAAGCGTTACGGTCTCATTTCCCTCCGGCCCCTCCACCCCATTCAACGCGAAGAATCCGTCGTTGGTCGGAATGAGCATCGCGGCGACACTGACATGGTCGAATCCGCCGCCGGTCCGGACCGTCAACGTCACCGAATGGCCGGGATCCAGGAGGCCGCCGGAGTCCGTGACGTCCCGGACATCCGGCATCGCAGCGAGCAACGCCTTCAGAGGAGCTGTGTTTCCCTCTTCGGCCAGGATCTCGAGCTGCGGGCTCGCCGGACCGCCGAGCTCGAACAACCTGACGCCCTTCTTATGACTGGCGACAAGAACAGGCGTAAACCTTTGACCGCGTGTCAGATTGGTGATCGTAACCTCGAATTTCTTGCCGTCGCCATCCGCCATTGCACCCGAGGCTCTCAAGAGTAAGACCGACGAAATCGCGAGAACGAGTTTCTTCATGGCAGTTCTCCTCCGTGACAGTAGTCGTTGGTCGTTTCCAAAACCCCCCTCGTCCGCGTCCAGGAAATTAATCTTTCGCCGCCAAAGGGGGTTTTATGGACGAAGCCGACCAATGACCTCGAGAGGCATGAAGAGACTCAAACTTCGCAGCCTGATTTTTTCCATGTGGTCGGGCATGGAAACGAGCACCGATAGAAACGGGGACGGGGTCCTCTCGTTTGTCGAAGCGGACGTCACCGCGATGTCGGACGGTTTGCCGAACACCCGGTTGTACTTGCCGGCGACGGCGTTCAACCGCTTCGCGATCACGCGCGAGCCGCAACCGAGTCGATTTCGGTCACTGCACAAACACGGACGCAGCGATTCAGCGTTGACCCCCTAACCGGAAGGCGGGAGTTGATTCTGAACATGCTGCTCTCTCGAAAGATCGGGAGAATGACAGGAAAGTGTCACGAAACCGTCCCGATGTCCGGACGATCGGGGCGAGAGCCGGCAACGGGTATCCGACAGCGGGCGCCCCGATCGTTCAGCGAATCTTGTCGCGCACGGCGTCGATTCCCTTCTGGATCCCGGAGTAGTGGTGGCCCTCCGCCCCCTGATCGTTCAAACCCCAGTCGTAGCTCTTGTACGTCGTCTCGTAGTCCTTCTTCGACAGGAAATCGCGGTATTTCGCCGGGGCGTGTCGGGCAAGAACGGCTTGCACTCCGCCCGCCTTGTCGAAGTCTCCCGTGTTCCACTTGAAAACCTGGGAAAGGTCGGCTTTCTTTGCCGCGGGATCGAAACTGTTCAAGTCCTCGCGGCCGAGCCACACCGCCATCCGATGGTTCATTTCGTCTTCGATGCCGGCCGCCGTGAAGGCTTTGTTCGCGAGCGGGGGGCAGGAGCGCGACGCGCACGAGATCAGGGCGTGGATCCGATATCCGCCGACGGACGTCAGGGTGCCCTTCTCGATGTCGTCCAGCGAGACCCTCTGCCCTCCAACGGTGAAGCGGGCCTCCGTGAACGCATCGTTCGTCGCCCGGATGCTCGCCATCGGGTAGTTGTCCAGGATCCACGAGACCGTGAGGGCGTTGTACGCGTTGGCGAGAGCGAGATGCGGTGGGGTCAACGCTGAATTCCTGCGCGGATCCGTTCCGAGGTAGTTCTTCGTGGAAAAACAGGGGACGATGTTAATGAGGATCATCCGACTCTTTAAGGTCGCGACAAAGCAGGAGGTAGGGATCCGCAACCGAGTCGATTTCGGTCACTGCACAAACACGGACGCAGCGATTCAGCGTTGACCCCCTAACCGGAAGGCGGGAGTTGATTCTGAACATGCTGCTCTCTCGAAAGATCGGGAGAATGACAGGAAAGTGTCACGAAACCGTCCCGATGTCCGGACGATCGGGGCGAGAGCCGGCAACGGGTATCCGACAGCGGGCGCCCCGATCGTTCAGCGAATCTTGTCGCGCACGGCGTCGATTCCCTTCTGGATCCCGGAGTAGTGGTGGCCCTCCGCCCCCTGATCGTTCAAACCCCAGTCGTAGCTCTTGTACGTCGTCTCGTAGTCCTTCTTCGACAGGAAATCGCGGTATTTCGCCGGGGCGTGTCGGGCAAGAACGGCTTGCACTCCGCCCGCCTTGTCGAAGTCTCCCGTGTTCCACTTGAAAACCTGGGAAAGGTCGGCTTTCTTTGCCGCGGGATCGAAACTGTTCAAGTCCTCGCGGCCGAGCCACACCGCCATCCGATGGTTCATTTCGTCTTCGATGCCGGCCGCCGTGAAGG
Organism: Acidobacteriota bacterium; assembly: GCA_039931865.1. GTDB lineage: Bacteria > Acidobacteriota > Thermoanaerobaculia > UBA5066 > Gp7-AA6 > JALYUA01. The sequence goes on along the minus strand of JBDTRB010000045.1, from coordinate 13,854 downwards.
CTTTGTTCGCGAGCGGGGGGCAGGAGCGCGACGCGCACGAGATCAGGGCGTGGATCCGATATCCGCCGACGGACGTCAGGGTGCCCTTCTCGATGTCGTCCAGCGAGACCCTCTGCCCTCCAACGGTGAAGCGGGCCTCCGTGAACGCATCGTTCGTCGCCCGGATGCTCGCCATCGGGTAGTTGTCCAGGATCCACGAGACCGTGAGGGCGTTGTACGCGTTGGCGAGAGCGGAGATCCTCTCGACTCCACCCGCCGCGGGATTCGACTTCTTCCCGATCGCGTCGACGTATCGGGCGAGGGCGTCCCGGTCCGTGCGGTCGTCCTTCCATCTCTTGTAATCGACCAGACCCCGGTCGTCGACGTACTTGCCCAGGAGCCGGTTCCAGGGGGCGCTGTCGATCTCCGCGTTGATCTGGACGGTTTTCTGTTTCTGGTCTTTGCCCTTCTGATCTTTCCCCTTCTCGCCCTTTTGCGACGACGTCTTCTCGTCGCCTTTCGAGTCTTTGTCTTTCTTTCCGCACCCGCCCGCAAAGATCGCCGCGAGTGCGGCCGCCAGAAGGACGGCAAGTCTTCGCCTCGACGCGGCATTCGGTCTGGACTTCATCAATGTGACCCCACCTTCTTTTTCTTGAGTTCTTTGCGGGCAACGCGCGCGAGCCAGATGGAGACGGCGGCCGTTGCGAGGACCCCCGCGCCGAGAAAGATCCATTGGATCGGACTCTTCCCCTTGCTCGATCCGTGCCCGGCCGCGCCGATCGCCACATAGAGGATCGTCCCGGGGAGCATCCCGATCCAGCTCGCGAGAAGGTAGGGCAGGAAGCGGACGGAGGTCAGGCCGTAGAGGTAGTTCGAGAGACTGAACGGCACCACGGGCGAAAGACGCAGCAATCCCACCACCTTCCAGCCGTTTTCGCCGATCGCTTTGTCGATGGCCGCGAAGCGCGCGTTCCCGCGGGCGAGCTTCTGGATTCGCTCCCGCGCCGCGTAGCGCGCGATCAAGAAGGCGAGCGCCGCGGCCATTGTCGAGGCGATGGAAACCACGACCGTTCCCCAGACGATGCCGAACGCCAGTCCCGCCGCGAGCGTGAGAGCGGCGCCCGGCACGAAAAGGAGCGCGGCGACGACGTAAGCAAGGCCAAAGACCACGCCGCCGAGAACGCCCATCCCGCCGATCCAATCCTGGAAGGCGCGCAGCCAGTCCGCGAGGGGCAGCAGCCGCCAGGCTGCGAACAGCGCCACCGCCGCGACGCCGAGGCCGATCCATTTCCAGACCGAGGAACCGTGATCCTTTCGGTTCGTATGAGCGGACGCGGCTTTCCGCTTCACCTCGAGCGCCCGGCCCCGACCGATCCCTGCAACGGCATTTCTCTGATACGAGTCGAAACGCCGCCTTGGATGTATCCCCTTTCCTAATCGAGGCGGGTACGTTGATTGCAACTGCGTCCGCCATGATGAAAAAGACAATAGGGTTCCTCGCCGCCGTGGCGTGTCTCGGCCTGTCGGCGTGCGGCACGCGCATCCCGCCGCCCCGGACTTTGAAAGAAGGCGTCGAGTCCCCCGACAAGGCGTGGTCGCGGGTCCTGTCGAGGCACGTGAACGACAAGGGGCAGCTCGATTTCGCTGGCATCGCCGGCGATCCGGCAGATCTCGAGGCGTATCTCGCCTGGGTCGCGAAGGTCAGTCCTGACGCAACGCCGGATCTGTTTCCCTCCCCCCAGGCGAGGCTCGCTTATTTCGTCAACGCGTACAACGCGGTGGCGATCTACGATGTGATCCGCTCCGATTTCCCCGCCAACCTCGACAAGGTCAAGAAGAAATTCTTTTACACGAACCGATTCGAAATGGGCGGGCGTTACGTTTCGCTCTATGCCCTGGAGAACTCGACAATCCGCCCGATCGGAGACCCCCGCGTCCATTTCGCGCTCAATTGCATGGCGCGCAGCTGCCCCCGCCTGCCGCGCGAGCCGTTCGCCGCCGAGACCCTGGACGCCACGCTCGACCGCGACGCGAGATATTTTTTCGCGGAGGAGCGAAACGTCTCGCTCCAGCCCGCGAAGAAGACGGTCCGCCTCTCTTCCATTCTTCAGTTTTACGAAAAGGACTTCCTGGCAAAGGCGCCTACGCTCATCGCCTACGCGAACAACTACCGTAACGAGAAGATCCCGAGCGACTGGAAGGTCGAGTTCATTCCCTACGACTGGAGCCTGAACAAACAGGGAAAGTAACGTCGGCTCCAAGGGGACTCGCCGTCGCGGTCGAGCGGTCAAGCGGTCAAGCGGTCAAGCGGACGTCCCGCATCAAGGTCACGCGGTGCGTCCTCGTTCTTGGCCTCAGCCATTTCCGGAGGAGGCGTTCGATGGCGTCGGAGCCGGTTGGAAGATGATGAGAGTGCCGGGTAGGCTCACCTTTCATCCGTCGTAGAGCCCTTCGCTCGCCCCGCTGCGTCATAGGATCACGTCATCGTTACCTTGACACCCCACGCACCGCCCGCCGTCGAGTTTCGAGACGTCCGCAAGGCGTTCGGGGCGGGCCCCGTTCTGGACGGGTTCACCCTCACGGTGGCCGACGGCGAGACGGTCGCGCTCGTCGGCCCATCCGGCTGCGGGAAGACGACGGCCCTCCGTCTCGTGAACCGGCTTCTTTCGCCCGACGGCGGGGCCCTGCGGGTCTTCGGACGCGACGTTTCGGAAGAGGACCCCGTGGAGCTGCGCCGGAAGATCGGGTACGTGATCCAGGAGGGAGGCCTGCTCCCTCATTGGACGGTCGAGGAGAACGTCGGGACAGTTCCCCGGCTCCTCGGCTGGAGCGCGGAGCGGCGGCGCGCGCGCGTTGGTGAGGTTCTGGCGATGGTCAATCTTCCCGCCGCCGAGTTCTCGAACCGCCGGCCGCGCGAGCTCTCCGGGGGACAGCGGCAGCGGGTCGGCGTTGCGCGGGCCCTCGCCGCGGATCCGGGCCTCGTTCTGATGGACGAGCCGTTTGGCGCGCTCGACCCGATCGCCCGCCGCGCGCTGCAGAAGGAGTTCCTTTCCTGGAAGACGCAGTTGCGCAAGCCCGTCCTCCTCGTGACGCACGACCTCTCGGAGGCGTTCCGGCTCGCGGACCGCGTCGCGATCGTGCGCTCGGGCTCGGTCGTCCAGGTCGGGACGCCGCGGGAGATCGCCGATCATCCGGCGGACGACTTCGTGAGGGAGTTCGCGTCCGAATGAGAGAGCTCGGAAACTTCTTCTGGGTGCGCCGCTCCGAGATCCTGTCGTTGACGGGGGAGCACGTCGTGCTGGTGCTCTTCGCGATCGTCCTCGCGGTCGCGATCGGGGTTCCGCTCGGCGTCCTCCTGACCCGGGCGCCCCGGCTCGCGAGGCCTGTTCTCGGGCTCGCCGGCGTCGTTCAGACGGTTCCGAGTCTCGCGCTCTTCGGCTTCCTGATCCCGCTGCCGTTGCTCGGCGGTATCGGGCCGCGGACCGCGATCGTGGCGCTCGTCGTGTACGCGCTGCTCCCGATTCTGCGAAACACGCACGCGGGGATCCGGTCCGTGGACCCGGCGATCACCGAGGCCGCGGACGGTCTCGGCATGACGGCGCGCCAGCGGCTCTGGTGGGTCGAGATCCCGCTCTCTCTTCCGGTGGTGCTCGGCGGCATCCGAATCGCAACGGTCGTGTGCATCGGCATCGCGACGATCGCGGCTGCCGTGGGAGCGGGAGGGCTCGGCGTGCTGATTTACCGCGGCATCGCGACCGTCGACAACCGGCTGATTCTCGCCGGCGCGCTTCCCGCCGCCTGCCTCGCCGTGGGCGCCGACGCGATCCTGGGCGCGGTCGAGCGCCGGTGGTCGGGCGTTTCCCCCGAGGCGGGCCGATGAGGCGAGCCGGGATCGCGCTTGTGCTGTTCGCGGCGGCCATCGCGGCCGCGCTCCCGGTCATGGGCTGCGGGAGAAGCACGCACAGGATCCGCATCGGGTCGAAGAATTTCTCCGAGCAGGTGCTTCTGGGCGAAATCGTGGCCCAGGCGCTCGAAGCCCGCGGGGTCGCCGTCGACCGGAAGCTGAATCTCGGGGGCACGTTCGTGTGCCACCAGGCTCTTCTCGCCGGGGAGCTCGACCTGTACCCCGAGTACACCGGAACGGCGCACACGGCGATCCTTCGCGAGAAGCCGAATCGGGATCCCGCCGCCGTTCTTCGAAGGGTCACCGACGAATACAGGCGCCGGTGGGGAGCGGTGTGGGCGCCGCCGCTCGGTTTCGAGAACACGTTCGCGCTCGTGGTGCGCGAAGACGATGCCCGGCGCCTTTCTCTCTCGCGCATCTCAGATCTGACGAACCATCCCGATCTCCGTCCGGGTTTCGGGTACGAGTTCGTGGAGCGGGCCGACGGCTATCGCGGCCTCGCCGAGGCGTACGGCCTCTCGTTCACGAATCGTCCGGCCGAGATGGACCTCGGACTTCTCTATCCCGCGCTCGAAGCGGGACGCGTAGATGTCGTCGCGGGCAACTCGACGGACGGCCTGATCTCCGCCATTCACGGCGTCGTGCTCGAGGACGACCGGCGGTACTTCCCACCCTACGAAGCGGCGTTCGTGGTCCGCGGGGCCGTCTGGAAGTCGCGGCCCGAGGTCGTTTCGGTGCTGCAGTCGCTGGCGGGCCGGCTCGACGCGCCGCGCATGAGGGCCTGGAACGCCGAGCTCGATCGCGACAAGAAGAGGCCCGAGGACGTCGCGCGGGAGGTTCTGAAGTCCCTGGGGCTGACGGGAGCGAAGGCGGCCGGGACGCCGTAGCCTGGCCGGGAAAAACTCCGGCGCCAGAGGCCAGGCCCTGCGTGGGGCGTTTTTCCACATCGATCTGTTAATCTGTCTCCACACCGTCTCATGAAAGAAATGCTCGGTCTGTCGTCTCCGGCGGGGTGGTCCCTTCTCGGCGCAGCGGCCGTCCTGCTCGCGCTTCTGGTGATCTCCTTCCGTTCGCGCTCCTACGTCTTCTGTCAGTACCTGACCACGATGACAGGGATCAAGCTGCGTCCGTCGGAGGTTCGCGACGCCCATCGGCGCGGCGGCAAGGAAGGGGTCCGCGAGCTTTTTCTGGATCTGATCATCCGGGAGGACCTGAAGCACGGGCCGGTCACCATCCCTGATGGGCCCGACGTTCAGGTCAAGTCCTAAGGAGTCTGTCGGAGTCAAATCGCCGGCGCGCAGCAGGAGAGCACGATGACGGGCTCCTGGCGCGGCTCAACTCTCGATCAGCTTGAACGTGGGAACGGGCTCCCGTCCCAGGACACCCCTCAGCACGGTCGCGTGCAGGACCTCGTCTGAGAGGATCCGTCCCGCGGACGCGGACAACGCGCGATCCTGGAACCGGTCGACCACGTAGAGATAGACGCGCGCGGCCCCGATTTCGAGCTTGAACGCGAGCTCCAGGACGTCCTTCTCGTTGGCCAGCGGCACGCCGAACGTGTACTCCTTCTTCGGATCGACGGGCTGTCCCGCCTTGTTTCTGATCGCCTCGGTCAGCAGGTCCCGATGGATCTCATGGCTGCCCTGGAAGAGGAGCCCGACCTCCTTCGCCTTCGCTGAGAGCAATCCGCTTTTTCCCGCGAGCCCGTAGGCCCAGATGGCTTCGTGTTCCAGGGACAGAGCCGTGTTCATCAGACCGATGTCGTCGTACGGGGCGGAGAGCGGCGCGCCCTTCTTGGGAATCGCGAACAGCGGCCGTCCGGCGGCGGCGAGTCCCAGGGCCAGTCCGGCGGTGCCGGCACTGCGGAACAGATCGCGGCGATCCCGCATGGGAGCCTCCTGTGTGTAAACCGGCGGTTCTTACCGACCGATTCTATTGGAAGCCTCCCGAACTCCTGAACACCAGGCGCGCCGCTCCCCGCGGTGAGGCTGTCCAGATCCTTTCGCGCGGCAAAGGAAAGGCCGGCCTCGGCAGGCCGGCCCGTTCCTTCAGAAACTCGAGGGAAGCGTCACATCTTTTTGTCGGACATCATCTTCTTGCCGCCGGACATCTTCACCTCGTGGGCCATCATCTTTCCGTCCATCATCATGTACTTGACCGTGGCCTTGGAGCCTTCCTTCATGTCGCCCGTCACCTTGGTGCTGGCGTCCCAGTTCATCGTCATTTCCTTGCCCTTGCTGTCCTTCATCATCATCATCTTGCCGGACTCATCGACCCTGGTGACCATGCCCCTGGCAGTCATCATCTTGCCCATCTTCATCGAGTCGCTCTTCATCGAATCGTCCTTCTTCATGGCATCCTGAGCGACCACGAAGCCCGTACTCAACACCGCCGCCAGAGACCACAGCGCGATTCTCTTCACAAAAACCTCCCATACGGATCCTCTGCGCGAAATGCCCAGAGGCTGGAGACCGGGCCAGTCGATATCGCCTGACCTCTTCGAGATTGCCTTCATCTCTACGCTTCGACCCGGTTAATCGGATTCCCGGGCGCGAAGAGCGCGGTGTCTACGCTCTTTGGGACGAAATCCTCGATCAAACTGCCGGATTCCGCGACATGATCTACGGGCGGCGACATTCGCGGTGCGCCCCGGGAAACGACACCCGCCGACTGATTCGAGCGCGCCGAGGGGTGTCAGGAGCCGTATTGTCACGAACCGTACATCGCCGGCACGGCGCTTGCTAATGGCTTGGTGAACGAAAAAACATCTCCCCGGAGGCCGCGCTGTCCAGCTTTCGCATGGAAAAGAATTCCTCCGCCGCGGCGCCCGACCTGATGAACCTGATGGTCGGGGCCTCTGAGAAGGATGCGGAATCGTTCGGGCGTCTGTACGACATCCTCGCTCCGACGGTTCTTGGCCTCTCGCTTCGAATCCTGGGCAACGTCGCTGCGGCCGAGGAAACGGTCGTAGATGTGTTTTCCGGGATCTGGGGACAGACTTTGAAATTTGAATCCGGGGTCGCATCTCCCCTGGTCTGGATCACGACCCTGACCCGGACTCGAGCCCTCGAGCGCCGTCGCGCCGGTGGTAACGTGGTCCCGATGGCCGTCGCTTTCGAGGCACTCGATTCCGCCGGAAGCTCCACATCCGTCGGAAACTCGACCGAGGAGTCCTGGATTGCGGACGAGTCCCACCGCGCCCGCGCGGCTCTCGAAGGGCTTCCCTCCGACATTCGCCGGATCATCGAGATGGCGTATTTCGAAGGGTTGTCGTCGGAAGAGATTTCTCAGCGCCTGCTCCTGACACCGGAGACCGTCCGAGCCCGAATTCGCACGGGAATGAACCGGTTCCGGGAGGGGCTCGGACCGCATCACCCGGAGGGCGGGGTCCGTGGCCGAAACTAGAGATCGAATACGGGTCCCGGATCGGCTCCCGGACGGCATCGAATCCGAGCGGAGGGACGTCGAGGCGGCGATCGCCCTGATCGGGCTCGCGGCCGCTCCCGTCCGGCCGCCCGGCCGCCTGAGAGACCGCGTGATCGGGTCTCTCGTCGAGAACGGCGCCGGCTCCGGGACCGCCGGCCTGAAGCCTGTGCCTCTGCCTCTGCCTCTGCCTCTGCCTCTGCCTCTGGAAGTCCGACCCGGAATCTCGCTGGTTCGGAGCTCGCTCCTTCCATGGGCGGAACCTTCAGAGGGCGTGCGTCTGAAGAATTTCTGGCCCGACTCCTCCTCGGAGGCCCGCAGTTTTTTACTCGAGCTGCTGCCGGGCTCCGTCTTTCCGGACCACGATCACAACGCTCTCGAGGAAGTCTTCGTGCTGCGAGGCTCTTTTTCGGTCGCCGGCCAGGTCCTGCGGGAAGGGGACTTCTGCCGTTCCGAGCCGGGGACGAGAGACTGGGATATCTCGAGCGACGAGGGGGCTTTGCTGTACGTGAGGCTCGGGTCGACCCGCCCGGCTCTTTTTTCCACCGGGATCGACGGGCGCTGAAAAGAGGACGTTTTCCTGGGGAACTGCCCGAAGCGTGGTCCCTGAAGCGGGGTCCCTCCGGTGGTTTTCACCTCAAGACCGAATTGCCCGCGTTCGTCGTGTCGAGCCCCCGAAGAAACTCGACCATGTCCGCGCGCTGCTTGCGATCGGACAGATAAAACGGATGCGGCGCAGTCGCGCCGCGCCTGGAGTCGAGCAGGTCCTCCATGCTGGCGACCGAGTTGTCGTGCAGAAAGACCGGTTTGCGCGCGAGATCCAGAAGCAACGGGAGTGCGGTCCAGAAACGTTTAGAAACGGAAGACATCGTTGCCGGCGACAGCATTTCCGTCCTGCTGCGGGGCACGGACGGGCCCGGGCTCGCTGGTCCATCAGAACCGGAATCGGCGGTGATGCCCGGGTTCGACCCCGTGGAAGCATTCCTGGCGCAGCCCCACCCCGGGGCCAGGGATCCAAGGGACAGAGTCAGGCCGATCGCGATTCTCGAGGCCCGGCGAGGGTCGATGCTCATGGCTGCCGCCTCCAAAACGAAATTCCCCGGCCCGATGACTCGGGCCGGGGAACAAAAGAACTAAGACAGGAAGACGGTGCTTACTCGGGATCGGCTTCCACGAACGAGTTGGGAACCTGATTCGGATTGTCGTGCTTCCGGTCGTACCCGGAGTTCGGACGAGCGACATAAGGGAAGCCCGTCAGGTACGGCGAGTCCGGCCCGTCGACCCCATCCCCGAGCGCGTTGTTGGGCGAGACGTTGAAGCCAGTGACGAGAACGCCCGCGAGCACACGGAGCTCGATGTCGACGACGTCATCTCCGAGCCGCCGTCCGTTGGGGAAACCTCCGATGTCGTTGGCGAGAAGGCCTAGCCGGCTGGCGCTGGCCCTGGGCGTGGGATAGACCGCCACGTTTAAACGCAGCTCGTCGGCCACCACTTCGTTCGGCCGGCGGGTCAGACCCGGAAAGCCGAGGACGAGGTTCAGGAGGTCGTTGCGCGGCGCGGCGGGAGAGTTGATGTTGAACAGGGCCTTCAGAAGCTTCGGGACCTCGGGGTCGAGGACGGGCCCCGCGTACTGGGCGTCATCCTTCGGCTGGGTCGCGTTGAACTGATCCTTGAACGCGCGGGGAACGACCACTTCGTTGATCAGCGGGTTCCCGAGGCGCGAGACCTGGACGAAGTTGCCCGACTCCTCAACCGGGGATCCGTTCGCCTGCAGGACGCGAGTCGCCGGGCGCCACGTGGACGACCAGACACCGATGATCGCGTTCGGATCGTAGATGAGCGTCGGTGCCGTGCCGGTCTTCGTGAGCTGTTCGATGGGCACTGAGAGAGCGATCGTGTGGCAGTTGAACCCGGCGAGCGAGTTGATCCCGCCGCCGTGATCGCCGGGGAGCGTGCCCGGCCGGAAGTTGACGAGGTCGAAGATCATGCCGAGATCGGCGAAGAAAGGGTCGCGCCGCGGACCCGCGAAAACCTGCACGTTGTTGTCCATGGTGTAGACGCCGCCACCGGCGCCCGTTGCCTGGTCGTAGCTGTCCGGGAAAGATTTGGGCCCGACGTTATTCGGAAGCTCCAGCAGCCCCTCTCCGATGCGGGTGATCGCCGAAGTGGCGACGTTCGGACCGGTCGAGGGCCCGATGATCTTGTCGACGACATAGGTGTTGTAAACGATCAGGTTCGAATCGTTGATCCACGACTTCGCGTTCTGACCTTCGATCGGGCCGTCGTTGTACGTGTAAGTGTCGCCGCGGCGGACGTGACGTGTGAACTGAAAACGGTACGTGACGTCCTCGACGCCATCTCCATCGTTGTCGATGTGGATGAAGTAGCGCACATTTTCACCGAAGTTCCAGAAATTCGGCCCGCCGGCGGGCTCCTCCATCGGAATCCAGTTGGCGATCATGACGATGTTTTTGGGGTAATTGGGGTCACGGAACGCGTAGAGATCCGTATTGTCGGCGACGGGATCGACGCTGATGGCGGGCGCTTCCCGGTGACTCGAGGCGACAGCCGCGGTGCCCATTCCTCCGAGCAATACGGCGGAAATTGACGCAGTCTGCAGAATCTTTCCGATACCGGGCAACCTCATGATCCTCCTCCTTTTCATGGGAATCACGCGGCGCAAAACACGCCTGGAGCCCACTTCCTGGACACGTTACGCACCGGGTGTGCGAATTGGATTTGCGAGAGGAGCGTGATATTCAAACGCGGACCTTCCCCTCATGAACTCACGCCCCGCCGATCTGGACCGCGCCCTGATCACCCGGATCGAGGGGCGGGAGGCGGACGCCCTTTCCGAGCTGTACGACCGGCATTCGGGCCGGCTGATGGGCCTCTGCCAACGCATCCTCGGCGATACGGGCGAGGCCGAAGAAGTCCTCCAGGAGGTCTTTCTCTGGGTGTGGCGGTCCTCCGCGACTTTCGATGGCTCCCGAGGCTCGGTTCTCGCCTGGCTTCTCGTCGGAACGCGCAGCCGCGCGATCGATCGCGTTCGCACCCGCCGGCCGGCGGTGCGCGCCGGGCTGCGAAGCGTCGAGACGGTCCCCGACACCCCGAGCGGCGAGGACGTCGAGGCGGACTCGGTCTCGCGGGAGTGGGAGGGGCTCTGCCGGTCGGCCATCGCGGAGCTGCCCGAAAATCAGCGCCGAGCCCTCGAGCTCGCTTATTTCGACGGGCTCACGCACCAGGAGATCGCGGAGCGCACCGGGACGCCGCTCGGAACGGTCAAAACGCGGGTCCGCCTCGGATTGATGAAACTTCGCGACCTCATCCGTCCGTATGTCCAGAGAAGCCCGACCGATGCATAGCGAACGCTTCGAAGAGCTCGCCGCCCTCCAGGCGCTCGGCATCCCGCTCGGGGCCGACGCGGAGGAGTTCGCCCGCCACCTGGCGGGGTGCGAAGTGTGCGAAGCCCTGCTCGTCGATTTTCGCGTTTCCGCGGCGGCCCTCGCGACGTCAGCTCCCCCGGTACGGGCCTCGCCGGCCGTGCGTGAACGCCTCCTCCGGTCGCTCGGCCCCTCGGTCGCTACCCCGCATTTGGATGGCGCGCGGGCGCGGTTTGTCCGGCGGTCGTCCTGGGCGCCGCGGGTCTTCGCGGCGGCGGCCGTTCTCCTTCTGCTGGTTCTGGTCACCGACGACGCCCGGATCCGGCGCGAACGGGAGGACCTGCGAAGTCAGAGGGCGGACGTCTCCGACCGCCTCTCGACGGCCGAGAGGTCGCTCGCGCGGCGCGATCTTCAGGCCCGGGTGCTCGAAAGCGACGACGTACGGATGCTCTTTCTCGGAGGCAAGGACCCGCAGCCTCAGGCCCGCGCGAAAGTGTTCTGGAGTGCAAAGGCTCGCCGCGGCGTCCTCGTGGCCGCGAACCTGCAGCCGCTTCAAGCCGGCAGACAGTATGAGCTCTGGGTGTTCTCGGCGGGCAAGCCGGTTCCGGCCGGCGTCTTCGACGTCGATCCGGCCGGCCGCGTGCTGGTGGAATCCCCCGAAATGTCGGCGGTGGACTCCGCGGAGAAGTTCGCTGTCACCGTCGAGCCCCGCGGCGGCGTTCCCGCCCCGACCGGGCCGATCGTGTTGGTGGGAAGTTGAGAGGGAGAGCTGGGAGAAGTTGAGAGTTGAACTGTCGGCTCTCGATTCTGAACCTTAACTCGGCTCCTCGGCTCCTCTTCTGCCTCCCCGCCCTCCGGCTGCGTGAGGGGATAGAAGCGACATAATCGAGAGATGCGGCGCGTGTGGGCTCTGCTGGCGGCCGGGGTCCTCGTCAGCCGGTCGGAAGGCACGGCGACTCTCCGTCCGAAGCCGCCCGCGCGGCCGCTGCTCGGACTCGCCGCGGAGCTGCCTCCCTCCGCCGGCGAGGCAGATCGGCAGCGGGCGGCGAAGCAGATTCGAGCGACCGGCGCGTCGCTTTTCGTGATCCCGATCTCGTGGTCGGCCTGCGAGCCGTCCGCGCGCACCTACAAAGTCCAGGAGATCCTGAGGACCGTCCGCCTCTTGCGGCAATCGGGCGCCGCGGTCCACATCGACCTGCCGCTGGTTTCGGTGCGCACGCGCGACGTGCCCGCGGACCTCGCGACGCTCGCGTTTGACGATCCCCGGCTCTCGACGCGGCTCGGCCTTTTCCTCGAAGCTCTCGAGCCTGCCCTCCTCGATGCATCGACGCTGTCGCTGGGCTATGCGGCCGAGAACTACTTCGAGCAGAGGCCGGACGAGCTGAAGCCCTACCGGCTCCTCTTCGACGGCGCCGTCGTTTTTCTGAAGAAGATGACCCCGCACCTGAAGGTCGGAGTCACGACAGCCGCGCCGACGGAGAGCGCGGCCCCGGCCGTCGCCGCCGCGCTCCACCAGCGAAGCCCGGTCCTCTTCTACCTGTATGCGCCCTTCGAGCGCCAGAACCCCTACATGCACCGGCGGCCGGACTCGATCGAACGCGACTGGAAAATGCTGCTCGAGCGCGCGGCCGGCCGCCCGATCGCCTTCCCGGAAGTGAGCTACTCCTCCTCACCGGAGAACGGCTCGACCCCGGAGTTGCAGGCGGAGTTCGTGCGGCGCCTGAAAAAACTGACTGCGAGCGCGGACGGCAGCACGCTGCTCTTCGCGCGTTACTCGACCCTGCGTGACGTGCCTTCCGCAAGCCCGGCCCCGCCCGGGAACGCGCTTGCCGCGAGGAGACAGGCGTTTGTCGCGCACCGCGGGCTTCAGACGGAGAAGGGGGAGCCGAAGCCCGCCTGGCGCGAATGGGTTCGCGCCGCGCCATGAGTGCAGGGAACGTGTGCGGACGAAAGGGGACGAAGCGATGACGCTCGGCATGAACCTCGAACGCTTCATTCTCGAGGAACAGCAGGAGCACCCGGAAGCCACGGGGGAGCTGTCCCTGCTGCTGATGCGATTCGGCCGGGCGGGGAAGCGGATCGGGCGTGAGCTCGCGCTCGCCGGCCTCCGCCGAACGCACGGGTCGGCCGCGTCGGAGAACACGTTCGGAGAGGATCAGAAGAAGCTCGACGTGATCGCGAACGAGATCCTCATCGACACGTTCGACTACGGCGGGCTCGTCGCGATCGCGGCTTCCGAAGAGCTCCAGGAGCCGTGGCTCTACACCCGCCACGCGGAGGACGGCCGCTACGCGGTCCTGTTCGATCCGCTGGACGGATCTTCGAATATCGACGTGAACGGCTCGCTCGGGACGATTTTTTCCATCCGGCGCCGGGAAGGGGAGGACGAGAACGCGATTCTGGGTCCGGGGGACGGGCAGGTCGCGGCCGGCTACATTCTCTTCGGCCCGGCCGTCCTTCTCGTCTACACGTCGCTCGAGGGGGTGCACCTCTTCACGCTGGACCCTTCCATCGGCGAGTTCCTTCTGACCGAGCGGCGCCTGCAGATGCCGGCGCGCGGTTCCGGCTACGCCGCCAACGAGGGCCGCTCGAAAGGCTGGCCGCCGGAGGCCCGCGCCTTCGTCGAATACCTGAAAGCGAAGGACCCCGAGACGAACCGACCGTACTCGACGCGGTACTCCGGGTCCCTGGTCGCCGACTTTCACCGGATCCTGCTCGAGGGCGGGATCTATTTCTATCCGGCTGACCTTTCTCCCGGCGGGAAAGGGCGCGGGAAGCTCCGGGTCCTGTACGAGTGCCATCCACTGGCGCTTCTCGCCGAGCGTGCCGGCGGCCGCGCGACCACCGGCACGCAGCGCGTGCTCGATGTCGTCCCCGAGACGTTCCACGATCGCATTCCCTTCGCGATCGGAAGCGCCACGGAGATCGGCCTCTACGAGCGGTTCGCGCAGGGCCGCCCGCCGGAGGAGTGATCGGCGTTCAAGAGGGGACTGACGGACCCGGCTCCCTTGTCCGGAGTGGACAATCGCAACGGCGCACGGCGCACGGCGCACGGCGCACGGCGGAGGCGTCCCGACGCGTGGAAAATCGATGGCTCCGCTGTTCTAAGAATGTCCCTTCCGTCCGTACGTCGCCATCGTTCTGAGCTGGATGCTCCTGCCTCTC
>JBDTRB010000044.1:0-28884 GCA_039931865.1 Acidobacteriota bacterium | reverse complement strand
GTCGCGTTCGCGTTGAACTTCACCGTCACGCCCGGCTGGATCGTCAGCACCGGCGTCGCCGCTCCCTGCACGTAGACATCTCCCGTCACGGCAAACGGCAGCCCCACGTTCTTCCACGTCGTGTTTGCGCCGGGGCTCGATGCCCGGATCTCGATCGCGTTGTTCGTGTTGCCTGTCGCCGTCAGTCCCGTCACCGTCCCGAGCGTCACCGCCCCGTCCTGAGTCATCGCCCATCCGGTGTTGTTGGTGATCGACATGGCGCTCAGAGAGGGACTGGCCGGAGCCGCGAGGTAGACCCCCCCCACCGTGTTCGCCGTCAGGCTCGATCCGCTCACGCTCGCGGTGGTCGTCCCCAGCATCACCATCCCCCACTGGTTCCCCGTCGAAGTCACGTTGCTGATCGCCGCCGCCCCGCCCGTCACCGTGATCCCCGAATGGATGTTGTTCTGCACCGTCACGTTGCTGACCGTCGGCGAGCTCCCGTTGATGTTGATCCCGCCGTTGTTGTTGCTCACGCCTCCGTAGCTCACCGTTGCGTACGCAATCTGAGAAGTCGCAGCGGCGTAAGTCCACAGCCAGATGCCCCGCCAGTAACCCGGCGTCGGCGTCGCCGTGTTGGCCGTGAAGAGGATCGGCTGCGCCGCCGTCCCCACCGCCTGGAGTCCCCCCGACGGGTTGTAGCCGATGTACAGCGTCGCGTTCGCGTTGAACTTCACCGTCACGCCCGGCTGGATCGTCAGCACCGGCGCTCCGACCCCCTGCACGTAGACATCTCCCGTCACGATGTAAGGGCTTCCGGCCGCCGTCCAGGTTGTACTGGCCGAAACGACTCCGGAGACTGACGTTTGCGCCGAGACGGGGCCGGGCAGCGCGAGGGCAGCGATCACCAGGATCGCCGCGGTGCGGAGAGATAAAAGAAGGAAGCCTCTAATGGCGGGCTTCATCTAACACCTCACTTCGTCAACAGCGACTCGCCCGCTCGCTTCGCCTTTCGATCCTGAAAGTTCAAACGACGATTTCCCAGAGCGATGAGAGGATTCTTCGAAAGTGCGCGCGCCTCGATGGAAATGCGGGACTCCCGGCTGCTCAGAATGTTGATTTGCCCGCTCTCATCGAATCCGTTCCAAGGCTCGAGGATGGATCCCGCCGTCCGCGGCTGCCAATCCACAATCACTCGGGAAATCCCGCCCTGCACGCCATCGGAGGCAGTAATCCTGACGCGCGACGCTCGGGGCAACTCGTACGAGATGAGTCCTCGATGAGCGTCGAACTCGGCGCGTTCGATGGAAATTTCTTGCTGCCTCTCCGAAGCCGGGAAATAGGCGGTACGCGATCCTATGTCGAGCTTGAACGAGTAAGCCTCGTCGGAAACAACCTCACCAACGTCGTCGCGGCCATCCCATACCCACGCTCGGCGGCCGCGCGGCGCTCGGCTCCGCGAGATGAGATGACGGACAACTAAGCCATCCGGGTCGAGGATCGAGATGGAAATCACAGCGGAGTTCGGGAGGACCGCCGAGATTTCGACTTTCTGGCCGAGGGATGGATTGAAGAAAGCGGGCTGAACGGCGACCTTGAGGTCCGGAAGAGCTTCAAACGTGGCGGACGAAGGGGAGGCAGCGACCACAGAGGTCAACAGAAAGCCGGCGAGGACAGTGGCAACTCCGCGGCCGGCCCTGACGATCACCTCAGCGCGTCCGGTGCATGCGGTCGCAGACGACTTCCAAGAAGTCTCGAAAGAGGGTCCATGTTGGACACCTGGTCATAAATTCTTTCAGGGGTTCCACCCGTGGGGGCTCGCACTCTATATTGTCGCGAGCAGGAATCTCCTAAGTCATTGGAGCCAATCAGACGGGAAACAAGGCTCCAGGCTCATCTTGCCGTGCGGCGCGGCGACCGGCGGGCGAGGTACTCCGTGCCGGTGGCGCAGAGCACGACCCAGAAGAGGCCGAGGAGAGTGCCCGCGACGACGTCGGTGAGCCAGTGGGCGCCGAGGTAGACCCGCGAAAAATCGACCGCGAGGATCAGAGGGATCGCGGCGGCAACCGCCGCCACGCGGCAGGCGCGCTTCTTCGTGACGTGAAAGACAAGGGCGGCCACGCCCCCGAAGAACAGGGTGCACATCGTCGCGTGGCCGCTCGGGAAGCTGAAGGTCTTTTCCGTCACGAGGGGCGGCCAGAGGTTCGGGCGGTGCCGGTGGAACGCGATCTTCATGATCGACTCGAGAGCCCAACCGCCGAGCACCGCCCCGAGAAAAAGGAACGCGGAAACGCGGCGGCCGTTCCAAGCGAGAAGCCCGGACGCGATCAGCATGGACGGGACGAGGAATCTGTAGTCGCCCAGATCCGTGATCACCCGTACCAGTTTCGTTCGCGCCGGGGTCTGAAGCTCCCTCACCGACATCGTCGCCGAGCGGTCGATATCGAGCGGGCCGGGCAGCTCAGTCACCTCGTCGAACATCAGGGAGAGAAGCACGACGAGAACGGCGGAGAACAGGAAACCGACCGTCATGTAGAGACCGAGAGTGCCCTCGCGCGTGAACCGGCGGCGCAGAAAAGTGCGAAGCTTCGAGGGGCTTTCGAGCGGCTTCTCCACCTTCATTCCTTCCACCGCACGCCGCCCTCCACCCGCCACCGGCGGCGCGGGCTCCAGACGCCCCCGGACGCGGTCTCGGAGGTCACTTCGAAACGGAGCACGTCGCGGCGGTAATCGTAGGGCGCGCCGTCGATCGCGTGCACCGCGGCGTCGAGCGAGTACACGCCGGGAGCGAGAGCGAGGACCGGAATGTCCAGCCGCACACGCGTTTCGCCCGTGAAGGCCTCGCCGGTCAAACCGTCCAGGGCGGTGTTGGACCCGAAGACGATCTGACCGGACACGGTCGAGATCGCGAATCCGAAAACGAAATCGCGCAGGGCCGGATCCGCCCGGGCGTCCATCTCGATCGCTGCGGGCTCCCCGGAGCGGAGCCGGCCGCTCGGACGGCCTCTTCCGTCGACCATGCGGACCGCGATGATGCGCGCACGCCCCGAGCCGATCGAGACCGCGGGCGACCCGGCGCCTGGAACCAGCCGCTTCTCGCCTTCGCGCTCGGCAACGCTTTCGCGGTAACGCGCCACCGTCTCTGCGGCCGGACCGTCGGCGACGAGCCGCCCCCCGTCCAGCCAGATCGCGCGCCCGCAGCGCGCCCCGACGAGAGACAGGTCGTGCGATACCAGCAGAATCGTCTTCCCCGCCTTTTCGAACTCGGCGAATTTTTCCACGGACCGATGCGCGAACGCCTCGTCTCCGACCGCGAGCACCTCGTCGACCAGCAGGACGTCGGGGTCACTGTGCGCAGCGATCGAGAAACCGAGGCGGACGGCCATCCCGGAGGAGTAGGTGCGGAGCGGCGCGTCCAGGAACTCTTCGAGCTCGGCAAAACGCACGATGTCGTCGAAGCGCCGGGCAATCTCGCCCTTCGACAGGCCGAGGAGGAGGCCGGCGATCTCGACGTTCTCCCGGCCCGACAGCTCCGGGTGGAAGCCCGCGCCCAGTTCGAGCAGGGCCGCGAGCCTCCCCCGGACCTCCACCTCTCCGCTCGTCGGTCGCAGGATTCCCGCGAGGAGCTTCAAGAGCGTTGATTTCCCCGAGCCGTTCGATCCGATGATCCCTACCGTCTCGCCGGGGGCGACCTCGAAAGAAACGTCGGTCAGCGCGGGCACGGTCGCGTCGGATGCGAGTGCCCTGCCCGCCGATCCGGAGAGAAGCGCCGTCTTCAGCGTCCCGACCGAGCGCTTCCGGCCGTACCGCCGGTAGAGCTTCGTCGCTCCGCGGACGGAGACGGCGGGCAGGTCCTCGGAACTCACAGTCAGGCTTCCTCCGCGATCGAGTCCCGCAGCCGGTCGAAGATCCAGCCCCCGGCGAAAAGCGACGCCGCGGCAGTGAGCGCCATGCCTGCCCAGGAGGCGGGGGCGATCGGCCGGAAGAAGAACGCGCTGTCGTGAATCGCCGAAAAAAACACCGCGAACGGGTTCAGCCAGAGGAGGGGCCGCCACCGCTCGGGAACGGACGCCGCGGGGTAGAGGACCGGAGTCAGGAAAAAAGCGAGCGTCAGCAGGTTGCCGATCAGGTCCCGCACGTCCCCGAAATGCACGGCGAGCGACGACACAGAGAGCGCCAGGCCGAACACCGTGGCCGCGAGAAGCAACAGCACGAACGGTAGCTGGAAGAGCGCCGCGCCCGGGGAGACGGATCCCCGCAGCGCCGCGATCACGATCGCGAGCGCGAGGACCGGCAGCGCGAGGCAGAGATGGCTCAACCGCGCGCCGACCGCGACTGCCGGAAACACCTCGGGGGCTACGGTCGTTTTGCGGAGCAGCGGCCCGTTGACCCGGAACGTCTCCGCCGCGTCGAGCAGGGACGCGGACACGAACGCCCAGACGAGAACGCCGCCGAAGAGGAAGAGCGCGTAAGGACGGACATCCGCCCGCGGCGTAAACACGAACCGGAAGACGGTCGCGTACACGAGCAGAAGCAGCAGCGGATTGACCAGGGACCAGACGAACCCGAGAGCCGTCCCCCGGTATCGCGCCGACAGCTCCCGCCGCGTCAATGCGACGACGAGGGGCCGCTGCCGGAAGGTCCGCAGCAGCGGAGAGAGGAAGCGCGGGCGAACGTCGGACGACTTCGACACGAGAGCGATCCGCGGAATCTATCCGATTTACCCGATTTACCCGATTTACCCGCCCGGGTCGGAACCCGGGGGCCGGAGCCAGCCCGGCCACGCCTTCCAAGACGCGGGGTGGCCGTCTATCGGCGACTCGCCGTGACGCGGTCGCGCAGACGAAGGATCGGGCGCTCGTAGAAGCGATAAAAGCAGTACGAAGCCAGCAGCGTGAGAGAAAAAGCAGCGACGCAGTACCCGGCTGCCAGACCCGGACTCTCCTCTCTGGCCCCGCGTTGGCTCAAGGGACCGAAGATGGAGGAGTGGATCAGATAGGCCGCATAGCTCGTCACGCTCAGAAATTCGATCGACCGCACCCACCAGCTCCGGCGGCGTTCACGGTTGAGTGAGTGGCTCGACTCCAGGGAGAGGACGAGCAGACTGATGAAGACGGGAACCACCAGGAGAAATCCGGTTCGAACGTACACGGACTGATCGACACGAAATTGCCGGTACAGGACGAAGAGCTGATAGCCGACGGTGAAAGCGATACCGGCGAGCGCGAGCGGGAACAGGAGCCTTCGCCGGCTTGCCAGGAATTCGTAACCTCGCGGATAGTGCACCGCGAGAACCGCCAGGAGGACGCCGAGAGTGAGGCTGTCCATCCGCAGCGGCGGCTGGTGAGCCACACCGAACGCAAAAGGCGGATTCAGAGCCCGAACGACGAACCATCGCGCCGCGAGGCTTGCGCCAATGACGACGATGCAGGTCATCAGCACGCGCCTGGCTCGTCGATGGGGTTGGCTCCCGGCGCCTACGAGCAGCAGCAGCAGCGGAACGAAGAGGTAGAACCATTCCTCGATCGCGAGGCTCCACGACACCGGGAAAAACTCCATGGTTCTGCGCTGGAAGGTCTGGAGGAAAAAAAGATTCTGCCAGGTAAACGGACTGCCGGTCGCGAGCAGGAACAGGACCACCAGGAAATAGGGAGGAAGAGTCCGAAACCACCGGCGCAGGTAGAAGCGCCGCAGCGACGGCCACGACGAATCGGCGAGCACCTCTTTCAAAATGATCTTGCCGATCAGAAATCCGCTCAGCACGAAGAAGAGCTCAACCCCCAGAAAACCGGTGATGTAGAAGAGTTCCCGAAGCTGCAGGTACGACCAGTGGAAAAAGAAAATCAGCGCATGCGACACCAGGACGAGGAGAATCGCGGAGCTTCGAATCACGTCCAGGCCGAGGTTCCGGACTCCGCGATGAGACGGCGCGGCACTTTCCGAGAGCGCGTTGTCATTCGATGCGCCATCGGCGGCAGACGCAGCACGCTGTCTGAGGTTCGTTATCGAAGAAGGATAAGCGATTCTCTGCTGTCTCTGAGTTCGCCGGGTTCCGGGAGCGCTCCTCCGATATCCTCGCCGCCGTGCCTGTCCACGCCGTCCCGGTCGAGTCGCTCGGGGCGGCAGCGCCCGCCATCGCCTGCCGCGGGGTTCGAAGAGTCTACGGGGGCGCCGAGCCCGTCGTCGCTCTTGCCGGTGTCGATCTCGACGTGCCGTCGGGCGAATTTCTGGGAGTGCTCGGCCCGTCGGGCGGCGGGAAGTCGACCCTTCTGCACCTCCTGGGAGGGATCGACCGCGCGACCGAAGGCACGGTCTCGGTCGGGGGCCGTGAGATCGAGGCGCTCTCGGAGCGTGAGCTCACTCTCTACCGGCGGCGCGACGTCGGGATGGTTTTTCAGTTCTTCAACCTGCTCCCGCACCTGACGGTCCGCGAAAACGTGGAGCTGCCCCGCCTGCTCGACGGGCGGACCGACGCCTCGGCCCGCGCGGCCGACCTGCTCGCGCGGGTCGGGCTCGCGCACCGGGCCGGCGCTCACCCGTACGAGCTCTCCGGGGGCGAGATGCAGCGCGTCGCGATCGCGCGGGCTCTCGTGACCGGCGCACGGCTCCTCCTCGCCGACGAGCCGACCGGAAATCTCGATTCGAAAAACGGCGAGCAAGTGCTCACGCTTCTGGATGAGATTCGCCACGAGCGGGGCGTGACGCTCGTTCTCGCCACCCACTCCCACGCCGCCGCTGCGCGGGCCGACCGCCGCGTCGAAATCCGCGACGGCCGACTGGTGGCCAGCTGAGGCGCGTGACCGCGCTCCGCCTCGTCATTCGCGCGCTCGTGACCGGGCCCGCGAGGCGGCATCCGCTGCGGCTGGTGCTCCCGGTCGCCGGCGTCGCTATCGGCGTGGCGGCGATCGCCGCGATCCACCATGCGAACCGCAGCGTCACCGAGTCCTTCCGCGAAGCCGCCGCCTCCGTGGCGGGGCGCAGCGACTTCACGGTCACCGGTCCGGTCGGGGTGCCGCTCGAATCCATGCGGGCCTTCTCGTTCCTGTGGGACGTCGGGTCCTTCGCCCCGGCGGTGACGGGCATCGCCGTTCTGCAGGACGGCAGTGGCGAAGCCGCCGATCTTCTCGGCGTCGACCTCGCCGGAGACGGCGCGGTCCGCTCGTGGGAGCTCGTCGCCCCGGCGGACAGATCGTCGCTTCTTCGGCTCGCGGGCGGCGACAACGTCTTCCTGTCCGAGGGGTTCGCGAGGAGGCACGGTCTCCGCCCGGGCTCGCCGATGCGCGTCGTGGCCGGTGGGGTTCTCCGCACGCTGCAGGTCGGCGGCCTCCTCCGGTTCTCGGGCGTGGCGCGCGCCGCCGGCGAGGACCTCGTCATCACCGATCTTCTGACGGCGCAGCGCATCCTCGGCAAGACCGGGCGCGCCGACCGCGTCGACGTCGTGCTTCGACCGGGGGTCGATCGCGCGGCGGTGCGGCGGGCGCTGGCGTCGCGGCTCCCGGCCGGGCTGCGAATCGAGGCGCCGGACCGCTCCGCGGCCTCCGCCGACCGGATGGTGCGCGCCTTCCGGTTCAATCTGAATGCCCTCGGGTCCCTGACCCTTCTCGTCGGAGTGTTCCTGATCGCGAATGCCGTATCGATCTCGGTGCTGCGGCGGCGGCCCGAGATCGCGACGCTGAAAGCGGTCGGGGCCTCGCGGGGCCTCATCTTCGCGGTGTTCCTGATCGAAGGCGCTGCGATCGGGGTCGCCGGCACGCTCCTCGGGGAGGCCGGCGGCGTCTTTCTCGCGCGGGCGGCGCTGCGCGCGATCGGCGGCACCATCGCGAACATCTACCTGCCGACCGCCAAGATCGCCGCGGGCAGCTTCGCCTCGCCGGCTCTCCTGGCCGGGATCGTGGGATTCGGCGCGGCGATTCTCGCGACCGTCATCCCGGCCGCCGAAGCCACCCGGGTGCCGCCGTCCCCCGCGATGCGCGCCGGTTCGGTGGAAGCGGTGCGTCGGGCGCGCCTGGCGCCGCGCGCTCTGGCTTCGGTGGGTGCGCTCGTCCTCGCGGCCGCGGCGTCATTCCTTCCGCCGCTCGACGGGTTCCCGTTCTTCGGATTCGCCGCGGTGGGACTGGTCGTCGCGGCCCTCGCGCTCGGGGCTCCCCTGTTCGTTCTCGTGGCGGCGCGCGCGGCGGGACGGCTGCTCGGGGCGCCGCTCGGGGCTCCCGGCCCGCTCGGCGCGGGGTTCTTCGGTGGGGCGCTCGCCCGCAACGGGATCGCCGTCACCGCGCTCGCGATGGCTCTCGGGATGACGCTCGCGATGATCGTGACGGTCGCGTCGATCCGCGAGACCGTGCGTGTCTGGGTCGAGACCACGCTGCGATCCGACCTGTGGGTCAAAGCGGCTGCGGGAAAGAGCTCGGGAATCGTCGGAGATCTTCCCGAGGACGTCGTGGCGTTTCTCGCCGCGGTGCCCGGCGTGGCGGAGGTCGATCCATTCCGCGCGCGCGACGCGGCTTTCGAAGGGCGGCCTTACACGCTCGGCTCGGGCGATTTCCGGGTCGTCGCGCGCATCGGAGGGCTGCCCTTTTTAAACGGGGCGGACCCCCGCGAGACCGCCGGCCGCGCCCGCCGGGAGGGGGCCGCCCTCATCTCAGAGCCCTTCGCCCGGAGATTCGGCGTCTCTCCGGGCGAGCGCGTCACGATCGACACTCCTCGCGGGCCGCGGTCGTTCGCGGTCGCCGGCGTCTATCGCGACTATTCGAACGACCGGGGCACCGTAATGCTCGACCGCGAGCTGTATCTCCAGGTCTTCGGAGACCGGCGCGTGACGAGCGTAGCGGTCCTGGCAGCCCCCGGTGCAGACCCGGCGGCCCTGCGGCGGGCGATCGCCACCGCCGCGCGCGGGCGCTACGCTCTGTCGATCTCCACCAACCGGGAGCTGAGGCGGGAAGTCCTCCGGATTTTCGACCGCACCTTCGCGGTGACCCGCGGTCTCGAGGCGATCGCCGTCGCTGTCGCGATCCTGGGCATCGCCAACGCCCTTCTCGCCTCCGCGGTCGAGAGACGGCGCACGTTCGGACTCCTGCGTGCAATCGGCGCCTCTCGAGAACAGATCCGCGGGGCGGTCCTCGTCGAAGCCGCGCTGACCGGGATCGTCGCGACAGGGGCGGCGGTCGCGGCCGCCGCCGCGTTCGCGTACCTTCTCCTCGCCGTGATCAACCCTCAATCGTTCGGGTGGACCGTCTCGCTCGACGTTCCGCTGACGACGCTTGCGGGCGCCGCGACCCTCGTTCTCGGCGCTTCCATTCTCGCGGGCGTCTTCCCCGGCCGGCTGGCGGCCGCGGTCGATCCCGCGGCGGCGCTGGCGGAAGAATGAATCGGAACACCGCGGGCGCCGGACTCCTCCCGGCGGTCTTCTTCGCGTCGATCCTGACCGGCGCGCCGCGCGCGGCCGCGCCCCCTCTCGCGTTTCCCACCGACCATGGCTCGCATCCCTCCGCGGCGATCGAGTGGTGGTACTACACGGGCAACCTCTCCGACGCCGCGGGCCGGCCGTTCGGTTTCCAGCTCACGTTCTTCCGCGTGGGAGATTTCGCGCTCGCGCACGCCGCGTGGACAGATGGATCGCGGCGCACGTTCCAATTTCAGGAGAAGGCGCATCTGGTGTTGCCCGGCATCGCCGAGTTTGCCGAAGGCCGCCTCGAGGTCACGAACGAAGACTGGTCCGCGAGCGCGCAAGGCCAGGTGCACCGGCTGCGAATGCGCTGGGAGAACCGCGCGGTCGATCTCGTGTTGACGGCCACGAAGCCACCGGTGCTCCAGGGGGAGAAGGGGCTCTCGCGCAAGGGGCCCGGAGAGAACGAGTACTCGCACTACGTCTCGATCCCGCGACTGGCCGCCTCCGGCACGCTCGTCGAAGACCGTCGGCGCTCTGCGCTGACGGGGACCGCCTGGTTCGACCACGAGTGGGGCCCCGGAGCGCTTCCCGCCGGCGCGGCCGGGTGGGACTGGTTCGCGCTTCAGCTGGACGACGGAAGCGAGCTGATGCTCTACCGCATCCGGACGAAGGACGGCGCCGCGACGCCCTTCTCGTCTGGTGTGTTCGTGCCGCCCGCGGGAGCCCCCGTCCCGCTTGCGTGGGATGACGTCCGTTTCCGCGCGACAGGCCAGTGGCGCTCTCCGCGCTCCGGAGGCATCTACCCGGCGGGGTGGGAGATCGCGCTGCCGCGCCTTGCACTCTCCGTGCGGGTGGATCCGCTGGTCGCCGACCAGGAGCTGGTGACCGGCCGGTCGACCGGTGTCACGTACTGGGAAGGGGCGTGCCGGGTGTCCGGCCAGCGCAGCGGTAAACCCCTCACGGGAAAGGGGTACGCCGAGCTGACCGGGTACTCGGGCCGGGACGTCCCCGGCTTCCAGGGCCGCTAGTTCAGAAGGCCAGAACCTAGGACGTGGGGGTCGGCTTCGGCGACCACTTCGCTTTGCCGGCCTTCGTCTTGGTCTCGAGCGTGATCAGGAACGAGCGGGCCGACCGGAGGTTCCTGTACACGTAGGAAAAGTGGAGAGTGAACTCGCTCCGGTCTCCTTTGTTCAGGTCCCCGACCTTGTTGCCGCCGTCGCCGGCAGCGACGAGGTTCCCTTCGGCGTCGAAGACCGCGATCGCGACCCCGACTTCCTGGTCCATCTGGGAATTGTTGTCGACGCGGACGACGGCTTTTGCGGTCGAGACCCGGATCGGCGCGACCGTGTCGCCGAGATCGAATCGGATCTCGGAGATCGCGACGTCATTCATCTGCATGTCGACTCTCTGGATGCCCCCGACAGGGGACCAGTCGAACTTCTTGGTCAGCAGCTCGGCGGAAAGGGGCGACGCGAGAACGAGCGTCAGCGCGGCGGCGAGAGAAATGGGAAGACGTTTTGCCATCTGAGACCTCCGCCTCGCAGGGTAGCGCGAAAACGGGAATCGGGAGCGGGAAATCGGGAATCGGGAGCGGGAAATCGGGAATCGGGAATCGGGAATCGGGAATCGAGTCTGAGCCGGAGTGCGAGATTCCCGGCCCTACTTCCCGCGCTCCTCGGGATGCGTCCTCAGGCGGCTGTGTTTGAAGCCGTAGAAGAAGTACACCACGATCCCGATCGCGAGCCAGATGCCGAACCGCCACCAGGATTCGCGCGGGAGATACCGCGCCAGAAAGACGCACGACGCGGCGCCCATCACCGGCAGCATCCACGTACCGCCGGGCACGCGGAATCCGCGCTCGCGATTGGGCTCCCGGATCCGCAGGATGATGATCCCGACGCAGACGAGCAGGAACGCAAACAGGGTACCGATGTTCGTCAGGTTGACCATCTCGTCGAGCGAAGAGAAGAGAGACGCGACCCCGACGAACACGCCGGTAACGATCGTTGCGACGTACGGCGTCTTGAACCGCGGGTGCACCTTCGCGAACCAGGGCGGGAGCAGGCCGTCTCGCGACATCGCGAAGAAAATCCGCGGTTGGCCCATCTGAAAGACGAGCAGCACCGCGGTGTGCGCCACGACCGACCCGAAGGCCACGACCCCGACCATCCAGTTCGGCATCGCGGCGAACCTCATCGCGAGGGTGAGAGGCTCAGCCTGCTCGGTCGAGAGCGTTTTCGTGAGCGCCGAATAGGGAATCAGGCCCGTGAAGACCGCAGCGATGATCGCGTAGATGACCGTGCACAGGATCAGGGACCCGATGATCCCGATCGGCATGTCGCGCTTTGGATTGCGGCACTCCTCCGCGACGGTCGAGACCGCGTCGAACCCAATGTAGGCGAAGAAGACGATCGCGGCGCCCGACGCGATCCCCTGAAAGCCGTTCGGCGCGAACGGGTGCCAGTGCTCGGGCTTGACGTACTTGAAGCAGACGATGACGAAGAAGGCGAGCACGAGCAGCTTGATCACGACCATCCAGAAGTTGAAATTCGCCGATTCCTTGATCCCCCAGACGAGAACGATCGTGATCAGCGTGACGATCATCACCGCGAAGATGTTCACGATGATCGGAATCCCGAAAATGTGCGGCGCCGCGGCCACGACCGATGGCATCTTCGAAAGGGCCGTCTGGTAGTCGACGGCGAGCCAGGGCGGAACCCGGATTCCGAAGCCCTCGAGGAATGTGTTGAAGTAATTCGCCCAGGAGATCGCGACCGCGACGTTGCCGATCGCGTACTCGATCATCAGATCCCAACCGATGATCCAGGCGACGAGCTCCCCGAGCGTACCGTAGGAGTACGTGTAGGCGGACCCGGCGACCGGCACCATCGACGCGAACTCCGCATAGCAGAGCGCGGTGAAGCCGCAGACGGCGGCGGTCAGGATAAAGGAGAGGATGAGCGCCGGCCCGGCTCCCGGCCGGGACGCATCCCCCGCCGCCGCGGTGCCGATCGTCGCAAAGATGCCGGCGCCGATGATCGCGCCGACGCCGAGGGCGACCACGTTCCACGGGCCGAGCACGCGCTTCAACTTGTGCCCGGGCTCCTCCGTCTCGGCGAGCAGGGCGTCGAGAGACTTCCGGCGGAGGAGCGATGACGCCAGGCTCAAGTTGGCGCGCAGGATAGCAGCAGAGCCGCGAATCCGAACCGGAATTTTCGCCGGCCCCGGGCCCTCAGCGAAGCCGTTCCGCGGGCGGATCGCCGGGCTTCGGCGGATCCTCCGCGGGCGGCGGCGCCGGCGGCTTCTCGGGAAGAGGCGGAGAGGGGGGATCCTGGAGCGGCGGAGGCGTGCCGCCCGGAGTCGGA
Source organism: Acidobacteriota bacterium (assembly GCA_039931865.1). Classification (GTDB taxonomy): domain Bacteria; phylum Acidobacteriota; class Thermoanaerobaculia; order UBA5066; family Gp7-AA6; genus JALYUA01. Next base: position 16,158 of record JBDTRB010000044.1, on the reverse strand, counting down.
GGCTCGCCGATCGGTGTCGCGCGCCCTGGGGTTTCAGTACTCATGGACTCCCCCAATTGCAAAAAGGGGACCGGATAACCGGCTGCTCGCCGGACTCAGGCACTTCGCCCCTGGCCCTTAGCCCTTCGCCGTTCGCCTTCTCCCTGCGCGTGCTCCCCGATCACGCGGGCGAGCTCGACGAGCGAAGCAATCCGGACTTCGGAAGGCAGATCCCCATGCCGGCCGTTGCGATCGAGCAACACCGCCTCGAGACCGGCCGCTCGAGCGCCCTCGAAATCTTCGCGCCGCGAATCTCCGACGTGAAGGCACTCCCGGGGAGCGAGGCTCAGGCGCGCGCACACGCGCAGAAAGATCTCGGGGTCGGGCTTTCCCGTCTCCTCGATCGCGGAGACCGCGACCGTGGCAAAACGCGGCGTGAGCGCGAGCGCGTCGAGAAGGGCGGGCAGGGTCGAGTCCCAGTTCGAGACGATCGCGAGCGACAGCCCGCGGCGCTCGAGCTCCCCGAGCGTCTCCGGGACGTCGGGGTAGATGGCCCACGACGACGACTTGCGAAAGTGGGACACGAGGCGCTCGAGACAGGCCGCGGAAATCGGCTGGCCATCCAGGCGGCCGCGCACGCGGTTGACGAAGTCGCCCCAGAACGCGCCCTCTCCCCTCACGCCGGCGTAGCGGTCCGGCTTTCCTCCGGCCTGGACCTCCTCCCACGTGCTCGTGAGCGCGAGGTCCAGCTCCTCCGGGGTGAAGAACCGGGCGCCGTCCGCGGAGAGCTCCCGGGCATAGACCTGTTCGACGGGAGGGCTCGGATGGACGAGCGTCAACCCCGCGTCGAACAGGACCCCCCGGATCACGGCGGCTTCAGGGAGCCTAGGCGGCGAGACCGTTCTCGCGCAGGATGCCATCGAGCGCGCCATTCAACGCGTCGAGGCAACGCTCCGCCGCCGCGAGCGCCTTTTGGCGCCCGGCCTCCGTATCGGCGACCCGGCCCAGAGCTTCGCGCTCGACCTGCCGGTGCCACACATCGGCCGCCTCGTGCACGGTGAAGAATCGGACCGCGTCACCGTCATCGATCCCGTAGAAGGAGGCCAGGCCCTCGCGCTTGGTTCGCGCGATCTCGGGGATCTGCGACTCGTACGCGTAGAGCGCCGCCAGCCCTTCGGCCACGGAGCCGGCGCCCGTCGCTTCGAGAAAACAGTCGATGAGGGCCGCAACCTCGGGCGTGCGCGGCTCGGTCGCGAGGTCCGCGGGCGCGCCGAGGGAGGCCGCGAAACGGCGCCAGAGAGCCGGGTGGTTTTGTTCGCCGCGCTCTTCCTCGATCAGGTTCTCGAGAAGCTCCTGCCGCAGCGACGGATCCGCCGAGTTCGAGTGCACGCCGGACACGTAGCGCGGAAAAGCCGCAACATGCGGGTAGTAGGAGATCGCGTACTCCCGAAGATGATCCTGCGAAAGCTTCCCCTCGGTCCAGAGAACGTAGAACCGATGCTTCAGCAGGTGCTTCTCGGAGACAAGGCGGTCCAGCGCTTCGAGAAAATCCGTGCGGTTCATGTGGCCTCCGGCAGTAAACAGTTGTCAGTGATCGGTTCTCAATTCCAGTTTTCTATCCTCGCTATCCTCTCTATCCTCGCTATCCTCGCTATCCTCGCTATCCCTAGGGCATCACCTGGCCGCCGTCGATCACGATCGCCTGGCCGGTGACCGACTTCGCGTCGTCCGACGCCAGGTAGGCCGCCATGCCGGCGACTTCCGCCGGATCGAGGATGCGCCCGAGCGGCGCCATCCGGGCGGCAGTATCCCGGCCCTCCTCCACGGATTTCCCGCGCATCCGGCCGATCTGACGGAACCCCTCGCGCGCCATTTCGCTTTCCACCCAGCCCGGGCAGAGAGCGTTGACCGTGATCTGACGCGGGGCGAGCTCGAGCGCCAGCGTTCTCGTGAGTCCGATGACCGCGTGCTTCGAGGCCGAGTACGCCGACATCCCCGCGACCCCGAATCGCCCGACCACCGAAGAGATGTTGATGATCCGTCCTCCCTGAGGCAGAAACGGGGCCGCTTCCCGGGTGACCCGGAACACCGCCGTGACGTTGGTGGCGATGATGGAGTTCCAGCGCGAGTCGTCGGGGTCGTCGAGCGGCGTCGGGCCACCCAGGCCCGCGTTGTTTACCAGGATGTCGATCCGCCCCCAGCGGGCGCTCACTTCCGCGATCGCGTTGCTGATCGAAAGCCCCAGGGTCACGTCGCACTCGATCGCGACCGCGTCGGCGCCGGAGTGCCGGATCTCCGCGGCGATCCGCTCGCAGTCGCGGAGGTTCCGCGCCGCCAGAGCGACGCGGGCGCCTTCGGCGCCGAAACGGCGCGAGATCGCTTCCCCGATGCCTCGTGACGCGCCGGTCACAAACGCCACCTTGTCGACCAGCCGCCGGCAGACCGACGCCGGTTCGCCGGACGGGCGGAGCGGCGCGGTGCTTTCGAGGTCGGAGTCGTCGCTCATCGGGTTTCGGTCGAGGGGTTCGTCACTTCGTCCTCTAGAGGAGCGGTGGCGGCTAGTCGGACAGCGCGAGGGCGCTCTCGCGCGCCTTTCGCAGGGCCGCGAGCTCGGGCGGCAGCGGGAAGAAAACGTCCTCTTCGACGACGCGGACCTCTCGGACCTCGGTTGCGCCGAGCGCCCGGAGAGAGTCGAGAATCGCGTTGACCAGGAAATCCGGCGCCGACGCTCCCGAGGTCACGCCAACGGACGAGGCTCCTTCGAGCCATTCCCTGCGCACGCCGGAAACGTCGTCGACCAGGTACGCGCGGGCGCCGGCGAGCTCGGCCTCCTCGACCAGGCGATTGGAGTTCGATGAATTGCGCGACCCCACGACCAGGATGACCGGGGCTTCCCGCGCGATCGCCCGAACGGCGAGCTGGCGATTCTGGGTGGCGTAGCAGATGTCGGCGCGCGCCGGCCCCTGGATGCCCGGAAAGCGCCGCTGCAGCGCGGCGACGATCGGGCGGGTGTCTTCCACCGACAACGTCGTCTGGGTCAGGAACGCGAGCCGTTCCGGGTTCGCAACCTGCACGGTCTCCGCCTGGGCGACCGTCGAGACGAGGGTCATGCGGTCGGCCGCCTCGCCGAGGGTCCCCTCGACCTCCTCGTGGCTCGGGTGCCCGATGAGAATGATCTCGAAATCCGCGCGCGCATAGCGAATCGCTTCGAGGTGCACCTTGGTGACGAGCGGGCAGGTCGCGTCCAGGACCGTCAACCCCCGAGCCGCGGCGTCCGCGCGGACGGCCGGAGACACTCCGTGCGCGGAAAAGATGACGGTCTGCCCGTCGGGAACCTCGCTCAGGTCGTCGACGAATCGCACGCCCCGCTCCTCGAAGCTGCGAACGACGTGCAGGTTGTGGACGATCTCCTTGCGGACGTACAGGGGCGTCCCGACCGCCTCGAGCGCCAGATCCACGATGTCGATGGCGCGCACCACCCCCGCGCAGAAACCGCGCGGAGCGGCGAGGACCACTGTCTTCGGATAGGTCGGGACGACGCTCGTCGCGCTCATCGGGGGACGGATTCTACTCCCCCGACCCCCTTCCGGGAGTCGGCCCCGGTGCTCCCGAGCCTCTCGTCGCGCCGGAAAAGAGACCGTTCGATCGCGCAGGACTCGCAGAGGGGCTCTCCGGGCTGCGCCTTTCGGGCGCAGTCTCCGTTGTCGCAGATCCGGGGCTCGTGGGGCTGGCTCATCGTTTTCTCCCTTTGATTCGCGCGGTCTCGGGCGGCTCGGGTCGTCCCGGGGCCAGAAGCTCCCCGGGTCTTCCCGGGGAAAGAAGCTCAACGGGTCTTCCCGGGGAAAGAAGGTAGTGAAGCAGCTCCCGCTCGCAGCGTTCCCGGTAGGCCTCAAAGCACGCCTCGGGGTCCTTTTCCATGAGCCACTGGAGCATCAGACCGTCGAAAATGGCCCGGAGGGTCGATGCGGTCTCGCCCGCGTCCCGGAGAATGAACACCCCCCGCCGCATGCCCTCTTCGACGATCCCGCGGTCGATTTCCCTGCAGCCCGCATAGAAGCGCTCGCCGATCTGGCGGAACGATTCCTTCCGGGCGGCGAGACCGCAGAAGTCCACGTAGGCGCGGAAAAACGCGCGATTCCTGGACGGCGAAGGGAAGATCAGCGCGACTAGGGCACGCACCTTCTCGACGGGACCTTCGGCGGCGGCGACGGCGTCGCGCATCCGGAGATGGATCGAGTCGATCAGCCAGGAGAAGAGATCGCGGAAGAGGTCATCCTTCGAATCGAAGTAATAGAGCGTCACGCCCTTCGAGACGCCCGCCCGGACCGCGATGTCCTCGAGCGTCACGCTGGAGAACCCGCGCTCCGCGACTTCGCGGAACGCGGCCTTCCTCAGAACCAGGCGGCGCTCGGCCTCATGTGTGGCGGACCTCATGCACCGAGTCTATCTGACCGGTCGGTCAGATACAAGGTCCGTGGTTAGAAGGTGGGCGGTGGGGCGGACGCTCACCCCCTCACCCCCTCACCCCTCACCCCTCACCCCTCACCCCTCACCCCTCACCCCTCACCCCTCACCAAAGCTAAACTCCCACCATGCGGATCCGACTTCTTTACTTCGCCACCTTCAAGGACGTCGCGGGGCGCGACTCGGAGGACCGGCAGGTCGCGGGCGGGGCGAAAGTCTCGGATCTGTGGCGCGAGCTGACCCGGGAAATGCCCGGGCTTCTCAAGACCGGTTCGATGCCCCCGGCCGCCGTCAACCGCGAGTACACGGGACCCGAGACCGTGCTCGCGGACGGAGACGAGGTGGCCTTCCTGCCGCCTGTCGCCGGCGGGTGACCTCTCGCGTCCGATGTATCTGACGGACGCTCCGATCGACTCCGCCGCGCTTTTCGCCGCCGCGCGGCCTTCGGACGGGGGCGTGTGCACGTTCCTCGGCGTCGTGCGCAACCACCACATGGGCCGGCCGACGGAGCGGATCGCGTACGAGGCGTACGGGCCGATGGCGGAGGCGGAGATCGGGAAAATCCTGGACGGGCTCGCGCGGGAATGGCCGGACGCGCAGGTCCAGGTCCGACATCGCGTGGGTGTGCTCGAGATCGGGGACGTGGCCGTCGCCATCGTCGCCTCCGCACCGCATCGCGCCGAGGCCTTCGTCGCCTGCCGCGCCGCGATCGACCGTATCAAGGCGACGGTCCCGATCTGGAAGCGCGAGTTCCATCCCGACGGAACGTCCGACTGGGTGGACCCGACCGCCGGGTCGCCTCCCGGCTAGCGTCCCACGGCGACGCGGCCGCAGGCCGCCCGCGCACTCCTGATAACTTTCTCCCCCATGTCCGTCGCGAAGGTCATCGGCCCCGACATCGAGGAGCTGATTCGCGAGCACCCCCAGGAGCTCCCGGCCGCCCTGGCGGACCTCCACCCCGTAGACGTCGCCGAGCTTCTCGAGGACCTCCCCCGCGAAAACCGTGTGCTGGTCTTCGAGATGCTGCCGCCCGAGCAGGGCGCCGCGGTGCTCTCGGAGCTCCATGGAGAGACGCTCCGCCTGATCCTGCACGAGGCGTCTCCCCAGAAACTCGGGCCCGAGCTCGACCGCCTCCCCGCCGACGAGGTCACCTTCCTGCTCGAACACCTGACGCAGCGCCAGCGGGAGGCGCTCCTCGCGCGAATGTCGCCGCGCGACGCGGCCGAAGCCGAGCGCCTGCTCCGTTATGCGCCCCGCACCGCGGGCCGCCTCATGTCCGAAAAGTTCCCCCGCATCCGGGCGGAGTGGACCGCGGCCGAGACGCTCGAGCACCTGAAGCGGATCGACCCCGAGGTCGAGACGGTCCAGAGCCTCTACGTCGTCGACGACCACGATCACTTGATCGGATTCGTCTCACTGCGGCGGCTGCTCCCCGCGCCGCCCTCTCGCCGGATCTCGGAGCTCATGGAGAAGACTCTGAAGACCGTGCAGCCGGACACGCCGCAGGAAGAGGTCGCTCATCTGGTCTCGAGATACGACGTGCACGCGATCCCGGTCGTCGATGACCAGAACCGCCCGATCGGAATCGTCACGGTCGATGACGTCATCGACGTCCTGATCGAGGAGCAGACCGAAGACATGCTCCACTTAGCCGGCGCGCCCGTCTCGGGCGAGGTGGCCGACAGCTATTTCGCGAGCAAGCCGTGGCGCAACGTGAGAGCGCGCTTCAACTGGCTGCTTCTTCTCTTCGTCACCGAGACCCTGACCGGGACCGTCCTCCGCCACTTCGAGTCGGAGATGGCGAAGGTCGTCGCGCTCGCGTTCTTCATTCCTCTCCTGATCGGGACCGGCGGAAACTCCGGATCTCAGACCGTCACCACGATCGTCCGCGGGCTCGCGGTCGGCGACATCCGCCTTCGCGATTTCTGGCGGGTCGTCGCGCGCGAGGCGGCGAGCGGGTTCGCGCTCGGCGTTCTGCTCGGGATCGTCGGCTTCGGACGCGCCCTGCTCTGGAACTCGAGCAACATGCCGCTCGCGATCACCGTCGGCGTCAGCATCCTCGTGATCATCACGTGGGCGAACACGGTGGGGGCGTCGATCCCCATGCTGGCGACCCTCTGCAAGATCGACCCGACGATCATGTCCGCGCCCCTGATCGCCACCCTCGTGGACGCCACGGGACTCTTCATCTATTTCGTGATCGCGAGGTCGATCCTGGGGCTGTAGCCGAGGGCGAAGAGAGAAGGCTCGGGAATCGGGAATCGGGAATGGGAAATCGAAGGACCGTGGACTCCCGGCTCCCGGCTCCCGGCTCCCGGCTCCCGGCTCCCAGCTCCCGATTTCCGATTTCCGATTTCCGATTTCCGATTTCCGATTTCCGATTCCCGATTCCCGGCTCCGGCCCCCCGTCCCTTTGATATCCTTCCCCGTTCGACGATTCGTCGAGGAGGAACCTATGAGCACCCCTGCGAAGACCCGGGACTGGACGAGCGCCGAGCTGGACCACACCGTCGTGAATTACCGCGCGGAGGACGGGATCGCCGTCATCGAGATGGACGACCCTCCGGCCAACACCTACACCTACGCGATGATGCGGCAGCTCGACGAAGCGATCCTGAAGGCCCGCTTCGACGACGACGTGCACGTCATCGTGCTGCGGGGCAAGGGCGACCGGTTCTTCTCGGCCGGCGCGAACATCGGCATGCTGAACGCCGTCACCCCCGGGTTCAAGTACTTCTTCTGCCTGCACGCGAATGAGACCCTTCTCCGGCTGGAACACTCCCCCAAGCTCGTGATCGCGGCTCTGAACGGGCACACGGTCGGAGGCGGGCTCGAGATCGCGATGGCCGCGGACCTGCGGATCGCCCGGAAGGACGCCGGCAAGATCGGCCTTCCGGAAGTGACCCTCGGCGTGCTCCCGGGGACGGGCGGCACGGCGCGCCTGGCGAAGATGGTCGGGAAATCCAAGGCGATCGAGTTGATGGTGACGGGAAACACCTTCTCGTTCGAGGAGGCGCTCGACCTCGGCATCGTCAACCAGGTGATCGACGCGAACGCCGAGGACTGGTGGCAGCAGATCATGGACTACGCCCGCCAGTTCGTTCCGCCGAACAAGGCCGCGAAGGCCGTCGGGCGGATCAAGAGGTCCGTTCAGAGCGGCTGGGACCTGCCGCTCGAGTCGGCGCTGTCGCTCGAGCGGGAGATGCAGCAGCTGCTTTTCCAGAGCGACGACGCGAAGGAAGGCATCGCGGCGAACCAGGAGAAGCGGGTCCCGAAGTTCAAGGCGAAGTAGTTTTCGGTTCTCACTCGTCGCCTCTCTGGCTGACCGCCCGAAGCTGAGGGCTGACAGCTGAAAGCTGACATCTGAGAGCCGGGCGGGAGCACTCATGTCCGTCGCGACCGAATCGAATCTGAAGACCGGCCTGTTCATCGACGGCGAGTTTCGCCCTTCGGCGTCGGGGAAGACCTTCGAGACGAACAATCCGGCCACGGGCGAGACTCTCGCGCAGGTCTCTGAGGCCGGCCTCGAAGACCTCGATCGCGCGGTCGCGTCGGCGCGCAAGGCGTTCGAGGGCGGCCCCTGGGCCGCGATGAAGCCGAGGCAGCGCGGACGGATCCTGCTGCGAGCCGCGGACCTCCTCGCCTCCCGCGCCGACGCGTTCGGCAGGGTCGAGACCCTCGACAACGGAAAACCGATCTTCGAATCCGTGAAGATCGACGTCCCGGCCGCCGCGGAGTGTCTCTCTTACTTCGGAGAGTCCGCCGACAAGCTCTACGGCGACACGTTCCCTTCACGGAACGACGCGCTCCTGATGACGCTGCGGGAGCCGATCGGCGTCGTCGGCGCGATCACCCCGTGGAACTTTCCGTTACTGCAGGCGATGTGGAAGATCGCGCCGGCCCTCGCGCTCGGAAACACCGTCGTCCTGAAACCCGCATCGGTGACGCCGCTGACGGCGCTCCTCTTTGCGGAGCTCCTCACGGAGGCGGGCCTGCCCCCGGGGGCCTTCAACGTCGTTCCGGGGCCGGGCGCGACCGTCGGCGCGGCAATGGCCGAGCATCCGGGAATCGACAAGATCTCGTTCACCGGCGAGACCGAAACGGGGAAGTCCATCCTCCGCGCCGCCGCCGGCACGCTGAAGCGCGTGTCGATGGAGCTCGGCGGAAAGTCGCCGAACGTGGTCTTTGCGGACGCGGACCTCGACGCGGCCGCCCGCGGCGCCATCAACGCGATCTTCTACGGCAAGGGCGAGCTCTGCTCCGCGGGCTCGCGGCTGCTGGTCGAGGAGTCGGTCCACGACGCGCTGATCGAGAAAGTGGCGGAGCGCGCCCGGAAGATGACTCCGGCCGATCCGCTCGACCCGAAGACCCGCCTCGGGTCGCTCGTCTCCGAAAAGCAGCGCGACAACGTCGCCCGCTACGTGGAGAAGGGGACGGCCGAGGGAGCGAAGCTCGTCGCGGGCGGCAACCGAGCCTCCGTCGGGGGGAAGGGCGCCTTCTTCGAGGCGACCGTGTTCGACAACGTCACCCCCGACATGACGATCGCCCGCGAGGAGATCTTCGGCCCGGTCCTGGCGACTCTGACGTTCAAGGACGAGGCGGACGCGGTCGCAGTCGGCAACAGCACGATCTACGGCCTCGCCGCGGCCGTCTGGTCGCGCGATGTCAAGAAGGCAATCCGCACCGCGAAATCGCTCAAGGCCGGCACGGTCTGGATCAACACGTACAACTTCTACGACCCGGGTCTTCCCTTCGGAGGCTACAAACAGTCAGGCTTCGGACGCGAGCGCGGTCACTACGCGCTGGAGGCGTATACCGAGGTGAAGAGCGTCTGGGTGGATCTGACGTAGGCGTAGGAGGGTGGAGCGTTCCGCGTTCCTCCCTCGACCTCCTTCTGCCCTTCTCGACCCTTTGCGGCATATCCTCCAGAAATGAAAAAAGCGTTCGTGGTGTTCGCCGCTCTGCTGGGCGCCACCCAGGCGATGGCCGCGGCGAAGAAGCCGGGGATCGAGGGTCTCCTGGATCGCCTGCAGGACGTCCAGGAGTTCGGCCAGGTCGCGATCTCTCCCGACGGCGCGCGGGTTGCCTGGGTGAAGAAGATCAAGGACCAGAGCGGCGCGTGGAAGCTCGGCGCGGTCGAGATCGCGGAAGTCGGCGCGGCCGAGGGAACGCCCCGGCGGGTGACCGGCGGGGCGGACGGCCGCGCGCACGACGAGCACCATCCAGTCTGGTCTCCGGACGGCAGGCGGATCGCTTTTCTCTCCGACGCGGCGAAGGGCGGCCAGGCGCAGGTGTGGGTTGCTCCCGCTGCGGGCGGCCCCGCGCGCCAGCTCACGAAGCTGCAGGGGCAGCTGGATAATCCGCGGTGGTCGCCGGACGGCCGATCGATCGCCTTCCTCTTCGTCGCCGGTTCCTCCCAGGAGCAAGGCGCGCTGACCGCGTACAAACCGGACGCGGGAGTCGTCGCCGAGGCGGTGGACGAGCGGAGGATCGCGATCGCCGACCTCGCCACCGGGAAGGTCCGCGAGGTGTCGCCCGAAAACCTCTACGTCTACGACTACGACTGGTCGCCGGACGGCCGTTCGTTCGCGGCGGAAGCGGTGGAGGGCTCCGGCACCAACAATTACTGGACCGCGCAGCTCTACGTCGTTCCCGCGGACGGCGCCGCGCCGCGCTCGATCTGGAAGCCGCCGCTTCAGATCGCGTGCCCGCGCTGGTCACCCGACGGATCGCGGATCGCGGTGATCCACGGGCTCATGAGCGACGAGGGATCGACCGGCGGCGACGTCTGGACCGTGCCCGCGGACGGCGGCGCCCCGCAGAACCGGACGCCCGGGATGAAGGCGTCCGCGTCTTCCCTGTTCTGGCGCTCGCCGGACGAGATCCTGTTCACCGAGTACGTCGAGGGAGACGAAGGCGTCGCGACGGTGGATGCCGCCGGGAAAGTCTCGACGGTGTGGCGCGGGCCGGCCGTCATCAAGAGCTTCACGGTGGCCTCGCGCGGCTCGGCGTCCGCGGCGGTCCGGTCGTCGTTCCGCCAGCCGCCGGAGGTCGTCGCGGGCCCGGTGGGCCGCTGGGATCCGCTGACGCGGGCCAATGCCGGAGTCTCGCCGGTGTGGGGAGAGGCGCGAAGCCTGACCTGGGACAGCGACGGCGCGCGGGTCCAGGGATGGCTGCTTTATCCGCTCAACTTCGACGCCTCGAAGAAATATCCGATGGTCGTGGTGGTTCACGGCGGACCGTCGAGCGCTTCGATGGCCGGTTGGCCCTCGCGGTGGACGGCGATCCTGCCGAGCCAGGGCTATTTCGTTCTGCTTCCGAATCCCCGCGGCAGCTACGGGCAGGGCGAGGCGTTTACCGCCGGAAACGTGAAGGACTTCGGATACGGTGATCTGCGCGACATCCAGCGAGGCATCGACGCCACGCTCGCCGCCGCGCCGATTGACCCGAAGCGCCTCGGAATTTGCGGCTGGAGCTACGGCGGCTACATGGCGATGTGGGCCGTGACGCAGACGGACCGGTTCGCGGCGGCGGTCGCGGGCGCCGGGATAGTGAGCTGGCAGAGCTACTACGGGCAGAACCGCATCGACCAGTGGCTGATCCCCTTCTTCGGCGCCAGCGTCTACGATGACCCCGAGGTGTATGCGAGGTCGTCGCCGATCACGTTCATCAAAAAGGTGAAGACGCCGACGCTCGTTCTGCACGGCGACCGGGACTCGGAGGTCCCCACCCCGCAGGGGTACGAGTTCTGGCACGCGCTGAAGACGCTCGGGGTCCCCACCTCGCTCGTGATCTACGAGAACGAGGGCCACGCGATCCGCGACCTGAAACACCAGCTCGATCGGGACACACGTCTGGTTGCGTGGTTCGACAAGTACCTGAAGCCGGAACGAAGGTAGGCGCCGGGCGCGGACGCGGAGCGCCGGACAAACAGATGAGCTCGCTCTTCGCTTCTCGCCTTTCGCCCTTCTCCCTGCGCCCTTCTCCCTGCGCCCGCCTAACGCCTGACGCCTGACCCCTGACCCCAAACGACCGGAGTTCCCATGTTCGACTCGAGCACTCTTGCCGGACGTTCGGTCCTCGTCACCGGAGGAGGGAGCGGTCTCGGCCTCGCGATGGCGTCGGCCTTTGCCTCGTGCGGCGCGAATGTCACGATCGCCGGACGCCGCGCGGACCGGCTCGCGGGAGCGGCGGAGGAGATTCGCTCGGCAGCGCGGGAAGGCGCGGAAGTCGAGACCTTCGCGGCGGACGTGCGCGAGCCCGACCAGGTGAAAGCGCTCGTCGCGCGCGCCGTGGAGCGCTTCGGAAAAGTGGACGGGCTCGTCAACAACGCCGCGGGCAACTTTCTCGTCCCGGCGGAGGACCTCACCCCGAACGGGTTCGACGCGGTGGTGCGGACGGTGCTCTACGGGTCCGTGCATTGCTCCCTCGAGGTCGGCCGTCACCTCCTCGATCGGAAGGCTCCAGGAGCGATCCTCTCGATCGTGACGACCTACGCGTGGACGGGGACGGCATTCGCCCTGCCCTCCGCGTGCGCGAAGGCCGGCGTTCTCGCTATGACGCGTTCGCTCGCGGTCGAGTGGGGCCACGCCGGGATCCGCGTCAACGCAATCGCACCCGGCCCGATCCCCACGGAAGGAGCCTTTTCCCGACTCATGGCGAGCCCCGAGGCAGAAAAGAACGCGCTGTCGCGGATCCCGCTCGGCCGTTTCGGCCGCAAGGAAGAGATCGCCAACCTGGCCGTTTTCCTGATGTCGGACCTCTGTCCCTACCAGACCGGCGATTGCGTCACGATGGACGGCGGCGAATGGATCGCGGGCGCGGGCGAATTCTCCGACTACCGCAAGGTCCCGCGCGAGGCGTTCAAAGCCGCTCTGGCCGCGATGCGCCCTAAAAAATAGTCCCCGCCGCGGGGCCCCGGGCGCATCCCCCCAACGGGCGCGATAGAGTCAGCCAAAATTTCTCGCCTCGGAAAAAGGAGCCTCAGTCCCGGACGGTATGGCCGGCCGGGGAGGGGGGTTCATCCGCGGCGACGTGGGTGACGTTCACCCCAGGAGGCATCATGAAACGCTGGATATCTCTCACCCCCGTGATCTTCGCTCTCATTTTTTTCAGCGCGTCTTCCGCTCAGACGCAGACGGCCAGAACGGACGCGAAGCCGATGGCGCGCGCCCGCGTTTCCCTCTATCGCGTCGCGCCCGGCAAGCACCTCGAGTTTCTGAAGTGGCTCGCCGACGCGGACGCCATGGACAAGGAAGCCGGCGTGCCGTCCTCCCAGGTCTACGCCCACACCGACGGCGACGCCTGGGATTACATGGGAATCGCTCCCGACCTCACCCCCGATCAGCAGAAAAAGGTGGACGAGGTCGCCAAGAAGCACGGCCGCAAAACCGGCTTCGCGTCGGGTCTCGAATTCCGAGCGCTGGTCTCCTGGCACACCGACACTTTCGTCACCGGCCCGGTGACAGCGGCAGAGCTGGTCGCGGCCGCGGGCAAGTAGACACAGGCTCGGCCTCGCGCGCGCGGCCGTCGCGCGCGCGAGATGTTTTCCCCGGAGATGCGGAAGCAGCTGCAGTTCTGTCCCTCGACCCGGCCCTCTCTCCCGGCGCGCGGGGAGAGGGATCGGAACTGCGCTCGTGTCGAGATGTTGTCAGGCATTAGAGACGTTGCCTGCGCCTTATTGCTGCGCTTCTGTCGAGATGATGGCTGAGCTCGCACCGAGAGGAGTCTCCTGACCGAAGGGAAGGAGGAGCCTCTCGGTGCGGGAGCGTGAGCGAACGCAGTGAGCGGAAGCGACGTGGGTGCGGGAGCGTGAGCGAACGCAGTGAGCGGAAGCGACGGCAGCGGAGGCGACGTTTAGTCCGCGTCCCCCACCCGAGGCGTCACCACGGTGCTCGCGATCTCCGGCGCTTCCGCCGTCCGGAAGGTGTCGGCGAGAAAGTCGGCGAGCTCGCGTTTGTGCACGTTCGCATTTCCGGTCGCGGGCGAGGCGGACGCGGCGCGGCCGCCGTACCGCAGACGCGCGCCGTCTGAAAGAAGCTCCGGCAGCCGAATCGCGACGAACGCCCACGGCCCCATGTTGCGCGACTCTTCCTGCACCCAGACGACATCCTTTCCTTCCGGGTACGACGCGAGGACCCGCTTCAGTTCTTCGGCGGGGAATGGATACAGCTGTTCGAGCCGGAGGATGGCGGTCCCGGCGTCCTTCCGCTCGTCTCGCGCCGCCTTCAGGTCGTAAAACACCTTGCCCGAACAGAGGACGACGCGGCGCACCGCGCGACGGTCCCTGACGCCGGGGTCGTCGAGCAGCGGGCGGAACGCGCCGGTCGTGAGCTCCTCGAGCGGTGAAAACGACGCCGGCTGCCGCAGCAGGCTCTTCGGCGTGAAGAGGAAGAGCGGCTTGGGTCCCGGCTGACGGACCTGCCGGCGGAGCAGATGGAAGTACTGCGCCGGGGTCGTCAGGTTGCAGACCTGGATGTTCTCGTCGGCGGAGAGCTGGAGGTAACGCTCGATGCGCGCGCTCGAGTGCTCCGGGCCCTGACCTTCGTATCCGTGCGGAAGCAGGAGCGCCAGCCGCGAATGCTCCCGCCACTTGTCCTCGGCCGACACGATGAACTGGTCGATGATCACCTGAGCGCCGTTCGCGAAATCGCCGTACTGCGCTTCCCAGATGACGAGCGCGTCCGGGCGCTCCACGCTGTACCCGTACTCGAAGCCGAGAACGCCCATCTCCGACAGCGGGCTGTTGAAAATGTGGAACGGCCCCTGACCTCCCTGCTCGTTTCCGAGGTGGCAGAGAGGGATCCAGTCGGTGTCGGTCTGCGTGTCGTGGAAGACGACGTGCCTCTGCGAGAACGTCCCGCGTGCGGTGTCCTGGCCCGACATGCGGATGAGAGTCCCTTCGAGCAGGATCGATCCGAAGGCGAGGCCCTCCGCGGTCGCCCAGTCGAGCGGCAGCGAGCCGTCCGCCATCTTCGCGCGCCGCGCGAGCTGCTGGACCATCTTCGGGTTCAGGTTGAAACCCGGCGGCACGGTCGTCAGCGCGCGGCCGATTCGGCCGAGGACCTCACGGGAGACGCCCGTCGGCACCTCTTCGACGCGGCCGCTCTCGCCCGGGTGAGGCGGGGGGGTCGGAAGCCCCGAGCGCTTCCCCGCCTCGTTCGCCGCCGTGAGCGCCGCCTCGTACGCCTCCACCTGAGACGCCTCCATCCCGGCGACCTCGGCTTCGGTCAGGACACCGTCCCGCACGAGCCGCCGCGCGTAAAGGGTGCGCACCCCCGGATGCTCCTGGATGCGGCGGTACATGAGCGGCTGCGTATACGTCGGTTCGTCGCCCTCGTTATGGCCGTGCAGGCGGAACCCGATGAGATCCACGACGACGTCCTTGTGAAACTCCTGGCGGTAGTCGAGCGCGATCTGCAGGACGCGATACGCCGCCTCCGGATCGTCGCCGTTGACGTGAAAGATCGGGACCTGGTTGATCTTCGCGACGTCGGTTGAATAGAGGGACGAGCGTCCGGACGCCGGGTTTGTCGTGAAGCCGATCTGGTTGTTGACGACGAGATGCACGGTCCCGCCGGTGCGATACCCGCGCAGCTGCGAGAGGTTGAAGATTTCGGCCACTATGCCTTGCCCGGCAAATGCCGCGTCGCCGTGGAGCAGCACCGGCAGGATCTTCAGCCACGCCTCTTCGCGGGGCAACCCCGTGCGGTCCTGCTTCGCCCGCACGAGCCCCTCGACGATGGGATCGACCGCCTCCAGATGCGAGGGATTCGACGGCACGGAGATCGCGATCTCGCGGCCGCTCGCCGTCGTGCGGCGCGAACGGGCGCCCTGGTGGTACTTGACGTCGCCCTCGTCGGCCGGGAAATCCGGGTGCACCGTGCCCTGGAAGCCGGAGAAGATCCGCTCCGCCGCGTTTCCGACGACGTTGGCGAGGATGTTCAGACGGCCGCGGTGCGTCAGGCCCATCGAAACTTCCTCGACGCCGCGCGCCGCCGCGCCTTCGAGAAGCTGATCGAGGAACGCGATGGCGGTCTCCGTACCTTCGATCGAATACCGGCGCTGGCCCAGGAACCGCGTTCCGAGAAAGCGCTCGAAAGTTTCCGCGGCGATCAGCTTCGAAAGCAGCCGCTTGCGGATCTCCGGCGTGAGCGGCTCGGGGGGAGCCCCGACATTCCGCCGCACCCACTCCTTCTCGACGGGATTTGAGATGTAGCGGTATTCGATCCCGACCTTCCCGCAGTAGACGCGCCGCATCAGCCCGACGATCTCTCGCAGCGGCATGTGCTCGCGCTGCGCGAGCCCGCCGGTCCAGAAGAGGCGGTCGAGGTCCCAGATCGTGAGGCCGTAGGTCTCGAGATCGAGCTCCGGGTGGTGCTGCACGGGCATGAGGCGGAGCGGGTCGATGTCCGCGATCAAATGTCCGCGAACCCGGTACGCGTTGATGAGCTCCAGCACGCGCGCCTGCTTCTCGATCTCCGCGCTGCGCGAGTCCGAAAAGAGCCCCGGGTTGTTGTCCCGAGCCCAGTGGAGCGGCTCGTACGGGATCGCGAGGTCGGAGAAGACCCCTTCGTAGAACTCGTGCTGGCCGAGGAGAAGCTCCTCGATCCGGGCCAGGAAGAGTCCCGATTCCGCGCCCTGGATGATGCGGTGGTCGTACGTGGACGTGAACGTGACCACTTTGCTGATCGCGAGGCGAGCCAGCGCTTCCGG
>JBDTRB010000043.1:0-29194 GCA_039931865.1 Acidobacteriota bacterium | reverse complement strand
ACGTACGCCGTCGCCGTGATGGGCCCGACTCCGGGCACCGTCATCAGTCGGCGCGAGGTCTGACCCCAATCTCGCCACGAATAGGATGCTGAAGCTCCTCGACCTACCGGCTTGACATCAGACACAGGAGGACTGACCCCAAGCCCTGGGACTCTTTCCTCAGTTGGCGGGAGGACAATCCGTCGAATAGGTCAAATCGGCTCGCACCTTGACGATGCTCGTCGTCGACGAGCGAACGAGCGGGAGCGCCCTGGCATTGACGGCGCGCGCTTGCGCCTCGCCGAGCGCTTTCGTCAGGACCGGACCGCCATCAATTTCCGCGAGGTTCTCGAGCATTCGCGATGAGACGACCTCGCCTCCCTCGCCGCCGAAGATAGGCCGCGATACGACGAAGTGTTTGACGCCTGCCGTTTGCAGCGCGGGAAGGTAGTCGCTCTTGAGCCAACTCAAATAGTCGTCCATTCTGCCGTTGCAAGCCCAGGCCGCCGCGGCCAGGATCGCGTTTACAACCTCTTTTGCGATGAAAAGCGTATATCTCGTCTCGGCCGTAACATCCACCCCATTGCATCCGGCGACGACGGCGACTGGCTCGGGAAAGCCGGCCGTTCGTGTCGCCATGGGGCGCTTTCCCTCGGCTGCTTTCTGCTGGGACTCCATTTGGGAGGCGAGGTACTGACTGTTCATCACTCCGGCGGAGAGGTCCGGGACCTCGTTCTGTCCGAAGGATTTGATCAACTGATCATCGGTAACCATCCGCATGGCTTTCCGCCCCTGGCTGGCACGTTCCTGACGCGCCGTGTTGCCCGTGGCCTTGGCCATGCGCTCGAAGTTGGCCATCATGGCGTCATAGTTGGCCCGGAAAGTCTGTAGGACACCAGGCTCTCGGACGTCCGCGGGTTGTGCGGCGGCCGCGGGTTGTGCAATCGCCAGGGCGACCATGAATCACCGCGACTCTCAGAGTTCGCTGCCTCGCGATGTAGACACTCCGCGAAGTTCATGCTGACAAAACTCTGGCATTTCGCACAGCCCGTACCCGCGTCTCGGATCCGCCGGGCTCAACCGGCGCGGGCGCCATGGAGGCCAGCGTGAGCGCGACGACATCGCCGCGCGCTCCGCCGAGCCGTGGCGAGATCTCGGAACAGTGTCGAGTTGAGACTTTCCAACTTGGCGCGCTGCTCAGGCGTGATCTTCACAGCACCTCCTTTTGGATGCGCGTATTGAGAGCGGCCCGCGCTCCTCTTTCACCCGAGCGCTCGAAGGACGCTTGCGAACCCAACTCAGCCGGAAAATCTTGAATTTGCGGGCGCTCTCGGTTCTTTCAGGAAGATCCGGCTCGCTTCCGACCGGGCGCCCGCAGGTGCGACCCATCCCGTTGCGACGATTGGGCTCGCCCCCGCCGGTCCACGTGCACCTCGAGTGAGCTGGCAAGCATAGCGACCGCGGCGATCGCGGCCGCCGCCGCTGCCACGAAACAGACGTGACGGGCGTTGCCCGTCCCGAGACTCTCTGCGAGCGCGATCAGGACCGGGACACCGATCAGACCCAGTATCGCCGCGACGATGCGGGTCCGCGGACCCGAAGCGGATGGGAGGGGCGTCACGCTGCGCTCCCTACCCGGCCGCGGACCCGAACCGGCAGCACGACCGTCTCGATCCCGGCAAATTGAAGGCGCCGCTGGATCGCGAGCGCGGTCTCGTTGTGGAGGATCCGGTGGACGAGGTCGTCCTTTTCGAAGACGAGGGAGCCCAGGAAGAACACGCAGCGGGGATACCGGGCGCGCGTCGCCTGCGCGAGATCGGCTAGCGTTTCCACGACTTCCGTCGCGATCGCCTCCCGAGCCTCCGCCCGAAATCCAAACCGCCGCGCGAAAGCGACGTACTTTCCGAGACCTTCGCGCGTCGATTGCTGAAGCGCCTCGACTTCGTCCCTGCCTTTGAAGCTGGCAGAGTCGATGACTCCGACGGACACGAAAAGGTAATCCGTGAACTGCTCGGGAAACAACTGCTGGATCGTTAGAAAGGTGTGAACTCCGACGCCGCTGAATCCGTTGACGAGGAGGGCGGCGACGGGCCGGGTGGCATCCACGAGACCGTCGGGGGTCTCGTGCGGCCGGACGGGGATGTGGAGCAGGACATCGTCCAGCCGGCGAAGCTGCTCGCCGACCCGATCGTAGTGACGCCGGATCGCAAACGCGAGAAGGATGAATGCCGACGTCACGACGACGGTCAGCCATCCGCCTTCCGTGAATTTCTCGACGATGCTCACGATCAGGATGGACAGGCACATCGTCAAGCCGGTGCCGTGTATAGCGAGGTTGCGCCGCCAGTTCCGGTGCTCCGGGTTCTTGCGGGTGGTGATCCAGAAGCGCGACATCCCGAGCTCCGTCAGCGTGAAAGTGAGAAAGACGTTGATCGAATACATCAGAATCAGCAGATCGCTCTTCCCTTTCGAGTAGAGGAGCACCGCGACGGCCCCGGCTCCCATTAAAAAGACGCCGTTCTTCGTCACCAGCCGGTCGGAGAGCTGCGCGAATCGGCGCGGCACCCAGGAATCGACGGCCATGTTCGCGAGGATCCGGGGCCCGTCGATGAATCCGGTCTGGGCGGCTACGAAGAGCAGCGCCCCTTCCGAAACGAGGGTCACGATGACGAGGGTGCCGCCGATGTTGAATCCGCCGAGCCTCCAGGGCCCGAAGAGCCGCTCCGCGAGAACGGCGTTCAAGGTCTTGCCGGGCGCCGAGTGGGCGTGGATCAGCAGATAGCAGAAGAGGATTCCGCCGGCGGTGAAGGCGAGCGAGAGCGCCATGTACAGCATCGTCCGTTTCGCGTTGCGGACGCGGGGCTCGCGAAGGATCTGCACGCCGTTCGACACGGCTTCGATGCCCGTGTACGTCCCCCCGCCGAGCGAGTACGCGCGCAGGAGGATGAACAGGGTGGGAAGCAGGCCGATCGCGGAAGAGCTGGTGCGCGCCTCCGAAACCGCTCCCCGCAGGACCGAGGGAAGCGCTGAGAAATGATCGATGAGGCCGTAAGAGATCAGGACGACATGGGTCACGACGAAAACGAGGAAGATCGGCAGCAGAAACTTCACCGACTCCTTGACGCCTCTCAGATTCAACACGACGAGGAGGCACAGCACGAGGACTTCGGTCGTCAGCTTGTGGCTGACCCATGAGCGAGGCAGGAAACTGAAAATGGCGTCGCAGCCCGTGGCCACCGAGACGGTGATCGTGAGCACGTAGTCGACGATCAGCGCGCAGCCCGAGACGACGCCGAATCGGGGGCCGAGGAGCTTCGTGGCGACGAGATATCCCCCGCCTCCCCCCGGGAAGTGCTCGATGAGAAGGCTGTACGCGAACGAGATGACGAAGACGGTGCCGGCCATCATCAAGCAGAGAAAGACGGCGAGATACATGTGCTGTCCGAGCGCCTTGAACGCTTCCTCCGGACCATAGGCGGAGGAGGACAGCCCGTCCGCCCCGAGCCCCACCCACGCGAGAAAGGCCACGAGGGAGAGGTGGTGAAAGACCCGGGGGTCCATGGGATCGCGCGGCTTGCCGAAGATCAGCTTTCGAAGCCTTCGAACCGGAGATTCCGGCTCGTGCCACGGCGGCGACTCCTGCTCGCTTTCGATCGGACCCGGTCGGGGCCGGACGGGGGCGGACGGCTGCCGCTCGGCGGACTGTCTCTCTGTCACGATCCGAGTCTCACAAGACGGGACGAAAGAAGTCCGAAAGAAACCCGAAAGATTGCCGGCGATTGAGCCCGCGGGGCCTGACGCGCGACGCGGCCCGTTAGAATTCCGGCGTGCCCGCGCCCCGTCCGAATCTCTGGGCCGGTTATCCGGGCGCGGCTCTGCTCGTCGCGCTCACCGTCGGCGGGTTGAAGTTGTTTCCACGCTTGACCGATTCGACCGCCGCGCTGCTCCTTCTGCTGTCGGTGTTCCTCTCGGCCTGGGTCTGGGAGAGCGGGCCCGGCGTTCTCGCCGCGATCCTCGGCACCCTCGCGCTCAACTTCTTCTTCTTCCCACCTCTCTACACCTTCCACGTCGACGAGTCGCGGAACGTGGCGGCGCTCGTCGTGTTCCTGGCGAGCGGCCTCCTGATCGGACGGCTCTCGGCCACCGGCCGCGAACGGCTTCGCCAGGTCGAGACCGAACGCGCCGATCTCGCTAATTTGACGCGTCTCTCTCAGGCGTTTCTCTCGGACACGACGCGCGAATCTCTGCTGGCGGTCGCGGCGGATCGCCTGGCGACGGCGCTCCAGGCCAGACACGTCTCCGTGCTCATGGGGGACCGAGAACGAGGTCTCGAACCGGGGGCAGCGACTTCGACTCTCGAAATTCGCCAGGACCTCGCGGAGATTGCCTACCGGCAGGGCCGATCCACAGAATTCCCCTCGGAGCTCGGCGGGACGGACATCTACCTGCCGATTCCGATCGGAGTCCAGCGAGCCGGAGCGCTTGTCGCGAGGGGCATGGGCTCCAGCGATCGGATGGCGGAGGGCTGCGCCGTCCTGCTCGGCCTCGCCATCGAGCGGGAACGCTTCGTCCGCCTCGAGAGGGAGGCGGAGGAGACGAGGACGAGCGATCAGATGAAATCGACCCTGCTCGCCGCGCTCGCGCACGATCTGAAAACGCCCGTGGCGGCGGCGCGGGCGGCGATCGAGAACTGGGCCGCCGAGATCGGAAGCTCCGCCACTTCCCGGCTGGCGGTCGATCAGATCCAGGCGCTCACGCGACGCATCGGTGAATTGATGGACGTCGTCCGCCTCGACTCCGGGGTCGCCCGGCCGCGCAAGGAGCTCGTGACCGCGGCCGAAGTCGTCGAGGCGGCGGTGGCGCGATTCGGCGATTCGCTGGCGCGGCACTCGCTTTCGCTCGATGTTCCCCGGGAAGAGATCCGGCTGGACGTCGATCCGAGCCAGCTGACGGAGGCGCTCGGGCACGGGCTCGAGAATGCCGCCCGATACTCCCCTGCCGATTCGGAGATCCGCGTGTCCGCCGGCCGTCGCGATGCTCTCGTCTATCTCCAGGTCGCGGATCGCGGCGCCGGGATCCCGGCGGCCGATCGGGAGCGCGTCCTCGGGCGCTTCGTCCGCCTTTCGGCGACGCAGACGACCCCGGGAACCGGTCTCGGCCTCGCCATCGCCAGAAGCCTGGTCGAGTTGAACGGAGGCAGTCTGCGCCTCGAGGAAGCCGCCGGCGGCGGCACGCTCTTCGTGATCGAGCTTCCGAGGTCCGCCGCGTGACGCGGGTTCTCGTCGCCGACGACGAGGCGGCCATCCGCAAGGTGGTCCGGGACGCGCTCGAAAAGGCCGGGCACGAGGTCGAGACGGCGATCGACGGAGAGGAGGCGGGCGATCTGCTCGACGGGGGTCACTTCGACCTCCTCGTCACGGACCTCAACATGCCGAAGGTCAACGGCCTGGAGCTGGTCCGGAAAGTAAGACAGACGTCGGCGATGCCGATTCTCGTGCTGACCGTGCGGCAGGAGGAGCGCGAGAAGGTCCGGCTTCTGGATGCCGGCGCCGACGATTACGTGACCAAGCCCTTTGGTGTGGCGGAGCTGGTTGCGAGGGCCCGGGCGCTTCTGCGGCGCGGATCGGCGGAGTCCCTGCCGCTCGCGAGCTTCGGAGAGATCGAGGTCGACCGCGGCGCGCGCGCGGTCTTCCGCTCGGGAAAATCGATCCATCTGACGCCGACCGAGTTCTCTCTGCTCCTGGCCCTTCTCTCGAAGCCCGGAGCGGTCTGGACCCACCGGCAGCTTCTGGCGACGGTCTGGGGCTCTACCGCGGGAGTGTCCAACGACACCCTTCGGGTGCACATGGGCACCCTTCGGCGCAAGCTCGAACCGGATCCCGACCGCCCCCGCTACATCCGCACGGAGCCGTGGGTCGGCTACCGGTTTTCTCCCGAAGGCTGACGCCGCCGTTTAACCGGGCTTCCGGAAATCTTTCGATTCCTTTGCGGACTTCTTCGCGCATTCGCCGCCAGCCTTCTGCTCATGAGCCGATCGAACGAGACGGTTCAGGCCGATATAGTCGGGACTCGGCACAGCGAGTTCCTACGTCCTACCCGTCCTCTCGTCGTTTTTTGCGGTTCATCGGTGCGGTCGGGCTCTGTCTCATTCTCGTGCCCGCCGCCTTGACAGTCGGCCAGACGATCACAGTGGGGATGTCCCTCTCGAACGGCGGAAACGTTTCCGTCTCGGGGGTTGAAACCATCGTCGAGACGGCGCGCCCGGCGACCCTCAGCGGACGCCTGACGACGGCGACCTTCGGTTGGTCTGCGTCGCCGTGCCCGGCTGCCGTCAAGATCAGGTTCTTCCGGCCCTCGACCCCCGCACGGCCCATTCCGACGTTCGACTTGGTCGGCGAACGGGGGCCATTCGCCGTCAACGAACCGGTTCGGCTCAATCCGGTAAACGGAACTCTTTTCGCCACCGAAGCGGTGATGCTGACTCCGCCTGTCGACGTTCAGGCGGGTGACGTCGTCGCGATCACGAATCTCACGAGCTGTAGAGGTCCGGTCTTCGCGAATTGGGTTGTGCTCGCCCCGCCGCCCGCCGGGCCCTGGTTCGCCGTACAGGGCGATACGCCTTCCGCGATGATGACGCCCGGCACGCAGAGGAGCGGATACATTTTTTTGACCGCGTCCGGCACGAGTGCCAGTCTGGGTCTCATTGGAAACAGATTCGAGGTCCGTCTCACGGCAACGGATCCCAGAACGGGCGCCGTTACGCAACGCACTCCCAATCTGATCACCGACCGGTCAGGTTATTTCAGCCTGCCCGAGTTCACTGGAGATTCGACGTTTCCGGAGGTCATAGTGAAGATGGTTGACGCGACCCGCTCGCCGGCGCTGGGAGGTAATTACTGGTTCTTCCACGCCCCGCTGACGGACGTTCAGTACGTCATCACCGTCACGGACCTGCTTACGGGATCAACAAAGAGCTACACGAACGGCTCGACCGGGTCCGGACAGCTCTGCGGAGGCGTCGACACCAGCGCGTTCCGTCCGTGAGCCCCGCGAGGGTCGGCATCGTTTATCAGAGACGGCACCGCCACTCCGGACGGTCAACCAGCCACCCCTGAAACGGCGAGCCGGAAAGTCCGCACCGGACGGCCCTTCGCCATTTTGCTGAGGAAAAACGCAACCTGTGGAGGGACCTGTGGACGAATCTCAGGTCTTCTTCCGTCGGTCCTCATCCGGTTTCCAGATGAAGCCCGTGCCTTTGATCGGGACGCCCGTCTTCGCCTTCGACCATACGGGATCGTCGGACCACACGATCGCCGGCCGCCGGCGCTCGGGGCCGAGGTGCTCTGGCGGCAGTCCGGGACCCTTCTGCTTGGTCGCCATCTGTTCTGACCTCCTCCTCCGTGACCGTCGGGGCCGGAAGCGGCACCGAGGCTGCGTCGTCGAGGGCAGCGCGGGACGCCTCCAGGGCGCGCAGCTGATCCCGGTCGTCCCGATGTTGTTCTGCTGGAACACGCGCTGGTGCCCGGAGATCGACATCGCGACCGACTTCGAGATGCCGCCGCGGATCATGGAACTCATTCGGCTTCATTGCAACTTCCGGCGATCCGCAACTCGATGCATCTGTGGACGAATCCGGCCGCGAGGACCCTCGAAAACGCATGGTCGGCAAAAAGAACGGGCTTCCCGCTTCCCGCCGGAAGGCCCGAGCGCTGAGGTGCGTTGGAATCGTCGTGGATGATTTGGTCGGGACGCCGGGATTCGAACCCGGTTCGGGTGCCTTTTTCCGCGACTGAAAACACCTCCGTCGGCTCGTCTTATTGCAACCTAACCCCTGCCGTTTGAACGAGATTGACGGACCGCTAACTCCTGCCCTTCTCGCGGTTCCGAACACGGATAAAACACGGATAATCGGGGTATAACACGGATAAAAAGCGGATAATTTGGGGGTCCCGAATCAAACCCGCCGACCTTCGGCAGCCTGCGCTCAGGTTGCCCTTCCGAGCACTCCGTTGGCGTCGGGGGAACGTGAATTTTCAGACCCGTCGTCGGGGAAGGTTCCCCGAAACACCCCGAAACGAACCCCGACGCGAAAACGCTGGGTTAGCTGTTCCGCCGACCTCTTCCCCGACTTCCCCGACTTCCCCGGAAAGTTTCGGCGGGAACCCTTCCCCGGCTTCCCCGAGAGGTCTTATAGACCTCGGGGGAATCGGGGGAACCCTCACTCCCGGGGTCCGTACTCGCCCCTCTTGAGCTTGGAAATCAAATCCGAATCAACTGCACTCTTGATGAGGACTTCGGCGGTACTTCTTCCCACGCCTAAGTTCTCGGAGATCAACCGGACAAGCTCGGCTTTACTCGTGACGCCCATTACCAAGTCCGCCACTTCCGCCAGACGTGGATCGAAGGCGACGGCAGCGGGCTTGTCGGACAAAATGAAATGGTTAGCGGAGCCGTTATAACTCAGGACCATCGCTTGGCGGGGTGGTCCATTCTTAATCTTCTCGAACTTAAGAACCCGAGCAGTCGGCCCGTACTTCTCGGCCGGTTCAAGCGTCAACACCGTGTCGCTGTCCGCTTTTACGGCCTTCGCGCCACGGATTCGATTGCCCCCCTTGCGCTCTTGGCTCGGCTTCGAGAAGTGATGTACGTAGCCGAACGCGGTGCCGGTCTCCCGGATGATTCTTCGGGACGGCTTCACGACATGCCGCTTCCAATCCGTGTTGGAGTTCTCGTCGCCGTCATGGAATAGCCCGATCGTGTCGAGAATCGTGTACTCCGCTCGGCAATCGGCTACCGCCCTCAAAACGGATTCGTCTCCGAGGACAAACTGCGCCTTACGCTTGGCAAACCAGATCGGCAGGTCCTGCCATTCGATCCCATACGCTTCGGCCGCGTCCGCGATCCTCTGACGGAAGTAATCCCTGTTCCCCTCTGCCTCCAGAAACAAAACGCGGCGGGACTTGGGGATTCGGATTCCGAGGAAATCGATTCCGGCCGCAAGGTGAAGCGCCCGTGCCGTCTCGAACGCCGTCTTGGACATCCCCTCCTCGCCCGCGAGAACGTTGAGTGACTCTTCCGCGATCACGCCGTCTCCCATGACGGACGGTTCGGAGGAAGGCGTCTCGTTCATGAACGTGTCGATTGAAACGATGCGACCGTCGGCGGGAATCGAGCGGTCCTCCGGCCCGCAATTCGAGAACCGTCCTGTCAGCACGACGCCCAGCGTAACGGCCTCCCCTCCCGCGACCAGGGGAGCCTCTGCCAAAAGGCGATCAAGTTGGTCCTCGGTGCCTCCACGCGCAAAAAAATCAGCGGCGTCGTTCCCGTCTTCGGTCCCCCACTCGATGCGATGAATTCCAAATTGAGTTCGGCCCCTCAATGTCGCAACGATCTTTTCCGCTTGGGACCTCCCTACGTCATCGAAATCGGGCCACAAGTAGATCAATCGATCGCGTATCGCCTCCAACGCTTGAAGAGATGGCGCGGCGGGTGCGCCCGTTACCGTGCCTACGGCGAGAAAGCCATGCGACTTCAACACGTCAGCCGCTTTTTCCCCTTCGACTACGACCACAGGAGTCTCCGCCGCAAAGTCCCTGAGCGTTTCGGTGAGGTAGAGCGGCAGATCTTCCGTTCGCCGTCCTGCCAAACCCGACTTGCCGTCAGGCTGAAACCAGCGGTACGTCTTACTCCCGTCTCGAAAATCAGTCCGCGTGTGACGGGCGACGGTCTTGCCGTCCAAGTCGCGAATATCCCAGGACTGAAATCTGGTGCCTTGCTGCGCCTCAATGGGCAAGAGGGGAGATTGCTTCGGCGCGCCGTCGTGGTGTGTCCCACACGAGCACGACGAAATACGGTGTGCATAGGTTCCGTTAGCTTCTTGTTGCCCAAAGGGTATGCGGGAGCAGTGCGCGAAAGCTCCGTCCGATGAAAAGAACCCGTGGCAACGCGCCCCCTTCCCGCGAGGATCTCTTTCGGAACCGCCGCAGATCGGACACGGCGACCCCCGCGAGAAACGTGTGATTCCATTCGAACTCATCGCGCCCGCCTGTATGGTCGCAACGGTGCCGGGACCGGAAGGTCTGCGATTGTGCCAGCGCTGTTGCCGCAGTACACCGACGCACCTTGAGCGGCGAAGGTCAAGGCATAGTCGAGGGGGTTTTCGCCCTCCGTCGAATCGCGGTATAATCTCTCAGACACGATTCCCTCCCGTGTTGGCTGTGGTGGGTTGTTTGACCGCTCCCCGCCGGAAGCCGCCGGACTCATCCCGGCGGCTTTTCTCTTTTAGTTTTACGCCCTCGGTCAACCCGAAGGCAAGCCGCCATTCAGTTCAAGGTCCAATCGACATGGACAGGCTCCTCAACCCAGATTCGATCAAACTCGCCAATGTATTCCCATGGCGCCCACCACTCGTCGCAGGCACGACAGATGAGACGCCGGAAGTTTTCCTTCCCTTCGTCAACGTTGAGGGATTCGCAGCGTGGGCAGGTAACAGCGTGGGTGACGCCGCGATATGTATAGAAAGTCCGCGACTCGGCCACCGTAGCGGTTCGATCCCCGGTCGGGGTTAGAATCGAAGGAAGACATTGATCAGCTTCAAACTTCGCCCCGAGCGACCTCGGGGCGGTTTTTTTGTTCACCACCAGCGCCCCGCAGTCTTTGGAACGGGATCATTTCGCTCTCCGCATCCCACGGGTTGTCCGCAGACCCGCAGCTCGTCAATGGCGTGTTGAATGACCGGGAATGTCGCCCGGACGAGACCCTGATCTGAGGCGACTCGTCGCCCGATCACGTCATCGTTGACGGGAATCAGTTCGGGGTATGGCCCCAAGTCCGTCATGCGCCGGTACAGGGTCATTTCGGGTCCGGTTCCGGCTCGGGCTGTGGCCTTCGCGCCTCAATCGCATCCATTTCACGTTGGAAAGCGAAATTTCGCAGGTCTGTCTGCATCTGCTTTGCGTCTTCGTCGGACACGATGATGGTCCCGGCGGGCGGCTTCCCCTTGGCTTCCTCAGCCTCCAGACGGACAAGCTCCGACATCTTGACGTGAACCTCGGATTGATATTCGGGGTCCGCGAGGTCTCCTGTCGCGTGGAACCGCTCAAGGTCGATGGCCTCCCGAAGCCTGTCGATTTTGCGTTTCGGCGTGCCGTCTGCCCAGCGTTCGACATCGGGCAGCTTCGGGGTCGGGGGATGCGATGGTGCGCGCCTTTGCTCCGATTGCCAACCCTTCGCCACTCGTGCGGCGATGGCGCTCTTCGCTCGGTTTCCAACTTTCAGGCTCATTGACCCTCCTGTTCGATCTTTTTCAAGTGTTCGTGCCCCGCTGAACGGCTCTTTTCATAGGCCCGCTGCGATCCGAGCGCCGCTCTGAATTCGTCTGAAGCGGGCTTTCCGCCTGTCCGGACCTCGGGAACGGTCTTGCTCGCGCCGGAACCGCCCCCAGCACGCGACAGGACCTTGTCGCCGGGTAGGACTGACCGAAGCCCAGCATCATCAGCCGGAACAGGTTCCGCCCTTTCATCGTCCGGATCGAACAACTCCAGCGTTCCATCCTCGGTCAGCCTCGACACGCCCGTCAGCGATTCCACAGCGGTTCGACGGTCGGCGGGCGTCACAAAGTCGATGGAGTCCAGCGCCTCCCGTATGGCGATTCGGTGACGGGCGTCCGGGTCTCCGGTCGGAGTCGTGGCCGTGGCCAGCTTCGCCTCGGCTTCGGCCAGCTTCGCCTTTGCTTCTCGGGTTGACACGCGGCCGTCCCCCGCCTGACGGGCAAGTTTCCGGTCCTTCGCATCCTTCAACGCGGCTTCCGCTACAGCCGTGGCATCTTCCGCAGTGACTCCCAGCGATTCCGCCAAATCTAGAAAAGAAGTCATCGTTGGCGGCTCAGGCTCGTTCGACATCGTCCACCTCCGAAAGCCTTTCATCCTCGCGCTCGGTTCCGAGAAGGCAGTTCTTGATAGCGGCTCGTTGCGCAGGGGTGGCGAAGTCCCGGACGTACAGCCACAGGTCTGCCGCTGAGATGGTTGGCCGTCCGCTCTTCAATCTCCGGGGCACTCCCAGTTTGTGGACCAGGACTCCCGTCAGGCGCGCCCAGTTCGCAGCTTTCTCGTTGACAGGAATTGCGGCGAAGTTGTCTAGCTCGCCGTCCGTCAGCACGGTCTTGAGCCACTTGCGAGCGAGGCCAACGCCTTCCGTGACCTCGACCATCTTTTCGTCGGCCAGCTGCTCGCGAAGCTTCGCGATTTCCACGTCTCGCTGCCGCAGTAACCGGACAAGGTCTTTCTGCTCGGCTGAGGCGGTCCGGGCCAAGTCCATCGCCTGTTCGAACTGCTCAACCAGTCGAACCGGCGACGGTCTCCCGTGCTTGTCGCACTCCAACTCGTACTTGACCGCCGCCATGAACACATCGGCGGCAAGCTGACCGCGTTTAGCCGCAAGACTTCGTAACGCGGCCTTGAGTTGAGGCGCGACCATGAAGCGAATCTCTGCGGTGCGACGCGGGCCGTTCAAGACATAGCGCCCCGTCTCGGCGTCAATCGGGCGAGGCATCGGTTCGCGTTCCATAGGCACCTCCTCGTGCGTGAGGCGAGTCTGCCTAAGTGCTGATTGAACCGTCTAGCGAAATCGCCCGCGCTACAGGTAGCGCACGACGCGGTCAGCCTTGTTACTTACAGGGAGTCCGTAAGAACGTCTCGCGAATTGTCTTGACTCGGTATTGATCCAGCGTGAGACCCTTTCGGGTGCGGTAGGAAGGGTGCAACGGCTGGCGTTAGCTGAGGCCTTTACGACGGACGGAGAACAGGCTCATTAGGAATGACGGAGACGTCAAGAATGTCGCCCTCACCCTCACCCTCACGATCCGGGGAATGCGGAAGCGCCGGGCGCTCGGGCGCGAGTCGCTGCCGCTTGGCCCAAATCTCCGCGAGGACGCCTTCCGCGCCGAGAGTGACGGCGACACGTTGGGTCGGCAAGCCGTCTTTATAGGAATGAAGCAGTTTGAGGAGTTCGAGTTTGCATTTCGTGTCCGTGCTCACGAGGATCGATCGGACGAGTTCCGGCTCAACGAGTTGGAGAAGGTCCGCGATGCTTAGCCCCTCTTTCGAACGGGCCACCAAACAGGCCAGCGCCTGCAGCGTTTCGTCGGGGACCGCACGCGCTTGCTGTGCGATTAATGTCGCTTTCGACTTTCGCCCCGCTCCCGTCCGCGCTCCCCCGTGACCGTAGGCCATATGCATTCGACTTTACGCCCGTCTCCCGAAGTTACATCGATTCTGCGTTTCGCAATTTCATCGCGAAAAGTTCTTCCCTCGCGTGGAGGGACTTCCACTAATCGGAAGCGGCCCGGAAAACGCAATGGGGCGTCATTTGCGGGCCGTGAGGTGAAGATGAAAGCGAAACGGAAGGCAAAACCGGGAGCGTTCTTCGCGGGACGATCCGGCGGACGATGTCTGAGTTGCCGAAGGTACTCGCAAGCGGGCCAGAGTATCTGCCTCGAATGCCTCGAAGCGGGCGCGCGCCCTGCGAAAGCTGGCCGGAAAGTGAAGGTGGCGAAATGATCCGGCTCTCCGACATTTCGCAGCCGGTGATGGACGATCTAGGGCGGGTGACGGGCTTCCTCAAAGTTCCCACGGGTAAGGTCGCGGACGCGAGAGGGAACGCGAAGAAGCTCGCTCCCGCTCCCCCGGCCCCGCCGTACTCCGGGCCGATGCTCACGGACTTCCCCCGGTTCGCCCGTCCCCATCCCGGTCTCCGGTGGGTCGCGGCTATCGGACTCGGCTTCGTCGCCGTCATGGTCGCCTTCGTCCTGATGGCGGCTTCGACCGGCGTATGGGGCCGATAGTGAGAAATCGAGGTCAAGGTCGAATTTATCAACAGAAGAATCGGGGTCCGTTTTGGATGGCCTTCTACGGCCCCCGGAAGGACTCGTCGTGGGGCGAGCTTCGGGAATCGACGGGAACGACCGATGAAGGGGCGGCTCGTCGGATTCTCGCTGATCGGGTCCGGGAAGCGGCGAACCACCGGGACGGCATCAAGACGTTCGCTCCTACGGCAGCAGCGAAGCTCACCGTGCACGACTTATGCGACGCCCTGGAGTCGGACCTGCGGGCGCGGGGGATCAAGTCTCTAACTGCAACGCTGCTCCACCTCAAATGGCCTCGGGAGAGCCTCGGCGGTCTAAAGGCTCAAGCGGTCAAAGCGGAGACCGTCCGCCGCTACGTCGCTCAGCGAAAGGCGCTCGGGCGAGCGAACGCGACGATTAACCGAGAAACGGAGCTTCTTTCCTCCGCGTTCCGGCTCGCCGTCCGGGAGGAAACGCTGACCCGGATGCCGCCCTTCCCGCCCGCACTCCCGGAGGACAACGCCCGCCAAGGCTTCTTCGAAGCGGATGAGATCGACCGGCTGGTGGTGGTCCTGCCTACCCCTCTCGCGGACATGACCCTGCTGGCGTTCCGGACGGGATGGCGGCGGGATGAGCTTCGGTTGCTCCGGTGGGCGGACGTGGACGCCGGGACGCGGGAGATTCGCCTCACCACCTCAAAGAACGGCAGGCCGCGTGTGGTTACGTTGGATGAAGAGGATTGGGAAATTCTGGACCGGATGGCCGGTCGGCGCGTGTTCGACGAATCTCACCTGTCCTTGTGGGTTTTTCATCGGAACGGGCTTCCGATCAACCGCTCCGTCATGAGGCGGCAGTGGAACAAGGGGTGCGAGGCGGTCGGGCTTTTCGGCCGCATCTTTCATGACCTGCGCCGGTCGGCGGTTCGGAATATGGTCCATGGGGGCGTTCCACCGTCCACCGCGATGGAGATTTCCGGCCACAAAACTCAATCCATGCTGGCCCGGTACGCGATCGTCTCTCAAGGGAACATAGTTGACGCTCTTCGGCGGTCTCGGGAATTCGCTACCCGTTCCCGTTCATCCTCTAACGTCGTCGGGATCGGGTCGAAGGGCGGCCCGCGATGAACGGCGGCGGGATCGACCTTGACGGCTGGTCCCCCGAGCAAATGCGCCGCGCCCGGCTCGCCCTAGAAGAACTTCAATTCGTGACGGCGGCTCTAATGCGGGCCGAGAATCCGATCACGGAGGCGGAACGGCTGAGGATTATCGAGCAGGCTCGGGCCGAGTTTCGCGCCGCCAGCCCCCCGCCGGGCTAAGACTGAGCGAATTTCGCATCCGGTCAACCTAGAAAGCCCGAACGGTTCCGACGCCAGCCCGGCTATCAGCCGGGCTTTCTCTTGCGGGCTAGTTACCGGGAGTTGCTATCCTCTGGTCAAACGGGAGAAACGAATGAAGAAGTTCATCGGCGGCTTCGTGTTACTGCTCGTCGCCGCTCAGTCCCGGGCTCAGGCTCGGGGGTTTATCTACGTCAACGGGAACGCTCTAGCGAAACAGGCGGCTGCATTCGATAAGGTCTTTGAACTGGGGGGCCGAATCCGGGAGGGTCAGAGTTCACAGACTCAATTCTTCGCCGGGCTTTTCATGGGGTACGTGTCCGCCGTGGCCGACACTCTCCGGGAGAAAGTTTGCAAGCCCGCTGAGGTGAGTGCGGGGCAGGCTGCCAGCGTTGTTTCGAAATATCTCAAAGATCATCCCGAAGCTCTGCACTACGCCGCGAACGAGATTGTGGACGTGGCTCTCAAGGAGGCATTTCCCTGCTCCGAAAAGTAGGCTCGCCCCGCCCTGCGCAATTCGGTGAAAAGAATCGGCTCAGGGACTCAAGGGCGGGATTCCACTAGGGGGTGGACCCATCGCCTTCGCCTGACTCTCAAGATTCATACGCTTGGCGCGATCCGACCAAAGCTGGTACAAGGCGACCAAGTTCGGAAAGTGCCCGGATTCGTTACCGGCTCGCTTTCGAAGGAGCGTGAGATATGGCGAAAACTGTCTAACGAAATCGCAGAAGGCCTTGGCGATGTTCGGAAACGCCTGCTCTTCGTCTGCTGCACCCGTTATGAAGTAAGCGGCGAAGGCTTCCATCTGGTTCAGGACGCGGATCACGAGACGAGTGTTGTCCTTGAAGGCAGCATTCGCGCGCCAGGCAGCAATGGCATTAGGATCGGCGAAGCTACCCTCGTTAAAATCGAAATTCTTGAGCTCCCAACTTATCGGTTCTCGACCGGTTGCGGTCTTCACGGCAGTGGCCCATTCAGCCTGAAGTGGAATAATTTTGTCGGCGAAGACTTCATTTTGCTGAGCCGAAAGGATTAGCGCATCGCGCTTAAACCGAGTCTTGATCTCAGTTTTCGTTGTTTCGAGAGCTTCCTTAGCAAGCCGTAGGTGCTTGAGCGCCAAGACAGCTGCGACCGCCACCACGATCCCGGCAAGGAAGTAAAGCAGCTCCAAACCGGACCGAAGCTGATGGAGCCACCCGCTAGAGTCTTGCGTATTACTTTCCTTTGCCGGGAGCACGCCGAGTGAAAGTTTCGCGTTCCGTCGTCGCTGGACGCTTGGTCGCCTCGCCGGGGCGAACGATTCGCCCGGTTCCCGAATCCCGAACCAAGCTCCCCTTCTTCCCGCCCTTACCCGATCCACCCTTGGTCGTCATCAGTTCCCTTTCGCTCGTTGCCAGTGCCGAGATTGGCGCCAGCCTCTACTTAGGGTACAGCGGTCGGGAGACAGATGATGTCCAAGCGTTCTCGGTTCCCTTTTTCAGGAAATCCAGACCCACTTCACGAATCGGATGATCCCGATGAGCGCCGATACGCACATCCCGATGATCGCGAGAACCCGGAGGAATTGCTGCTCGTAGGCGTCGAAGATCATCTGAAGGAGCCAGAGGACTCCGGCGGCTATGAGCCAACCCCACCACGGGAAGGTCGCCGGATTCACGCTAGGACGGTCTCGGCGGTCAAATCGGCGGTTTCGGTCAAGTCTCCGAATCTCTCATATCGCGGAGGGGTTGGTGTGGGGCTTCCGGCTCGCCGTTTCAGGGTAGGTGTGTGACCCTCCGGGGTGGGGCGTAAATCGGGCGTCACGGATAAAAGGCCATCCCTTTACGGATAACGCCGGGGTTAAGTCTCAGAGAGGGTGGGGTTTAAGTTGGTCGGGACGCCGGGATTCGAACCCGGGACCCCCTGAACCCCATTCAGGTACGCTACCAGACTGCGCCACGTCCCGACCGGAGGCGGCATTTGAGCAGGGTTACCCCTTCGAGTCAAACGGGCGCGCGGAACACCTGCTCGATCAGTGCGAGCGGCGCGGATTGTCCAGAAGCCGGGCGATCTCTTTCAGCTCCTTCAGGACGCGCTTGCGGTCGGGAAACTCCGAAGCCGCCGCCGGCTTGCGAGCCGCTCTGCCCCGCTTTTCGGAACGCGCCGCGCCGTCTGAGAGAAACACCGCCTCGGCGGACTCCATCACGGGAGGAGGGGGTGCAGTCGCCGAACGCTTCTGCTCGGCGGAAGCGGGAGGAGGCGCCTGTTTCAAACCGTCGTCGAATCGCCCTTCGGTGATTTCAGCGTCGAGCCGCTTCTTCGCGCCCGCTACTGTGAAACCCTCGTCGTAGAGGAGCTCGCGAATGCGGCCGATGATCTTCACGTCGCGCCCCGTGTAGAGCCGCGCGGCGCCCTTGTCCTTGCCTTCCGAGAGAGGGGGAAACTCCGTCTCCCAGTACCGCAGGACGTAGGGGGCGACCTCCGCAATCCGGCACGCCTCGGCAGGTTTGTAGAATTCCGGATCGCTCTTCATCTGAAGCGACATATTAACGAGTTATCCGGGGGCCGGCGCGGGTTTCGGACCGCGAATCCGGATCGAGCCCGGCTACTTCTCTTCCCTCGACCGTCCCCGGACCGAGATCCGGATCGGGGAGCCGGTGAAGTCGCCCATCTCGCGCACGAGGTTCTCGACGCGGCGGGTCTCGGAGAAATGCAGCGCTTCGGCGCGGCTGGCGACGAGCGTAAAGGTCGGGGGCGCGACTCCCGTCTGCGCAACGTAGTAGATCTTGATGCGTTTTCCCGACGCCGTGCGCGGAGACTTGTCGCGAAGGGCCCGCCCGAGGACGCGATTTAACTCCCCCGTCGGAATCCGGCGGTATCGGTTTTCGGCGACGAGGGCCGCCGCGTCGAGCAGCTTCGCGATCCCGCGTCCCGTTTTCGCCGACGTCAGGACGAGAGGCGCCCATCGGACGAACGGAATCTCGTCCTCGAGCGCGGCCGCGAACTTCTTCGCCTCCCCCTCGTCCCCCCCGGCGATGTCCCACTTGTTTCCGACGAGGACCAGGCCGCGGCCGGCATCGTTGACGTAGGACGCCACCTTAGCGTCCTGCGATGCCGCTCCGGACGCGGCATCGACGATCAGCGCGGCCACGTCGCACTCCTCGATCCGCTTGCGGGCCTGGACCACCGAGAGCACCTCGGGCCCACGCTCCGTCTTTCCCTTCCGGCGGATGCCCGCGGTGTCGACCAGCCGGAACCGGGCCTCTCCACGGACGAGACGCGCGTCGACCGAATCGCGCGTCGTCCCGGCGATCTCCGAGACGATCAGCCGCTCCTCTCCGAGCAGCGCGTTCACCAGCGACGACTTGCCGACGTTCGGGCGCCCGATCATCGCGAGCGCAATCTCCCGCGGCTTCGCGGGCTCGGGCGGCTGTTCGCCTTCGGGAAGAGGCGGCAAGCGGAGGCCGATCGCGTCGAGGATTTCTTCGACCCCGATGCCATGCTCGGCCGAGACACCGAAGACCTCGTTGAATCCGAGCTCCCACGCCTCGACCTCGCCCTCGCTGCCTTCGCGGCGGTCGATTTTGTTCGCGGCCACGACCGTCTCGACTCCCGCCTGCCGCGCGATGCGGGCCGCGGCGCGGTCGCCGGGCAGGATTCCCGCGGACGCGTCGATCGTCAGGAGGACGAGGTCCGCGTTTCGAATCGCGGCGGCGGCCCGGTCGCGGACCTCGCGCGGGATGTGCTCCTTGCCCTCGGGGTCGTACCCGCCCGTGTCGACCAGCCGGAACTTCCGGCCGTCGGGAAGCTCCGCCTCCTCCTCGAGCACGTCGCGCGTCATTCCCGGCAGGTCGTGAACGATCGACCGGCGCCGGCGGATGAGGCGGTTGAAGAGTGCGGACTTCCCGACGTTCGGCCGTCCCGCGACGACGACCGTGAACGCCTTGACGGGGCTCACGAAGCCCGCCGGACGCCTCCCTCGAGGCGCAGGGAGATCCGGGGATGCTCAAACGGGTGCACGTCCGGAAAGCGCGTGAAGATCCAGCCCGCGAACACTTCTTTTCCGCCCTCTCCGACGGCAATTCGGGCGGCGGGGTTCTCCGGTTCGATGCCGGTCGACGTGATCGCATCGTTCGTCATCGTGAAGGCAGGAAGAAAGACGTCCGCGCGCACCTCGAGGCTCGATCCTGGAACGGGCGCGGCGGAACCGAGAGGGACGTCGAGGGTGCCCTCCTTCCCGCTCGCGGAATCCTTCCAGTGAAGCCGGATTCCGGAATACGCCGCCGTAACGGACTCCGGAACGACGAGCCTCGTCGGCACCCGCGGGGTCCCCGACGGGGTCTCCATCCCGGCCGTCCCCGCCGGGGTCTCGGTCCCGGCGGTCCCTGCAGTCCCCGCGGGCGCCGCCTCGCCGGCGCTTTCGGCGCGCTCGTGGGAAACCGCCATGCGGATCGCCGGATCGGGCCGGCCGCGTTCCCGGCAGCCCGGGACACCGGCCGCCGCCCCCGCGAGAAGGAGGAGCAGGAGTGGCAGGAGGCGCGCGCGCCTCATCGCGAGCTCTTCTTTGGCTTGCGCCCGTAGCGGCGCGGCTGCGGCGCCGCGGCAGCGGCCGGAGCCGCAATCGGTTTCGCGCGACGCGCCGGCGCGGGAGCCGCCTTGCGCTCCGCGAGCCGGAAGTTCAGGCGGCGGCGGACCTCGTCAATTTCCTTCAGGTGGACCGTCAGAGAATCTCCGAGCCTGTAGGTCACGTCCGTCGAGCGGCCGCGCAGCCGATGCTGCTTCTCCTCGTACACGAAGAAGTCCTCGCCGAGAGCGGACATCGGGACAAGACCTTCCACGAAGAAGTCCTTGAGCATGACGAAGAGCCCGAACGACGCCACGCCCGTCACGAAGGCGTCGAAATCCCGTCCGACTTTGTCCTTCATGAAAACAATCTTTTTCCAGAGCAGACTCTCGCGCTCCGCCTGGTCCGCGCGACGCTCGCGCTCGGAGGAAAGCTTCGCGACGCCCGCGAGCGCCTGGTTGATCGCCTCGAAGTCCGCAGGGGAAACCGCGCGCCGGAAATGGAGCAGCCTCGAGAGCTGCCGGTGGACGATCAGATCCGGGTAGCGGCGGATCGGAGACGTGAAGTGGCAGTAGTAGGGCGCTGCGAGCGCGTAGTGGCCGCGGCACTCCTCGCTGTAGATCGCCTTGCGCTGCGCGCGCAGGAGAAGATCGGTCAGCAGCCTTTCCTCGGGCTTGCCCTGAACCTCCTTCAGCAGCTTCTGGAAGGCGGCGGGAGGAAGCTCTTCGAGGTTCCCCTTCAGTTCGTACCCGAAACTCTGGAGCACCTCGCGCAGGTCGGTCAGCTTGTCCGGGTCCGGGCGGTCGTGGACGCGGTAGATCGCCGGCTGTTTGTCGAAGACGAGTTTCTTCGCGACCGCCTCGTTCGCGGCGAGCATGAACTCCTCGATCAGCCGGTGCGCGACGTTGCGCGATTCCGGGACGATGCCCACCACCAGGCCCTCGTCGTCGAGCACGATGTCGGCGTCCGGCAGGTCGAAGTCGATCGCGCCGCGGCCCTCCCGCCGCGCACGCAGCGCCGCCGCGAGCTCTCCCATCGTGCGGAAGTCATCCAGAAACGGGCCGTAGCGCCGCTGGTCATCCGAGGTCGGGCGCGTCTCGAGCAGCCGCGCGACCTCCGTGTACGTCATCCGGTGCGCGCTCCGGATCACGGCCTTGCAGAACTGTGCGCCGAGGACCCGGCCCTTCCTGTCGAAATCGAGGATCGCGGAGAGGACGAGCCGGTCGACGTGCGGGTTTAAGGAACAGAGCCCGTTCGAAAGCCTCTCGGGGAGCATCGGAAGCACGCGGCCCGGAAAGTAAACGCTCGTACCGCGCGACGCCGCTTCGACGTCGAGAAGGCTGCCTTCCGTGACGTAGTTGGAGACGTCGGCGATGTGGACGCCGAGCCGAAATCCGTTCTCGGTGCGCTCCACCTCGACAGCGTCGTCGAAGTCCTTCGCCGTCTCTCCGTCGATCGTGACGATGCGCCGGTCGCGAAAATCCTTGCGGCCGAGGAGGTCCTCGGTGGCGACCTCTTCGGGAAACTTCTCGGACGCCGCGATGACGGGCTGCGGGAAACGAGGAGGAAGGCCGTGGGAGCGAAGGACGATCTCGATGTCGACTCCCGGCTCTCCAAGAAAGCCGAGCCGCTCCTCGACGACCCCGTGGGCAACGCGACGGGCATCCGGAAACGAAGTCAGCCTCGCTTCCACGATCTCTCCCTCGCGCGCTCCGTGGGACTTGCCCTCGTCGATCCGCACGATCGCGTCGACCTTGGGGTCGTAAGGCAGGACGACTTTCCGCCCGTCCTGCGTCTCGAACCGCCCGACGACGCGCTCTCGCGCCCGGTCGAGGATCTTGACGACCGAGCCGGAAATGCGCTCCGGGTCGCGCCCGCGGCCGTGGCTATTCGCCCGTTCTTCGCGGGCCAGGACCGTGTCGCCGTCCATCGCTCCGTGCATGCCCGCCCGCGGGACGTAGAGGTCCGGTCCCCCCTGCACGAGCACGAAGCCGAAGCCTTCGGCGCGGACCGTCAGCCGCCCCGCGGTTAAATTCGAGAACTCGATCGCGGAGTACTTCTCCCCGCGCGCGCGGACGATCTCCCCCCGCCGCTCGAGCGCGTCGAGACGTTCACGGAAAGCGTCCTCCTCTTCCTCGGGGACGTGGAGACTGCGGACGAGCTCCTGGAAGGAGAGGGCCCTCGAGCCTTTTTCACGCAGGCGCCCGAGGACGTCCGAATCGCGAGGCAACACCGGCGGAGTCTATCCCGAGCCTCCGGCGAGCCGGCCGCCCGCGGGGTCAGGCGCGGGGGTTTCGAGACGGTCGGGCAGGAGAAAGATCCTCTTCGCTTCCGGGCGGGCCAGCGTCCCGGGACGGTAATAGCGATCGAGCACGTCCGGCCAGGAGAGAAGGTCCTCGTTCGCGGAGGCGAACTCTTCCCAGGAAAGTTCGCCGCCTCGTTGCCGGCGCTCCTCGATCAGGAGCACCAGCGCCCACGTGATCGTCTCGTGGTACAGCTCGGGTATTCCGAGCGATTCCGCGTATCGGCGCAGAGCCGCCGGAAAGCGTTCGAGCGTGCCGAGGACGGATTCGAGGCTCAGGTAGATCCAGACCACGCGCACGTGCTCGGCGTGGTGGAAGCGGCCCGGGGGAAGCGCGCAGGATTCGAACCCTCGAAGCAGCTCCGCGTCCGAAAGCGGCGGCCCGGAATGCGGATCGGCGGCGGTCGTTGTTACCACGGTAACAACATAGCACGCGTCGCAAGGGGCAAGCCGCGTTTCAGAATGCGGCGGTGTCCGCGAAGCTCTGAAGCGTCCCCGCCTCGTGAACGTAGGTGTTCACGTGGTCGGTCGAGAGGTCCCGGACCGTAACCCGGTAGTCCACGTCCGTGAGGGATCCGATGAAGACCCAGAACTTCCCGTTGAAAGGCCTTCCGTCGACGACCTTGACCACGAGCTCGATGTTGTTCGCGGAAAAGAACCAGAACGCGCCGGTGTCTCCGGTCAGCGGAACGGACCTTCCCTCCCCGGCCGCACCCTGGGCTGACACGTCCCAGCGCACCTGCACCTGAAACCGGGCGTTGTTGAGGCAGAGCGTCGTCGCGTTGGGAGTGCAGAATCCCTGGAGGGCCACCCTGCCGATCCTGTCGCCCGTAAACTCCGTAAACCAGATGTTTCCGTCGGGCCCCGACGCGATCTCCGTCGGCGTACCCCCGGCCGTCGGAATCGGAAGCTCCGTGACGGCGCCGGCTGG
This sequence comes from Acidobacteriota bacterium, assembly GCA_039931865.1. Classification (GTDB taxonomy): domain Bacteria; phylum Acidobacteriota; class Thermoanaerobaculia; order UBA5066; family Gp7-AA6; genus JALYUA01. The sequence goes on along the minus strand of JBDTRB010000043.1, from coordinate 6,266 downwards.
CGTGATCCGTCCGACGCGGTGCAGACCCGACTCCGTGAACCAGAGATTTCCGTCCGTTCCCGCCGTGATCCCGTAGGGAGCGGCGCCGCCCGCCACGGAGAACTCGGAGAGGACTCCGGCGGGTGTGAGCCGGCCGATTCGCGAGCTCGTGTATTCGGTGAACCAGAGGTTGCCGTCGGGGCCCGTCGTGATTCCGTAGGGTCCTGCGTTGGGATCGGGAAGGGCGAACTGCGAAAAGCCGCCGGCGGTCGTGAGCCGGGCGATGCGTCCGACCTTGCTCTCGGTGAACCAGATCGCGCCGTCCGGTCCGGAGGTGATCCCCTGCGGACCTGTGTTCGGTGGAAGTGTGAAGAACGTCAGCACGCCCGCGGTCGTGACGCGTCCGATCCGATCGTAGAGATCTGTGAACCACAGGTTGCCGTCCGAACCCGTCACGATCTCGATCGGCTCCGACGGCCGTGTCGGAATGTCGAACTCCGTTACCGCGCCGGAAGTCGACACCCGCCCGATCCTGCCCGGCAGCTCTGTGAACCAGAGAGCGCCGTCGGGTCCCGCGGTGATTCCGCGCGCAAAGCTTCTAGGATTGGCGACGGGAAATTCTGCGAGAGCCCCCGATGGCGCGATCCGGCCGATCCTGTCCCCGTGCTCTTCGACGAACCAGACGTTTCCATCCGGCCCGGCGGTGATGCCCGCGGGAGAGCTGCCGGCCGCCAGCGGGAACTCCACGATCTGCTGCGCTCGGGCGTCAGAAGCGAAGAGTCCTATTCCTGTGAAGGCGAAGAAGAAAAGAGCGGAAAACGCGGGCACTTTCCGGAGGCCTCCGCGGGACCGCCGGGCGGGGCCTCCCCCGATGCCCGCACCGACTGTCGTTTCCGTCATGGGACCTCCCGCTCCCGGTGGTTGCAAGACGGCTGCCCGCCGCTCGCTGCGCGTAAAGGATCAGGCTCGCGGGCTGGGTTCCCCGCGTGACGGAAAGGCGGCAGGCGCGGGTCAAGGCGGGAACACTGCTGACGCGAGTTCAGATAAACTTTCCGTCACCCGTTCAGCCGTTCGTCGTGGTGGTGGCCGACATCTCAAAGGAGTCAGCGAGGTATGCCCAAGGAGCCCGCGAAGGCGCGTCCGCCGGCAAAGAGCGCCGCGGCGCGGCCATCTGGCTCCCCGGCTCGCCCCGAACCGACGTTCGAGATCACTCTCCAGAACGAGAACGAATGGCGCCGGGCGGCGGAAGTCGCGCTCTCGGCCCTCGCCCGCCGAGGCATTCCATTCACCTCGAACGACATCCTGAAGCTCGTCGGCCGGCCGCCGAGTCCGAGCCTTCTGCCGTCTCTCGTCCGCGCGGCCCATTTGAATGCGTTGATTGAGAAGAGCGACACCGCTCCGATCGGCACGGTGTGGATCGGCGTCCATCCGGACCCCCGGTCGATCGATCGGACCGGAGGGAGGCGGAAGACGGACGAAAAACGAATCTCACGCGAGCTCTGGGAGAAAGCCCACACACTCGCGTCGAAAGAGAAAATCCCCACCGGCGAAGTATTCATTCGGGCGCTTCGCGCTTATCTGAAGGACGCCTGATCCGCGGCTGGATTCCCCGCGGGGCCTTGAATCCTGACGGGTCACCCATGAAGAAACTGCTCTTTTGATCCGTCAGAACCCAGAACTTTCCCGGCCGGCCTGGCTCCGGTACGGCTTTGCCATTGCGGCCTCCGCGGTTTCTCTCGCTGCCACGTGGGCCTTCTACCCGGTTCTCCACGCGACCCCGTTCCTCCTCGGGTTTGTCGCCGTTCTCGCCGCGGGATGGTTCGGGGGCGGCGGGCCGAGCTTTGCGGCGACGCTCCTCGTCGCCGGCGGTACTCTGTTTCTCATTCCCTCGCCGCACGCGCCGGTCATCACGAGCGCGGACGATTTCTTCAGACTGCTGCTTTTCGTCGGCGCGGGCGGCCTCGCGAGCCTCCTTCAGCGCCAGTTGTGGCTGAGCCGGCGGGGGCTGTTCCTGGCGCTCGACCAATCCAGGCGCTCACGACAGGTGGCAGAGGACGCGATGATCGAGCTCGCGCGGTTCGCCGCGATCGTCGAATCCTCCGACGACGCGATCGTGGAAAAAGATCTCGACGGGAACGTCACGGCGTGGAACGCGGCGGCGGAGCGGCTCTTTGGGTACAAGGCTGAAGAAATGATCGGCCATCCCATTTCGAAGCTGATGACCGAAGGCCACAAACACGATATGAGAGAGATTCTCAGCCGGATCGGCCGCGGAGAACGCGTGCAGCATTTCGAAACGGTCCGGCTTCGGAAGGACGGCAGCGAAGTTGCGGTCTCGCTTTCGGTCTCTCCCGTGAAAGACCCTTCCGGGCGTGTCGTCGGGGCCGCCAAGATCGCGCGAGACGTCTCCGAACGCAAGGGGCTCGAGGCGGAACGCGAGAGTCTGCTCCGCGAGGCGCAGCGGGCGATCGAGATCCGCGACGCCTTTCTCTCGGTCGCCGGCCACGAGTTCCGGACCCCTCTCGCGGCGCTCAGTCTCATGTTCCACAACTGGGGGCTGCGGGCGCGAACAGAGAACGACCCGAGGACGGTCGAGAGAGTCGAAAAGGCGCGCCAGCAGGTCGAGCGTCTGGTACGTCTGACCGAGGATCTTCTCGACATCGGCAGGATCAGCGCGGGGCGCCTCGAGCTGCGCCGGGAGCCGACGGACCTCGCGGCGCTCGTGCGCGAGGCCGCGGAGCGGATGGAGGGATCCGCGGCCCGCAGCGGATCGCCCGTGCAGATCGACGCTCCCCGGCCGGTCATGGGCGACTGGGATCGCTCGCGTCTCGACCAGGTGGTGACGAACCTTCTGACGAATGCCGTGAAGTTCGGGCCGGGCCAGCCGATCCTGGTGCGGGTCGGGCGTGAGAACGGCCTCGCCGAACTGTCCGTTCGCGATCGGGGGATCGGCATCGCCGCCGCCGACCAGGAGCGAATCTTCGAACGGTTCGAACGCGCCGTCTCGGAGCGTTCGTACTCGGGGATCGGTCTCGGGCTCTGGATCGCGCGGCAGCTCGTCAATGCGCACGGCGGCTCCATCACCGTCGAGAGCGAGCCCGGACGCGGCTCGACCTTCCGCGTGCGGCTCCCTCCCGAGGCAGCCTGATGCAGGTTTTGATCGTCGATGACGACGCGGCGATGCGGGAGGCCCTCTGCGAGACGCTCGAGTTGCAGGGACACCAGTGCGTAACCGTCTCAAACGGGAGAGAAGCCCTCGATTTTCTTCGGGAATCCAAGCCTTGCGTGATTCTGCTCGACCTGATGATGCCTTTTATGAACGGATGGGAGTTCCGTGCGGCGCAGTTGAAGGATCCTCGCGTTGCCGGAATCCCGGTCCTCGTGATCAGCGCCCACCTCCGCGCGGAAAAAGACGAGGGGGAACTTGCGGCCGCCGGCTACCTCAGCAAGCCGCTCAGTGCGGAGCGCCTGCTGAAAGCCGTCGCGGAATGGTGCACTCCCGCCGCCTGAGCTGCCGTTTTCGTTGCTTACTTCACAGGGGGATATGTTTTCGCCTTCGGGTGCGCGAAATGCGTCGACAGCGATTCGGACAAAGGCGGCGGCGTCCCCCACAAGCAAGGAGAACGTCATGACCGGATCATATGTGGGTTACGGATTCCTGTTGCTCGGGAGCGTCGTCATGCTCGTCCTGGTCAACGTCCCCGGGGCGGAGAAATCCTTCACCCCGAAGATCTACCTCCTGCTCGGATCCTCCGCTCTCTCAAACGCCATTGGGCTCTATTTTGGGAACAGACGGGAGTTGTTCCTGAATAACGGGTTGTCAGACCTGAAGCTCCTCTGCATCATCGGCAGCTTTACGTTCGCGTTTCTAGCGTTCGTTCGGTTCGCCGCCAGGCGGCGGGGATTTCTTCCCGCACAGCCCAGCCAGGGCCCCGACCACCCTTCGCACAGCTGACCCGGTCCGCCGATCCTCTCTTCTGGCCCGGGAGAGGACTCGGCATGCTGGGTTCGTTGCGGCGCAGTTTTCCGGACCCGACGCCCTCCGAAGTCGTCCGAGGGAATTCCCGCGACTGCGGCATGAGCGAGAAGCCGAGCGCCCGAAGCGTTTCCACGCGGGGTCCGGCCGCCTTGCGATGTTCGTTTGTGTGCGTTCGTATCCCTGTCATGGGGGTCTATTCATTGGGAAATGGGGCGGGGGCTTTTTTGCCACCGACGGCAGCTTTTCTTGAGTTCGGCAGCCCGCCAGCGGCTTCAGAAACGAACGCCAGCAACCAGTTCTAGGAAGCCGAGAGACTCCTTGATGACTTCCTTCGATGACGTTGGAAGCCCGGTATATCGAAGCTCGAACACCACTGTCGAGTTGTTGCCAACCGGCAGTCTCGTGCCTCCCCCAACTCTCCAGGCGAATACCGTCTGACTTTCATCGACGCGAGTGGTTACACCATTGAACGGGTTGTACCCGCTTGCGCTTGCGCTACCGCTCACATGCGCAAGGCCGGCGCCGGCCAGCAGGTACGGTCTCAATGGACTCTGGTGTGCGATCAAAAGACCGTCGACGATCCCGGCGATCCTCTCGAAAGTTGCCCCGGAAAAATGCGGATCGTGAGGATCGCCATTCCAGCGGCCAAAGCTGGCCTCGAAACGGACGCCAACGGGCCCGACAGCCTCGTACTCGGCAAAGGCACCGCCGTTAAACGCGAAGGGACAGCCAGCATTCCCGCACTCGGATGGCGAGATGGCGCCTCCAGCGAGCGCGCCCAAGTGGAAGCTTGAGGTCTGACCGCTCGCCAGCGAGGCTGGCGGTACCCATGATCAACAAACAGAGGATCGTCATCCGGCCTCGACTTTTCGCGTTCGACCTCCTCCCTTTCCTACGGGGCTCGCGAGGCGTAAGTTGGTGTGCCGCCTAACTCGGCACTACTCGGCACGGTCTTTTCGCCCTCGTCCAGTCGGAACCTGGTCATGGTCATCGCGAAGATCCCCTCCTCGGGTGAAGTCGGGTGCTTACGCATGAGCACGATACCGGCCTTGCTACCCTGCCAAACGAGCCGGTCGTCCGTCATCTCCGGCGGCTAACGTGGTGCCGATGACGAAAAAGACGGAGAAGCGTCGGGCCGCGACGGGCGGGTAGGTAATGGCGGAAACAATGGCAGAAACCGCAGACTGAGGAACTCGGAGAGCGCCAAGGTATTGGTGCGAAAGGGGGGACTCGAACCCCCACGGATTGCTCCACAGGTTCCTGAAACCTGCGCGTCTACCAGTTCCGCCACTTTCGCGGGAGGGCAGATCGTAGCCGCAAGCCCCTCTGGAATCAATGGCTCAGCGCGGACACTCGAGGTCTCGCTCTGGGCTCCGCGGGCGGCGGCAGAGCGTTCGGGCAGTAGCGGCGTCTCACCGGGGAAGACGTCGCGCGGGCTTTTCTACGCTTCGCCCACGAGCACGGGGTCACGCTGGTCATCTTCGGCAAGTCGTCGAGGTCCCGATGGCGCCGTCTCTGGATCCCAGCCCGATCGACCGCTTTTCCGGTCCCGACGTCTTGGGTCGAATCGCGCGGCGGCTCCTGAGCGCGTTTTCTTCCGGGTCCTTCCCGTCGTTTAGGAGGCGTGGTTCCTGGATCGGCTTGTCCCCCGGCTGCCGCGCGTCGAACCGAATCTGCGCGCCGATGACACAGGTTGCGATCCAGAAGAACGTGTCGCAAAGAAGCGCGTACGAAAGGGTGTGGACAGACTCCCGGACGGCCCACGCGCTCGAAAGAAGAACGCCGCACGTGCGGGACCTGTCCCGCCTTCGGCCGAACCGATCACCGCGGCGGGCCGGACCCCGGGTGCTGGTTATCTGCCTCTTTCCATTCCGCTCCTCGCGCTGTTCGCGACCGCATTCATCGTCCGGCTCGGCGTCTCTGCCGAGCTAGGGCAGACGGCGCTGTTTCGGAACGCGCAGCTCGACTCCCGGGAGTACCTGTCGTGGGCGCAACGCATCGCCGCCGGCGATTTCACGTGGCCCGTGCCGCCGGCGCACGGCCCCGGGTATCCCTTTCTCCTGGGAGCGTTGCTCGCGATGTTCAACGGATCCGTCCCCGCCGTCCGGCTCGTGCAGGCCGCGCTGGGCGCCGTGACCTGTCTGCTCGCCGCCCGGCTCTCCGGGAAGCTCTTCGGGAAAAACGCGGAGCTCGCGACCGGACTGTCTCTCGCTTTCTACGGGCCACTGGTCCTCACCGACGTTTCGATCCTCTCCGAAGGTCTCCTCCTCTTTTTCCTCTGCTCCGCGTTCCTGATTCTTTCGCGCGG
>JBDTRB010000042.1:0-29603 GCA_039931865.1 Acidobacteriota bacterium | reverse complement strand
CATCCGACCTCGGGTGAGGTGTACGTGGCCGGGTTTACGGCGTCAACGAATTTCCCCGGGACGGCGGATGGGGCGCAGCCGGCGAGCGGCGGCGACTACGACGCCTTCGTCGCACGTTTGGACCCGAAGCTGACGGTGCTCGACGGTGCGACGTACCTCGGCGGGAGCAGCGAGGACGTCGCTCTGGCGATTCTTCCGACATCGGTTGGGGTCTACGTGTCCGGGTTTACGCTTTCGACGAATTTTCCCGGGACGGCGGGTGGGGCGCAGGCAGTGAGCGGCGGCGGCACCACTGACGCCTTCGTCGCACGTTTGAACCCGGCCCTGACGGTGCTCGACCGGGCAACGTATCTCGGCGGGAGCGATACCGACGGTGCTTATGCTCTGGCGATCAATCCGACCTCGGGTGAGGTGTATGTCGCGGGACACACATTTTCAACGAATTTTCCCGGGACGGCGGGAGGGGCGCAGGCGGCGAAGGCCGCCGGTGATGATGTTTTCGTCGCGCGCTTGAATGCCGCTTTGACGACCCTGGTCCAGTCCACGTACCTCGGCGGGAGCGGGACCGATTACGCCAACGCCTTGGCGATCCATCCGACCTCGGGTGAGGTGTACGTGGCCGGGTTTACGCTTTCGACGAATTTTCCCGGGACGGCGGGTGGGGCGCAGGCCGCGAGCGGCGGCGATGACGTCTTCGTCGTGCGCTTGACCGCCGACCTCCTGTTTCGAGCGCAGGGGGATTTTGACGGGAACGGGAGCATCGACATTCTCTGGCGCAATGTCGCGACGGGGGACAACACGATCTGGCGAATGAGCGGCAACAATGTCAGCGCGCTCGCCGCGCTGCCGACGATCCCGGACCAGAACTGGCAGATCGGCGGAGTCGGGGATTTCAGCGGCGATGGGCTGAGTGACATCGTGTGGCGCAACAACGTCACGGGCCAGAACACGATCTGGGTGATGAATGGAGCGGCTCTGGCATCCCAGACGCCCCTGCCGCCGGTTTCCGACGTGAACTGGAGGATCCGAGCGGTCGCGGACTTCAACGGGGACGGCAAGGCAGACCTGCTGTGGCGCAACATCTCTACTGGCGAAAACACAGTGTGGTTCATGAACGGGTCTTCGGTGATCTCGGTCGCGCCGGTTCCGACAGTCGTGGACGTGAACTGGGAGATTGACGGGGCGGCAGACTTCGACGGCGACGGCAGACCGGACATCCTCTGGCGCAACATCGCGACGGGACATAACACGATGTGGCTGATGAACGGGACGGTCGTGAAGTCCCTCGCCGCCGTGCCCCCGGTGACGGATCTGAACTGGCGCATCGGGGGTGTCGGCGATTACACGGGAGATGCTCAGCCGGACATTCTCTGGCGCAACATCGCAACGGGACAGAACACGGTCTGGACGATGAGCACGACTCAAGTCGTCGGTGCAATCCCGATCCCGAGCGTCCCCGACGTGAACTGGAGAATCGCCGGGCCGCGATGATGTGAGCCCGCACGGGCGGTGTTTTCCGTTGCCGCCGTGCAAGAAGCCGCCGCCTTGTTTTGGCTTCAACCGACCAGGCTTCGAGGTCGGCTCCAAGTGCCGAACTCGCCCACTTAAGCCCGGGGCCGCTGCCGGCTGCCGGGTCGAGCCGATTCGCCGTCTTTTCTCCGTGTCCCGGCGACAGCCCACGTCAGACCGCCGGGTTCGGCCGATCTCGCCTGCCGCGACATCTTCCACGCCCGCTTGCGATTCGCCGTTTCGTCTGTCAGCGGCTGTCGTCACCTGTGTCCTTCGTTGCCCTTCTAAGCCGTAGGTCCCCGGTTCGAATCCGGGCGGGCAGGCCAGCTTTCCGTTCTCGCCCGTCCTTCCCTGACTCCAGACTTGTCAGGCCAAGAGTTTCGCCCCTCACCCCAGCCCTCTCCCCCGGCGCGCGGGGAGAGGGGGCGGAGCTGCGCCGCAACCACCGTGGTGGCCAAGCTCGCCCCGAGAGGAGTCTCCCGACCAGAGGGAGGGAGGAGCCTCTCGGGGCGGGAGCCGTAGCGAACGGAGGGAGCAGGCCGGCGGTCGAGGCCGCATCCGGCCGAGCCGCCGGCCGGTGCCTTCGCCGCGCACGGCGAAGGCAGCTCCCGGAGTGAGCGGAGGCGACGTTAGCGGCGCGCGATCGCCAGCAGCGACAGGCCGTAAGCCGGCGGAGACTTCTCCTCGCGGCGTAACAACGGCAGGATCAGAGAAAAGGCGCGGAGCTGAGCGCGCGGGAGAACCCGGCGTTTCAAAACCCGCCCGTTCAGCCACCATCCGAAAACACCCGGGCGGTTGACGAAACGGGAGTCTTCGAGCACGAACCCCGCCCGAAGGATTTTCGCCTCGAGCTCCGCTTTTTCGTAGCGGCGAAAATGGAGGAGGTGCTCGTCGAGCGTCCCGTAGATGCGCTGCAGCGCGGGGACTAAGAGCGCGAGGCGCCCGCCCGGCTTCAACAGCGCATGCATGTCGGCGAGCGTCGCCTCGTCCTGCTCGATGTGCTCGAGGACGTTGCAGCAGACGATCGTGTCGATCCCGAGCCGCTGAAGCTCCTCGCGGGCAGCCGGAGCCAGAGGAAATTCGTACGACGCGACGCGAACACGGGATTCTCCCCGGAAGACGCCCTTCAGGTACTCGACCGCGAGGGGATCGAGGTCCGAGGCGACGACCAGTTCGGGAGGGGTGGCGCCGTTCTCAGCGATGTGCCGCGTCAGGTTCCCGAAGCCCGCGCCGATCTCGAGCACGCGCTTCCCGATCGCGCCGCGGAACCGGTCGACGATCCATCGGTTGTAGGGCTCGAGCCTGGCCATCCTGGAAAGCGTCACGTGGCCGACATTGTTCGACTCTTCGGTTTCCCGCACACCGTGGCGCACGATCGTGGCGAGGGCCGAGAAGCCGTCCTTCCAGCCGATCTTCTTGCCCTCTTCGTAGGTGCGGCCGTAGTACGAGATCGGGACCTCGTAGATGCGGTATCCGCGGCGCGCCACCTTCGCGGTGATCTCCGGCTCGATGCCGAACCGGCGCGATTCGATCGAGATCGACTGGATGACCTCGCGGCGGAACATCTTGTAGCAGGTCTCCATGTCCGTCAGGTTCAGGTTGGTGAACATGTTGGACGCGAGTGTGAGCATCCGGTTCCCGATCGTGTGCCAGAAGTACAGCACCCGCCGCTCGCCGCCTCCCAGAAACCGGGAGCCGTAGACCACGTCCGCATGTCCGTCTTCGATCGGTTTCAGCAGCTTCGGAAGCTCGCGGGGGTCGTACTCGAGGTCCGCGTCCTGGACGACGACGACGTCGCCGGTCGCCTTTTGAAATCCGAGGGCGACGGCGGCGCCCTTGCCCTGATTCACCGGCTGCAGGAAAACACGAACGCCGTCCTTCCCATCCATTTCGCTGAGCATGTCGCGCGTGCCGTCGGTCGACCCGTCGTCGACGATCAGGATCTCCTTTTCGAGCGGCACGGCCTGAACCTGGCGCACGAGCTCCCGGATCGTCTTCGACTCGTTGTAAACCGGGATCACGACAGAGAGCTTCATGGGCCGGCGATTCCTTTCGACGGGAGCTGGTAAAGGTGGATCGAGTAGCCGACCCGGCCGACCGGGCGGCCTTCCCGGGCGAGCTGCCGCCGGAGTCGTTCGAGCGCGCCTGACACCACCGGTACGCCATGATAAGCGTAAAACTCGGGCCCGACCGCTTCCTCGAATGCGGAAATCGCGATCAGGGGACGGCGCACGACGGGCTCCGCCGCGAACTCCGGAACCCCGATGCGGAACGGCACGTCGTCGCCGCCGAAATACACGACGGTCGGCGACGGGGTCCCGGGGCGCCGGAGCTCGGTGGCGAGGCGCTTCAGATCGAGCCCCCAGTCGATGTTCGAGTCCGAGAGGATCCGGCGGCCGCCTTCGGGCCCGCCCGCGAGCGCGTTGAAGTAGGAGAGCTCGTGCGGATGAATGCGCAGGAGCTCGGCCGCGGAGAGAAGCGGAAGGACGACCAGGGCCGCGGTGGCGAGGCGGGATCCGCGCCGGCGCGCCCGGGCCAGAGCGCCGGCCGCGGCAAGCGCGAGGAACGGGTACACCGGGAGCATGTGGCGGATCCCGATGTTGTAGCTCGCCCCCATCGACGCTAAGACGAGCACCGCCGGCGGAAGCAGGAAGAGCCGGGCCTCGCGCCGCGCCTCAGGATCGCGAGCGAGGGCCGCGAGCGCGATCGCTGCCGCTGCCAGGAAAGCGAGTGTGCTCTTCACGACGAAGGCGACGAAGAAATACGAAGGGAACCCGTGGACCGATACTCGTCCGAAGAGGAAATTGACGCCTCCGCCTTCCGCGTTCTGACGGAACACCGATCCGAGTCCCCCCGCGTAGTGCCCGAGGGGCGGGCAGATCCGGGCGAGCGCCTCGATCGCGGCGGACAGGCGGGGAGCGCCCCGGAGCGCGACCATCTCGTGGATGATCTGGCGCTGATCGGCCGGGTCCATGCGCCACGACGCCGCCGAGTACACCGCGATCAGAACGACGAAGGCCGTCCCCGCGACCGCGGCGAGCCGTCCGAAGAGCCGCACGGCCTCGTGGCCGGTCCGCGTGGAGCCTCTCAGTGAGAGCAGACCCTGAAGCAGCAGGATGGGGCCGAGATAGATCGCGGAAAACTTGGTCGCGAGCGCGAGCCCGAGAACGACGCCCGCGAAGACGACGCGCACGGCTGTCCGCCGGCGTTGCGCGGCGTCCCAGGCGAGTACCGTCGCGACGAACGCGAGAGCGGCGCCCAGGTCCGTGTGTACGATCCCGGCGTGAGCCACGAAATTCGGGTCGAACGCGAGAAGCGCGGCCGCGAACAGCGCCGCCGCGCCCCCCCACCGCGCATGCGCCGCCGCGTACACGACCGCCAGGAGCATCGCGAGGACGAGCAGAAACGGGGCCCGCGCGGCGCCGGCGATAACGTCAGGCGACACCGGCCCTTCGAAAAGAAACGCGTGGCCCCAGGACGTGAACGCGAGGCCGAGAGGCACGTGCGCGGGCGGGGCTGATACAGGCACCGCCAGGAGCGCGAGTCCCGCCAGCTCCTTCATCAGGGGCGGGTGCTCGATGTTGACGATCGCGGTCTTCGCGAACACCTGCAGGTAACCCGCGAGGATGTGGACGGGTTCGTCTGCGGAGAGGGAGTCATTGCGTGTGTGGTCGTGCACCAGGAAGAGCGACGCGATGGCCGCCAGCGCGGCGGCCGCAGGGAAGAGAAACCGCTTCAACGCGCGGGGCGCCGCTCGAACCGGTGGCGCAGCAGAGCCGAAAGCGCCGATGCGCCGTCGCGGAAACGGATCTTCTTTCCCTCGGCGCGGGAGCGCGCGAAATACGAGACCGGGACCTCGAAGAGTCGAAATCCGGCGCGGGCGACCTTCACCGTGATCTCCGCGTCGACCCCGAACCCCCGCTGCTCGAGATCGAGGAGTACGGGCACGACGCGGCGGTGAAACGCCTTGTAGCAGGTCGCCATGTCGGTCAGGTTCAGGTCGGTGACGACGTTCGAGATCAGCGTCAGGACTCGATTCCCCACGGTGTGCCAGAAGTTCTGCACCCGGTTTTCGGCGCTGCCGCGGAAGCGGGATCCGAACACGACGTCGGCGCGGCCCATCTCGATCGGACGCAGCAGGCTCGGGTACTCTGCCGGATCGTATTCGAGGTCGGCGTCCTGGATGATCAGCATGTCGCCCTGCGCCTGTGCCAGCGCGGTCCGCAGCGCGGCGCCCTTGCCCTGGTTCCGCTCGTGAAGGATCACGCGAACGCCGGCGCGGCCGTCCCAGCGGGCCAGGAGATCGCGCGTACCGTCGGTCGAGCCGTCGTCGACGACGATCACTTCCTTCTCGACCGGGACGGCGCAGACGAGGCGCAGGACCTCGTCGATCGTGCGCGCCTCGTTGAAGACGGGCATCAGGACGGACAATTTCACGGTGTGGAGGAATGATACGGGATCGGAGCGCGCGGCTGATCAGCTTTCGCTCTCGGCTCTCAGCTATCAGCTATCAGCTATCAGGGATCAGGGAACTTTCGATCTTCGTCTTTCGGTCGCGATTCCAGTGGACGGCGGAATAACGCGGCCGTCTCGCTCCCCGTGGTCGCTCGGCTCATAATGCCCGCACATGAAAATCCCGCGCGGCGCCGCGGCCGCCGCCGTTCTGGCGGCCGCGGTTCTCGGCTTCGGGCTGCGCCTGTCGACGTGGACGCAGCTTTCCTCGGGCCCGCGCGTCCGCGCGCTCGGATCCGACGACAATTACCACCTGCGCCGCACGCGGTTCGCCGTCGCGCATTTTCCGCGGACGATCCTCTTCGACCCGATGATGAACTTCCCGACGGGCGGCGTTCCCATCTGGCCACCGCTCTATGACCTCCTCCTCGCGGCGCCGTCGCGCGCCCTGCATGGTCCGGCCGCGGCGCCCGAGGCGATCGAGCGCGAGGCCGCGTGGGTGCCACCGGTGCTCGGCGCCGGGACGGTCCTGATCGCGGGCGCGATCGGGGCGGAGCTCTTCGGACCGGCCGGCTCGATCGTCTGCGCGTTCTTCGTCGCCGTCTGCCCGGGCCACATCCTCTGGACGCAGTTCGGCCACACCGACCAGCACGCGGCGGAATCCTTCTTCGGGTCGCTCGCGCTCTTTCTGTTCCTGAAGACCCGCTCCCCCGGTGAGCGGTCTGCGCGGCGCGGCGCCTGGCGGGAAGTCGCGGCGGGCGTCGCGCTCTCGGCCGCGGTACTCGCCTGGCAGGGCGCAATCTACTGGGGCGCGATCTTCGCCCTCGCTCTCGCCCTCGAGGCGGCGCGGACCCGGGAGAGCATCCTGCGGCCGGTCCTGCTCGTGCTCGGAGTCCCCGCGGTCCTCGTCGGCGCCGCGACCGCGTGGTGGCTCGGGCCTTTCCGTCCGCCGATGACTTACATTTCCTTCGGTTTTTTCCAACCTCTTTTCCTCGCGGCGCTCGCGGGCGGTGCGGTCGCGATCGACACCGTCTTGCGGGCGGCGCGACGTCAGATGGACTGGAGCGGCCGGGACGCTCTCGTGCGGGGCCTCGTGGTCGGAGCGGCGGCGGCTGAGCTTCTCCCGAATGCTCCCGCGCTCGTTCTCGGTCTGACGCGCGGCGTCGGATACGTGCTCGGGACGACGGGCGAGGTGTCGGGTGCGTCCGGCTACGTGTCCTATCCCCGCGACTGGCTGAAGGGCATCTTCGAGGCGCGCCCTCTCTTTGCGGACGGGCCGGGGCTCGCCTGGAAGGACCTCTCCGCGGCGTTCTTCCTCTCTCCTGTCGTTGCCGCGGTGTGGGCGTGGCGCTACGTTCGTGGCGAGAGCCCCGGTCGGCACGCCGCGCTGGCTGTCTGGGCGGCGGTCACGCTGCTCCTCGCGATCGCGCAGCGCCTGAACGTCTATTACGCGGCGCTCCTCTCGGCCGTTGCGACTGTCGAGCTGGCGAGGTGGGCGAAAGTGCGGATCGGAGGAGCGCCGGTCCGCCAGAACGCCGTCTACCTGCTCGTCGTCCTTCTGATCGCGCGGTCGATGTTCTTCGGTCTCGTCGAGGAGTGGAGATCGGTCCGGGTCCCCGGCTCCGACCTCTTTGCCACCCTCGAATGGATGCGCCAGAAGCTCCCGCATCCGGTCGACGCCTACGACGCGCGGTTTCTGGACACCCGATCTCCTCCGGACATGTCGCGCGTGGCTTCGGTGCTCGCGCCCTGGTCGCTCGGCCATCTCGTTCTGTACAACGCCGAGCTGCCGGTCGTGGCGAACAACTTCGGCTACGGGTTCCTCGACTCGATCCGCTTCTTCCTCGCGCCCACCGAGGCCGATGCACTCGCGCTGGCGCGATCGCGCAGCGCGCGGTGGGTCCTCGTGACCGATCTCGTCCCGCGCATGAACGACTACGCCGGCTATCTCGGCCGCCCGCCGCTCCTGGACGGTCCGCCAGGAAAGGCGCTCCCGACGCCCGCGTACTTTCAGTCGCTCCAGTCCCGGCTCTACGACTTCGACGGCGCCGGCGCGCGCCTCGGACCCCAGACGATCGCGCCGCTCCAGAACTTCCGACTTCGATTTCACTCGGCATCGGCGATCCAGCGCGGAGGGCGCTGGATCCCGCGCTGGAAGGTGTTCGAAATCCTGCCCTGAATGGCAGCCGGGAATCGGGAATCCGGCGACGGCGGTCGACTGGTTTTTCAATCGAGTCTCCGACGGGGGATCCCTAACGCCTCGCCCGTTCCTTTCGGGCGAGGAGGCTCTCCCGGAAGTGCCGGCCGTCTTCGGACGGAGCCGGAGCGACGGCGAGCGTGGCCGCAAACACCAGCAGGCCGAGGGCCACGGCGGCGAGAGCGCGGCGGCGGGGAGCTTCGATCCCCGATGCGGCCGCGCCGAGCGCGACGGCGGCGGTGGCGGCGGCCACGGCGAGCGCCACGAGAGCGGGGATCCCGGGTTGCGCGGGGGCGAGCCATCCGTGCTGCAGGAACCAGAGAGAGCCGGTGCGGGGCGGCCAGGAGAGCGTCAGCGGAAAGTAGGGCCAGGCCAGCGCCTCCAGGGCATGGACTCCGATCGAGAACGCGGCCGCGGCGGCGAAGAGCCAGCGCGATCTCGGCGAATCGAGCGCCCGGGCGGCCGCCAGAGAGAGGAAGAACACGATCGGCATCAGGTAGCGGCTTCCGAGGCACCAGCCCCCGTGCCAGTTCGGGTAGGCGCTCATGGCGACGAAGAACAGGACGGAGCCCCAGAGGCAGAACATCCGGTCGGCGCGTTCTTCGCCGCTCCTCCGCCAGGCGAGGAACCCGGGCACCGCCCAGATCAGAAACGGCGAGAACAGGAAGAGACCGCGAGCGGGGTGGAACAGCAGCCCCGCGGCGTTGCGCGGGTCCGGAAGTCGGAACCCGAAGAGGCCGGTCCCGGCGAGCTGCGAGAACTCCGGAAACGCTTCGCGCGCGGACGACAGGACGAATGGAGAGCCGAAACAGATCTTGTCGTAGACCATCAGGACGGCGAGCGGAAGGACGAGCCCCGCCGCGAAGAGAGCTCCGCTGCGCCAGCGGCCGCGCGCGGCCGCCCGGACCAGGAGAAGACCGGTGAGCAGCGCGACCGGGTACTCCGAGATCGCGGCCCATCCCGCGAGAAGACCCGCCGCCCAGAGCAGGGCGCCGGGCGTTCCCGGCCGGGCCGGCGGCGCCGGGCGCGAAGCCGACGCCGCCTCGGCGCGGCCGATCGCTTCGAGCGAGAGAAAGAGCAGCGCGGCCGTCCAGGCGTGGCTGAAGAACGACCGGCCGTAGAAGAGCAGGGGCGTGCCGAACGCCAGTGCCGCGACCACCATCGACGCCGAGGCCGGACGCCGGGCGGCAGTGGCAAGGCGGCGGCGCAGCCTCTCGAACGCCACGCAGCAGACCGAAGTGACGACTAAGATCCGCAGCAGGACCCAGATGGGCGCGAACGCCGACGCCGGGCGTGGGAAGAGGAGGCGCAGAGCCCGATAGACGGGCGTCGCGGCAAGCGCCAGCCCCGGGGCTTTGTTCGAATAGAAGTGGCCCTCGGAGACCGACTTGTCCTCGGTCTGCCCGACGACCGGCAGCGCGTCGTCGATGCGGAACGTGCCGAGCTCGACCGCCGAGAACACCGCGGCGTAACGGGAGGCCTCGTTGGGATTGGCGAACGGCGGAAACTGCCCGGTGAAGCAGAGCGACACCAGGAGAAACGCCCCGACGACGCCGAGCCCCGCGCGGCGCGCGAGGAGCTCCGAGGCGGCGGGTCGCATCGGGACATTATGGGGCGGAGAGAGTCGAGCGATCGTGGTGAGGGTTCCGTGTTGAGCGCAAGCGTTGAGACCCGCTCGAGCCCGGCCTGGTCCGCCTCACCCCTCACCCTCACCCCTGACGCTCACGTAAACTCGGCGTAATGTCCCCGCGCCTTCGCACGGTCTCGACGGCCCTGGGGGTCGCGCTCCTTTTCGCTCTGCCTCTCCTCCCCGAAATCCTCGGGTCCCGCGTTCTCATCTTTCGCGACGCGCAAGTCACCCACTGGCCGTGGCGGCGCGTGGCGATGGCGTCTCTCGACGCCGGCCGCGTCCCCTTCGTGAACGACATGGCCTCCGGCGGAGAGCCGCTCCTCGCAAATCCGAACGCGGTGCTGCTCTACCCGACGGTGCTCCTCGAGAAGCTGGTCTCCCCCTCGGCAGCCTTCAACCTCCACTACCTCCTGCACGTCCTCTGGGCGTTTCTCGGCGCGCGTTTTCTCGCCGCGCGTCTCGGGATCTCCCCCGGAAGCGCACTCTTCGCCGGCGCCGCCTACGGATTTTCCGGAATGATGCTTTCGTACGGCTCGGCGTTCTTCAACTCGAGCGCGTCCGCTTCCTGGCTGCCGTGGTGTGTCGCCGCCGTCCTCGGGGTGACCGCGGCCCGTTCCGCGGCCGAGACCGCGCGCGCGGCCGCGGCAACGGGCCTGGCGTTCGGGCTCCAGCTGCTCGCCGGAGAGCCCGCGCTCTCCCTGCTGACGGGAATCTTCGCCGGCTGCCTCGCTCTCGTCGAGGTTGCAGGGACTCCCGCCCGCCGCCGGACCTCCCGCCTCCTCGCCCTCGGCGCCGCCGGCGGCGGCGCCCTCCTCGTCGCGATCGGATTCGCCGCGGCGCTCCTCCTCCCGCTGCGGGCGATCTTCCCCCTGACGTACCGCGGACAGCACCTCTATTCCGAGAAGGCCTTCGGAGCCGCGCCCTTTCATCCCCTGCGGATGGTGGAGTGGCTCTTCCCGCGCTTCGGCGGAGATCCTTCCTTGATCGGCAGTGGAATGAGCTGGATTCATTCAACGAGCGAGCCGGACCTCGTTTACATCTGGTGCGTCACCTTCGGCGTCCTCCCCCTGCTCGCGATCGCCGCGGCCGCGCTCCGCCGGGATTTCTGGCAGCGCCGGACGATCGCGCTCGCCGCGGCCGCGGTGACGACGTGGCTTTTCAGCCTGGGCCTCGCGCTTCCGTTCTACCGGATCCTGTTTTCGATCGGGTTTCTCCGACGGCTTCGATACCCGATCAAGTTTTATCTGCTGACGACTCTCTGCATCGCTCTTCTCGCCGGGTTCGCGGCGGACAGGTTCCGCGCCGCCCGCGCGCGCCGCGGAGCCGCCGTGCTCTTCGGAGGCGTCCTCCTCGTGTACGCCGCCGCGTTCGCGCTGTCTCGTCCGGGAGGATGGCTCGACCGGCACATCTCGCCGCTCCTTCCCGGCGACCTCGGCCGCGAGGACATGCTCGCGGCGTTCCGATTGTCGGTGCGGGGAGACGCGGTGTTCGGGATCGCGTCCGTTCTGCTCCTGGCCCTCCTCTTCTTTTCGCGCCGGCCCTCACGGCCGGGCTTCGCCCTGGCCCTCCTCTGCGCGGCGCTGGCGCTTCCCTGGGGATTACCCCTCTTCGTTTCCGCGAGCGCGAAAGACGTCGCTCGGCGGCCCGAGCTCCTCGCCGCCATCCCGGCGGGCAGGCTCTTCATCTCCCCGGACCTGCCCACACCGGACTATGCCGCGCTCCCGGAGAAGCACGGATTGCCTCGTTTCGAGCCTTACGCGCGGGCGCTGGCGCAGGAGCTCCTCCCTTCGACCGGGCAGGCGTTCGGTCTTTCGTACGTTTTCGACCGCGACCCGGACGGGTCCTATGGCTGGTTCAACCGCCTCTCGGATGAAGCCGCCCGCGCCTCGACTCCGGAGGAACGAAGCCGGCTGCTCCGCGCGGCAGGAGCGCGCTGGGCCCTCGCGGCGCGGGAAGAGAGCTTTCCGCTCTTTCACCCCGTCACCGGCGTGGTCGTGGCGGGCCGGCACCTCCTCCTGCACGCCGTCAACGCGCCGCTTCCGGAAGTGCGGTGGGCCTCCCGGGCGCTGCGGCGCCCTTCTCTCTCCGAAGCGCTCGACGTCGTCCGATCCGAGGCGTTCGATCCCGCAACCGAAGTCGTCCTGCCGGGACCGAAAGGCGCGGCGCCGCACGGTCCCGCCGCCAGGGCGGCCCTGGAGGTTTCGGGAGGTTCCTCGGACCGGGTCTCGGGGAATGTGGACGCCCCGGCTCCGGGACACGTGATTTTTTCCCGGACCTACTTTCCCGCATGGCGCGCCCGGGTAGACGGGATCCCCGCACGCGTTCTGGTCGCGAACGCACGCGACCTCGCAGTGGCGGTGCCTGCCGGGCGTCACACGTTCGACTTCGCCTGGAACCGGGAGCCCTTCCATCGCGGAGTCGCCGCCCAGGGCGCCGCACTCCTGGCCGCCGCTGGCGTCGCCCTCTTCACGGCGCGTCCCCGCCTGACCCCGCGCCGCGCGACAGTCGTCGAAAAGGAGAAATCGGGATGAGGTCCTCCGCGAGTCGGCTCGCCATCGTCCTCACACTCACACTCACACTCGCCCTTGCCGCGCGAATCGGAACAGCGCAAACACCACCGCCGCCTCCCCTCGGCGACTCCACCGAACGCGTGCAATCCGCGATCACCGCGGCGATCAGCTCACAGGCGATCACGGGGCTCTCGGTTGCCGTCGTCCTCGGGAACGAGGTGCGATGGTCCGCCGGATACGGGTTCGCGGATCTCGAGAACTTCGTGCCCTTCACGGCGACCACCGTCTGGCGCCTCGGCTCGATCTCGAAGCCGATCACCGCGGTCGCGGCGATGCGCCTCGCGGAGAGCGGCCGACTGGACCTCGACGCCCCGATCCAGGGCGCATGCCCGGCATTTCCGAAAAAAGGAAAAACCATCACTTCGAGGCAGCTTCTGGGTCACCTGGGCGGAATCCGCCATTACAAGGCCGACGAGAATTTCAACAGCACACGCCATTACGAGAGCGTGACCGCTTCCCTCGAGGCGTTCAAATCGGATCCTCTCGTGCACGACCCGGGTGCCGCGTACACCTACTCGACCTACGGGTACGTCGTGCTCGGATGCGTCGTCGAGGGCGCGTCCGGGAAAACCTACGCGGACTTCCTCCGCGAGAACGTCACCGGACCGGCGGCCATGGAGCGGACGCGAGTCGACGACGAGGGCTCGATCGTCCCCAACCGGGCGCGCGGTTACGCCAGAGCGGCGAGCGGCGAGATCCGAAACGCGGACCTCGCCGACACGAGCAACAAGGTTCCGGGCGGGGGCCTCGTCTCGACCGCGGTCGATCTCGCCCGGTTCGCGATCGCCCTGCACACGAACAAGCTGTTGAAACCCGAGACCTTCGCGCAGATGCAAGTCCCGATGAAGACGACAGAGGGAAAGGCCTCACCTTATTTCGGCTGGACGATCGTCGAACGCAGGGGAGAGAAGCTGCTGACACACAGCGGCTCCCAGCAGGGCACTTCGACGTACCTCGCGATGATCCCGGCCCGCGGCTTCGCGGTCGCGATCCTCGCGAACACGGAGAGCGTGAACGTGGGCGTGCTGGCGCGACAGCTGATCGAGATACTGAATCCCTAGGTGGGGCGGGAGGGGTCAGGATCAGGGGTCAGGCGGACCGCCGGGCTGAACGCTCTACTCTCAAATCGCAACTCTCAACCCTCACCCGTCCCCGCACCCGTCTCCCTCTCCGCAATGTCCCAGAGCCTGGCGGCCGCGGAGTCGTCCCGGGCGGCGGCGGAGGGCGTCGCTTCCCGCAACTTGTCGAAGTAACGGCCGCTGACCCGGGCGAGCTCCGGCGCGGAGGCGAGGCGAACGACGGGGCGCGCGCCGGCTTCCGCGGACGGCAGCACCCGTTCGAGGACCCACCTCGCGGCCGCGGGAGCGGCGCGCCAGATGTTCGTCGCGATCGCTCCCGGGTGGACCGCATTCACGGAGAGCCACGGCTCGCGCCGAGCCAGCTCGCGCGTGAACAGATTCAGGGCCAGCTTCGAATTCGCGTAGGCGCGAAACGTCGCGAAGCCGCGCTCGAGCTCGAGGTTGTCCCAGTCGAGCCGCCCCGACTTGTGACCGACCGAGCTGACGTTGACCACCCGGGCCGCCGGGGACATCCGGAGCGCTGAAAGTACGAGCCGCGTCAGGAGGAACGGGCCGAGGAAATTCGTGGCCCAGGTGAGCTCGTGCCCGTCCGGAGAGAGCTCCCTCTTCCGCGACGCCATCCCGGCGTTGTTGACGAGAACGTCCACCGTCGGGTGCGCCGGGAGAAGACGCGCAACCGCCGCGCGGATCGAAGCGAAAGAGGCGAGGTCGACGGTCGCGAGCTCCGCCCGGCCGCCGCGCGCCCGGATCTCCTCTACTACCGCCTGGCCGCGGGCCGGATCCCGCGCGCCCACCAGGACGAAAGCGCCCATGCGAGCCAGCGCACGGGCCGTCTCGAGCCCGATCCCGGAGGTCGCGCCGGTGATGAGGACCGCCTTGCCGGTCATGTCGGGAAAAGCCGTCATAGTTTCCACTCTACCGCCGGCCTCCTGCCGCCCCGATCCCGCCGGCCCCAAACAAAACATCGGAATGCCTTCGCGATCGCGCCTCTCTGTGCCCCTCAGCTCAAACCTCACCACCATGGTGGCTAAGCTCGCCCGAGAGGAGTCTCCTGACCGAGGGAAGGAGGAGCCTCTCAGGGCGGGAGCCGCAGCGAACGAAGGGAGCAGGCCGGCGAGGCCGCATCCAGCCGAGCCGCCGGCCGGCCGTTCGCCGTCAGTGAACGGCAGCTCCCGCAGTGAGCGGAGGCGACGTTCTGGTATGACTTCCGTCGTGTCCCTCGTTGTTGACCGTCATTTCCGTTGGCGCCTGCGGACGATCCTTCTCGCGGCGTTGGCGTTCCATTCCCCTTCCGACGGGCTGCCGTCGCCGGCCGCGGTCCGGAGCGCGCCCTTCCTTCCGCCGCGCGTCGTGAGTCTAGGGTCCGACCACAGTCCCGCGGCTCTCGCCAGCGGAGACTTCAACGGCGACGGACGGCTCGATCTCGCCGTCGCGAGCGCCCGATCCAACGACCTCGTCGTGTTTCTGGGCGACGCCCGGGGCGGACTCCAGCGCGTCGGCGCATTCGCCGCTGGGCCCGATCCCACAGAGATCGTTGCGGCCGACCTGAACCGCGACGGCACGCTCGATCTCGCGATCGCCAACCACGGCGCCCCGCTCGTCACCGTCCTTCTCGGAGACGGACGCGGCCGATTCCGCCCGGCGCCCGGCTCTCCGTTCCGTGTCCGAAGCACTCCCCATCCGCATACGATCGGGGTCTGCGACGCCGACCGAGACGGTTTCGCGGATCTCGTCATCGACAGCTGGGGGGAGAACCGCTTCACGCTCCTGCGCGGCGACGGCAAGGGAGGGTTCGCGGCGCCCGGCATCCCGATCGAAGCGGGCCGTAAGCCCTACCGCAATCTCCGTTTGGCGGATCTCGACGGCGACGGGCGGTGCGATCTCACCGCGCCGAACTTCGGGAGCGGGCACCTGACGGTCCTGAAGGGGGACGGTGCCGGCCATTTCACCGGTGCATCCAACCCTCCGCTCGCCGGCGGACCCTCGCCGTTCGCGGTCGACATTGCGGACGTCAACCGCGACGGCCGCCCCGACATCCTGGTCGCGAATTATTCGGGCCAGGGGACGGACCCGTCCGGCGACGGGCTGACGGCGCTCGTCAACGAAGGCGGCGGACGGTTCCGCCTCGGCCCCAGGATCTCCACCGGGAGAGCGTCCGGAGACGTTGCCGGCGGCGACATCGACGGAGACGGCTATGCCGACGCCGCGACCGCGAACCAGGTCGACGACACGCTGACGATCGCCTTCGGAGGGCCGGACGGACTCTCCCCCGCCCGCACGGTCACGGTGCGCGTCGGCGGCCACCCGGAGCGCGTTCTGCTGGCGGATTTCAACGGCGATCATCGCGCGGACGCGGTGACGGCCAACCCGGAGGACCACTCGATCTCGATCCTGATGAGCCGGTAATTCGCCCGCTCGCGCAGTTCGAGATAGGAACCTCGGCTCGCCCCCCTCTCGCCTGACCTCAGAGGGGTGCCTCGGCTTGCCCCCCTCACCCGTCCTCTCCCCCCGCTGTCGCAGTTCGAGAAAGGAACCTCGGCTCGCCCCCCTCACCCGTCCTCTCCCCCCGCTGTCGCAGGGGGAGAGGGGAGGAGCGAGCCGGCTCGCCTCGCGACAGGGGTGTAGAGACTGGATCGGGCGGAGGCGGGCCGGGGCTATGTCCCGGTGGCCACCGTCCCCCCGCGGCCTGGCAGCGCCGTGCGGACGAGCTCACGGACCGGAATCTCTCCCGGTCCCGCCAGCGTCTCGCGGGCGAGCTCCGCCAGCGTCGGGAACGAGACGCCATCGCTCCGCCAATCGTCCAGGATCCGCTCGAACAGCGCGCGCCGCGAGCGGCCTTCGACTTCGGTGTGGATCGTGTGAACTTCCGTCCCAAGCGGCGCCCGCCTGTAGAAATTTCGCTGCGCCGCGTCGTCTAAAAGATCGTCCCAGGCGAGCGTCTCGTCGAGCGTGGGAAGAGTCGATGGGATCTCGAGCGTCGCAAACGTGCGCCCGCCGGCCCGGGGGAAAAATGGCGTGCCCCCGCGCGAATTGGACGTGAAGAGAAGGCCGCGCTCCGACTCGACGTCGAGAGAGACCACGTTCGCGGTCCAGCCGGGCGCGGCGCTCGAAGTCGCCGCCGTTCCGAAGATGCGCCGGTACTCCGCGTGCGCACGCTCGACGTGCTGCCGGATCTTTTCTTCGGACCAGCGGTCGAGCCCGTCGTGCCAGCCCACGTGGTCCCAGCCGTGCACTCCCGTTTCGTGCCCGGCGTCCGCAACCGAGCGGATCTCGCGGGCGTAGCGCTCCCCGATCGGCGGCGCGGGCAGGAGCGTCCCGTACAACATGGTAGGAAACCCGTAGAGCGAGGCCGCGCGGCTCTTCCACATCTTCCGCAGAAAGCCGCGCCGCGTGAACACCCGTCGGGCCGCGACTCCGGAACGGTCCGGCCCCAAGGTGAAGTAGAACGTCGCGCGGATGCCGCGCCGGGCGAAGACGTCCAGGAGCGCGGGGATTCCCTCCCGTGTGCCGACCAGCGTGTCGCAGTCCACCTTCAGCGCGACGCGCCGCGGCGCCGGATCGGCTGGAGGCGGCGAGCTCAACCTTTCGCCGGGCGCTTGTCCAGGTAGAAAGCGACGGTTTTGCGAATCGCCTCCTCCATCGGGACGCGCGGCTCCCATCCCAGGATGTCCTTCGCGCGCTTCACCGACGGCACGCGCGTCAGGATGTCCTGGTACCCCTCGCCGTAGTACTCGCCCGAAGACACGTCTACGAGCGGAGTCTTGCGGGCCTTTTCGCCGAAATTGGGATGCTCGGCGACGGCCGCCACCAGCGCCTCGGCGAGCTGCCGCACCGAGAGATCGTTCGCGGGGTTTCCGATGTTGAAGATTCCGCCGTCCGCCGCGCCGTTCGGATTCTCGAGGATCTTCATGAGGCAGTCGATGCCGTCCGAGATGTATGTGAAGGACCGGCGCTGGGTCCCGCCGTCCACGAGCTTGATCGGCTCGCCGTACAGGATGTTGTGGAGAAACTGCGTGAGGACGCGGCTCGAGCCCTCCTTCGGCGAATCGACGTCGTCCAGATGCGGTCCCATCCAGTTGAACGGCCGGAAGAGCGTGAACTTGAGACCTTCTTCCATCCCGTACGCCCAGATCACGCGGTCGAGAAGCTGCTTCGAGCAGGAGTAGATCCACCGCTGCTTGTGGATGGGACCGTAGACGAGTGTCGAGCGCTCTTCGTCGAACTCGGGGTCCGGGCACATCCCATACACCTCCGACGTCGAAGGGAACACGACGCGCTTCTTGTAGCGGACCGTCTGTTTGACGATGCGCAGGTTCTCCTCGAAGTCGAGCTCGAAGACCGCGATCGGGTTGCGAACGTACGCGGCCGGGGTCGCGATCGCGACGAGCGGGAGCACGACGTCGCACTTCTTGATCTGGTACTCGATCCACTCCTTGTTGATCGCGATGTCGCCTTCGAGGTACGTGAAGCGGGAGTGCCCGAGAAAAGGCGCGATCTTGTCGCTGCCGATGTCGAGGCCGGACACCTCCCAGTCGGTCGTGCCGAGGATCCGTTCCGTCAGGGCATTGCCGATGAATCCGTTGACGCCGAGGATGAGCACCCTCATGGCGTCACCATTTCCGCGATGAACCGGCTGGCTTCCATTTCGTCCTCTCCTTCGCGCTGCAGCGCCAGGACCTCCACGTATCGGTCGTCCCCGCAGGCGACGTACAGCCGGCCCGCTTCGGTTCGGATCTGGCCGGGGAAGTTGTCGTGCGCGCCGAGGTTCGGCACGGACGTTTTCCAGAGCGTCGCCTTACCTCCGAAAATATCGGTGAAGGCGCCGGGCCACGGGTGCGTCACGGCACGGACCAGATCGTGGACCTGCCGGGCGCTCCAGGACCAGTCGATCCGCCCGTCTTCCGGCCCGCGGCGCGGAAACTTCGTCGCCCGGGACTCGTCCTGCGGGACCCGGGGCGCCCGGCCCGCGGAAAGCTCTCCCAGGCGGCGTGTCAACACCGCGACCGCGGCCGCCGTGACGCGCCGCTGCACCTCGAGAGCCGTGTCGTCGGGTCCGATCGGAACCGTCTGCTGGTCCACGATGTCGCCGGCGTCGGCGCGTGAGGTCATGGCGTGCAGCGTCGCGCCCGTCTCGGTCTCGCCTTTCAGCACGGCCCAGTTCACGGGCGCGCGTCCGCGGAACCGGGGGAGGAGCGAACCGTGGATGTTGAAAGCCCCCAGCGACGGCAGCCGGAGGACCGCGTCGGGAAGCAGCCCCCGGTAGTAGAAGGAGAACAGGAGATCCGGGCGTGCGGAGCGGATGCGCTCGGCGAGTCCCGGCGCGCGCGGGTCATCCACGATCTCCGGCTCGATCCCGCGCGACCGCGCGAGCTCGGCGACGCTCGGAAACCAATGCGCTTCTTTAGGATCGTCCGCATGCGTCGCGACGAACACGACGTCGGCGCTCCGGTCGAGCAGGGCCTTCAGGCACGCGTGCCCCGTGTCGGAGTACGCGAAGACCGCGACGCGGGTCAACGCGGGACCGCCGGAGAGGCGTTGGCCGCAGGGGTCTCGGCCGCCGCCTTCGGTCCCGCTCCCGCAGAACCCGGCGGGGCCGATTCGACGCGAGGGGGGGCAGCCTCGCCACGGAGGCCCCAGGCGCGCCGCACCGAAAAGCGCGGGCGACCGCGCACCTGTTCGTAGATGCGCCCGACGTACTCGCCGACGATCCCCAGTCCCGCCATGGCGATCCCGAGAAGCGTGAACAGGATGGCGAACAGCGTGAAGACACCCTCAACCTCTGCCCCGACGATCAGCCGGCGGACGAAAAGGAAAAGGCCGAAGCCGATGCCCCCGAGCGCAACGAGAGTGCCGAGAATGCCGAAGAGCTGAAGCGGCACGGAGGAGAAGCCCGTCATCAGGTCGAAGTTCAGTCGGATCAGCCGATACAGCGAATACGCCGATTCGCCGCCGGTGCGGGGTGCGTGTGCGACTTCGATCTCGGTCGGGTTGCGCGCGAAACTCTGCCCGAGCGCGGGGATGAACGTCGCCGCTTCCTCGGTGCGGTTGATCTCGTCGACGACGTCACGGGAGTACGCCCGCAGCATGCAGCCGAAGTCCGTCAGCCGCATTCTGGTGATCGCGACCGTGATCCGGTTGACGATCAGGGAAGCGAATCTCCGGGCGAACGAGTCCTGCCGGGACACCCGAACTCCTCCAACCACGTCGTAGCCCTCTTCAACCTTCGCAAGCAGCTTCGGGATCTCCTCGGGCGGATTCTGGAGGTCCGCGTCGAGCGTCACGATCACGTCGCCCGTCACGTCCCGAAAGCCAGCCAGGATCGCCGGATGCTGACCGAAGTTTCGCGAGAGCTCGAGCACACGGATGACGTCGGGCCGCCGCGCGGCCCAGGCCTTCAGGATGCCGAGGGATCGGTCCCGGCTCCCGTCGTCGACGACGAGAAGCTCGTAGGGTGCGGAGAGGCCGTCCATGACGGCGAGCGTCCGGCGAAAGAATTCGTCGAGGTTCGCCTGCTCGTTGTAGACGGGGACGACGACCGAGACCTTCATGGAGTCCGGCCCGGAGTTTTCATTCGCGGAGGCGATCTTAAGCTGTCGGCTGTCAGCTGTCAGGTGTCAGCTGCCGGCTGTCAGCCGGAAGCCGGCCCGTCAGCCCCGAAACGCGGTCAGGACGTGCCGGATCGCGTCGATCGCGTCATCCTGATCCTCGTCGGTCAGCCCGGGAAAGAGCGGCAGCGAGACGATCCGCTCGGAGACGAAGTGCGCGTCCGGGAAGTCGTCCGGCCGCCATCCGAATCGCTCCGCGTAATAAGAGAATTCGTGCGCGGCCGTGTAGTGCAGGCCGGTCCCGATGTTCCGGGCCTTCAGCTCCGCCATGAACTGGTCGCGGCCGATCCTCAGACGGTCGACGTCCACCAGCGGGGTGTACAGATGCCAGGCATGACGCACCGGGTAAGGGACCGGTTTCGGGAGGATCAACCCCGCGACGCCGCCGAGCGCGCTGTCGTAGCGGCGAGCGAGACGCTCGCGCTCGACCAGGAATCCTTCGAGCTTCTTCAGCTGGTGGAGCCCCAGCGCCGCCTGGATGTCCATCATGTTGTACTTGAACCCCGGAAGCGCGACGTCGTAGCGCGGGCTTCCCGCCTTCGCGAACCGCTTCCAGGCCTCCCGGTCCATCCCGTGAAATTTCAGGAGCGATGCCTTCTCGAACACGGCCTCGTCCGACGTGACCACCATCCCGCCCTCGCCCGTCGTCATGTTCTTGTTCGGGTGAAACGAAAAAATCGATGTCGTCGGAAACGACCCGATCTTCCGGCCCCGATACTCGGAGCCGACCGCGTGCGCCGCATCTTCGAGCACGGCGACCCCGCGCCGGGCGGCGATCTCCAGGATCGGGTCGAGGTCCGCGGCCTGCCCGACGTAGTGAACGGGGAGGATTGCCTTCGTGCGCGGCGTGATCTTCTTTTCGATCTCTCCGACGCGGATGTTCAGGGTCGCCCTGTCGATGTCGACCAGCACGGGAACGGCCCCGCAGTGCACGATCGTGTTGAGCGTCGCGACGAACGTCATCGGGGTCGTGATGACCTCGTCTCCGGGACCGACACCGAGCGCCAGGAGCGCGACGTGGAGGCCGCCGGTCGCGGACGAGACGGGAACGGCGTAGCGCCCGCCGACGTACTCCGCGAACTCCTTCGTGAACCGCTCGACCTTCGGCCCTGTCGTGATCCAGCCGGACTTCAGGGTATCGATGAGCTCCGCGATCTCTTCGTCCCCGATCGAGGGACGGGCGAACGGCAGGAAGTCCTTACGCACGGCCGGGATTCTAGCCGCGCGCTGAAATTGGCCTTTTAATAAATCGAGTGATGACTGAAGTACGAGGCCAGGCCAGCGTGACCCCAGTCTGCTCTGCGCCCCCTACGGGCAGGTCTGCAGGGCCGCCGCGTCGGTGACAGCGGGCGCACTCTCCCCCAGGTAATTGAAGTAGATCCGGCTGTCGTTGCGTTGCACGTCGAGCACCTCGAGCCGGAATCCGACGTTTGTCGTCGCAGCCGCGAAAATCCAGTACCGGTCGTTGAACGTGCAGCCGTTCAGCACCTTGACCAGCATCTCGACGTTCTGAGGGCTGAAGAACCAGTAGAGACCGCTGTCTGAAGTCCCGCACGACGCGACGGTGGCGTCTCCCACGTTCCCCGCGAAATCGCGCCACTCGACCGCGACAGCGAACCGATTCTGGAGGCAGAGGACGTGGGGGCCGGGATCGCAGTGCCCCACGGCCGGAGGAAACTGGAAGGAGTACTGACCGACGCCCGTGCCGTTCTGCCCTCCCACCAGGTCGTTTCCGGCGCCGTCAAATGCCCAGACGGAGACGAGTCCCGGCGTCGGGCTGTGAACCGTCGTGTTGATCGTGGAGCGGATCTGCGCCTTGGTCCGGGCGACATTCCAGAGGCGAAGCTCATCGATGCAGCCGGTGGGCGTGAACGCCCAGGAGACGTCGCTCCCGATGCGCAGAGGGGACGAACTCACGCCGAGCGGCACGGTCTCCGCGAAGGATGCCCGCTCTTCGCCGTTGACGTAATGCTTCCGGAGTCCGTTGCCGAAGACCACCGCGATGTGCGTCCAGCGGGCGTCTTCGACGGCGCCGCCCTCGCGGGCCGTGGTCGGACCGGAGCTCTGTGACCGGATTGTCGTCCCGCACACGCCGATCCAGTACGAACTGGCGAAGTTCTTTCCGACAAGGCTCCGACACCCGCCAGACGGCGTGATGTTCACCCACGCTTCAATCGTCATCTCGCCCGCGACGCTGATCGCGGCACTGTTCGGTACCTCAACGTAGCCATTCGCCCCCGTCAACACCACAAACGCGCCGAAAGGCTGCGCGGTGCTCGGGACGGGTAGGCTTCCAATTGTAACGAGGGATAGAAACATAGCCCGTATGTACCGTTCAGTCATGACTGATTATCTCTCATTTGCCCGAAAGAGACCTCAATACGCGAGCGGCCTCCCAAGCGTTCCAGCTCGTTTGCCCTTAGCGAACGTCGTCAGCGATTGCCAGACCCGACCCTAGAACATGGAAGCTACCAGCCGACGATGTTGAAGGTCCTGTCGGACCGCATTTTGAGGACGTCAATTCGCCATTTCCCCATGCGGCAAACTCTGCAAATACGAGATACATCTCCCCAGCTCGAAAATCGGAATCGCAGTTTGAATACCCAACCACGACGGAGATCTCGGCGGGTGTACGAACCCGCCAAAATCGATGCACCCGAAACACAACCTGGTACAGTTTTACGACCGTTTGCTGCTTCCGAAGAAGGAAACGTCGTTCGAAAGGCCGAATTCGCACGACGCGACCCTCGAAGACAGACGGACTTATTATGAGTGCCTCAGCGGCGCCGGCCACCTGTCCGCACTGGCAACCACCCAAAGGGACGCTATACGCCAAGGCACTCACCGCGGCCAGGACGCCCAGGAGTAACCTTGACGCACGCATCAGCGGTTACGAACAGGCGGCGCTCCAGTGTCGCGCCATCCGTAGCATGCCGCTTCAGCGTACCGAAAATAGCTCGCGACTGGATCCGAAGCACTCGGCTCCGTCCACGTCGCACACCAGTGAAACGTCTCATGAAAAATCGTTTCGCCTATACCAATCGGCTGACCGGACCCTCCGCCTTGGAAGTTATTGACCGGATTCGGTGGTTGGTTGGGGCAGCCCGGATTGCCAGGACCAAGCACTATCCCCTCAGCCGCGGCCGATCGCGCGCACGACGGGCACTTCGGATCGCAATCAATCCCGACGGTTCGCCCTTGGCACATGCGTTTATAACAGCCCGGGATAGTATTCGGGTCTCCGGTCATTGCACTACTTATATTTCGAAGGGCTCGGTCGCAGGGCGATCCCGGGGCGGTGCGGGACCCACATAGATCTGCAATTCCTGCCTGTACGGGGCCTTGGAACGGGGACTGTTTGCAATTTGTACTAACCGCGAAAAGTCCGAATGGGTCCTTCATGTCGATCGGATCATTTTGTAGATAGTTGAAGCGACCCATTCCCCGACCGCCACCTAACGGATCACCCTGCAGAAACCGTCCGATAGCCGGGGTCAGAAAGCGTGCTCGATAGAACAGCGTTCCCGCTTCACCCTGCTCTCTGCCGGTGTAGACGAACGGGTTCACGAGCGTGACCGCCTGTGCCTTGACCTCGCCCCACGCGTCGTAGACGTATTTATTTTGGACCGTTCCTCCGGCGTTCGTAACCAGGACCGCGGAGCCCAGCGCATCTACCGAGTAGTAATACGTCTGCCCTCCGCGGCTCATCGCCAGCGGCTCGTCGATGCCCGGCCCGAACAGGTAGCCCGCCGACGTCGCTCCGCTTTCCTGAATCAGATTGAGTCCGTTGTACAGGTAGTTAGTCGTGGGACCTCCCGTCGCCTTGCTGATCCGCCGCCCCTCGTGGTCATACCGGTACGCCGCGGCAACCGCGCCGCTGATCCCGACCAGCCGGTTCTCCCAGCCCCAGCCGAAGGTAAGGTTCCCTGCCGGGCCACTGCGCGTTGCCGTATCACCGTTAGCGGTGTACGTGTATGTGTTCGCTCCGTCGCTCAAGAGCCTCTGCCAGTTGCCCGGGTTTCCAGTCACCGTCGCGTACGTATAGGCCGTCACCGCTCCGTTCACCGCGCTTGTAGTCCGGTTGCCGATCCCGTCGTACGTCCAAGCGTCGATCTCCCCGTTGAACGGCGTCACGTTGGGGTACGTCGCCTTGGTCAGCTGGTAGTGCG
Organism: Acidobacteriota bacterium; assembly: GCA_039931865.1. Lineage (GTDB taxonomy): Bacteria > Acidobacteriota > Thermoanaerobaculia > UBA5066 > Gp7-AA6 > JALYUA01. Next base: position 5,392 of record JBDTRB010000042.1, on the reverse strand, counting down.
GGTCGTACTCGTACTTCGTCAAATGATTTAAAAAGCCCTGCGCCGGCACCGTGGCAATCATCGATACTCGCTGTCCGAGCATCGTGTACGCCCCGGTCGTGTAGTTGAGGTCGTAGCCGTACCCGTACGTGGCAAGGTTGCCCGCGACGGGGTCGGTGTGGGCCAGCTGCAGGAGGCGGTCCTGGTCGTCGTAGGAATAGACGCGCGACGAGCCGTTGGGAAACGTCACCTGCTGGTATTGCCCCGCCAGGGTATACCGGTACTTGAAAAGCCCCGCCACCGGCGTCCACGCAATGGTGTTCACCGAGCCGTCTGGGTAATACGTCAGCGTCGTTGTCGGGCCTCCCTGCACCGCGTAGCTCGCCACCGCGTCTTCCGGGGTGTACGTGTAGGAGAGCGTTCCCTGCGAGCCTTGGACGTTCTGAGACAGCCGGTACGAGGGGTCGTAGCCGTACGTATGCGTCTGGATATCGCCGATGCCTGCGTCCAGATTGTCTATGACCTGGGTCAGCTTCTGGCCCACGTAGGTGTAGGAGTACGTCGTACCGGGCGTCTGTAGCCGCACCAAGCGCTTCAAACGATCGTAGGTCGAGAGGCGCCAGTTCGTCGGCGGGTAGTCCTCCGCCAGCAGGCGGTCCGCTGTGTAGACATATCTGTGGGGCGTCCCGTCGGGGCGGTCCGTTCGGAGCAGGACGTGGCTCAGGTCGTCGTAGGTGAATGTCGTCAGGTTCCCGTTTGCGTCCTGGACCGACCGCAAAACGCCTTGGACATACGTGTACGTCGTCGCGTTGCCCAGTGCATTCACGCTCTTTCGGATCCGGCCCCAAGGGTCGTAGCCCTGCCTCGTGACCCGGCCGTTCGGGTCGGTGACACTCGTGAACACGAGCCCGGTGACCGAGTCGTAGCCGTCATACACATACGTCGTGGTGAAGTTCATAGGGAAGCCAACCGAAGGTTTCGGAAGGGTGACAGACACCGCGCGATCGGCGCCATCATAGACATATGTCGTGGCACGGCCAAGGGGATCAGTCACACGCGTGACCCGACCAGCCAGGTCGTACGTATACGTCGTGACGACCCGAATGCCACCGTCGTTGTTGGACGGCCTCGTCACCGTCGCCAGATTCCCCGCTGCGTCGTACGCGTAGTCCGTCTGGCCGCCCGCGGCGGTCGTGGTCTGCGTGAGCTGCCCCCTGGAGTCATAGAGATTCGCCGAGAGCGTCTCCGAGGAACCGTCTGTCCGCACTCGGTAGGTGTGATAGAGCGTTCCGGGAGCGGGCGCGCCGGCCTGGTGGTAGTCGTACCGCGTCTCTTGCCAGTCGCGATTGACCTGACCTGTCGAGGGATCCTTCGGAGTGACGGAGATCACCTTGTTCGGGAATGCCGGGTCGTAGGAATAATCGAATCGAATCGCCTGGGGCCCCTGAAAATCCCGCGTGACCGACGCCACCCGGCCATTGACGTCGTACGTATAGGCGGTCTTCACCCCGACCTCGTCGGTGATCTGCGCTACGGAAAAGTCGGGATTGTAGTCTGTATGGATCGTCGGACCCGTCGTATTGAGGCTGCCGTAGATCCGGATGCGATCCGTAATCTGGCCCTCGGGCGTATAAACGAATTGCCAGCGGTTGTCCGTCCCTGCGGCCTGCTTGTTGGTCCGATTGGGGGCTCCGTTGAAGTTGTAGGTGTACGTGTAGGTTTCGCCATTCTCTGAAACGGTCGAAGCGTGCGCGGCCGTGTCGTAGGCGATCGTGCTCGCCACCCGCCCGAAGCCATCGGAAACGGATGAGAGGAGTTGCCCGATCGGTGTCGTCGCATAGCCATAGTTCGTCGTTCTTCCCGCGGCGTCGACGACCCTCGTGAGCATCCCGGCGGCGTCGTACGTGTACTGGACCTGGCGGCTCGCGGAATCCTGAAGAGAGCTGATTCGGCCGTTCGCACCATAGAAAACGTTGATGTACCGGCCCGAGCCGGACGCATCGGACACGGCGGTCAGCCGGCCGGCCCCGTCATAGGCGAAATTCAGGAGGTTCCCGAAGTCGTCCGTGAAGGAGAGCAGGCGGCCGTCGGCAGCGAAATGGTCGCGCGACCTGGTCCCCTGCTCTGTCAGGTCGTAAGTGCCGTCACCGTTCCGGACGAGCACGTCGCGCCGTCCGGCAGGCGCCATATAGGTGACTCCATCCGCATTCTCCTGGAATCGGAACAGGAACCCGTCGGCCGCCGAGATCTCAGCTTCGACCCGCCTCGTGGAGGGTGCCGAATACAGGTACTCCGCCCGGAACAACTTGACTGTGATCGTCGACGTCCAGCCCACCCCGAACGGGCCGACGCCCGGGCGGCCGCTGTTGTAGACCCGTCGGACTGTCAAAGGGAAGCCCGCCGTCGGGAGGGAAAGATCCGATGCCTGCGTCACAAAATTTCCGTTGATCACATAGACCGGCGAGCCCCTCCCGGACCCGCCGGCTTCCCCGGCCGAAGTGCCGCTCGAGGAATTCCCGGCGCCGGCCCCGTCTTCGCCCGCACCGGCACTCCCGGAAGGGGAATCGCCGGATCCGCCACCGGCGGATGGAGCTCCACATCCGGTCCCGCAGGGCGGCGGCGGGCCGCCCGGGGGAGTCCCGGGGGGAGGCGCCGGCGCCGATCCACAGAAAATCACTTTCGGGGCGGCAATCAGCGGCTGGCCCAGGACAGCGGCGGCGGCGACCCAGAGGGCCATCGGAAGAAAACGGGATCGGGGACGGGATCGGACGAGCTGGCCGGTTGTCATGTTCACCTCAATACTCGATGTCAGTCAGGACCTGGCTCGTCCTCTGATTTCCGATCGGATCCGTGATGGTGAGAGTGACCGTGTAGAAACCGGGCGCGACCCACATCCCGTTATCGGCGTGCCCGTCCCATGGAATCGAGATGTGCCCCGGGGGTTGCGAGGCCGCCGTGAGCGTCCGAAGCACCGACATCGACGACTGATTGCGAAAGGTGACCGTGGCGCTCACCGGAGCAGTCTGGTACGTCGTCACGTCGAATGACACGACCTGGTTGCCGCCCGCGGGCCCGTAGGAGGGAGGATCCACCCTCAGATTGGTCAGCACGGGCTTGCTGCCGAAAAGAACAACGGCGTTCTTCGAGAAGGTATCCGTCCGCAGCTCCAGAACGATGGCTTTGATGTCCTTGCGGAGAACCCCCGCCGGATCGAGGCCAGGCCACGTCACCGTGAACGTCCCCGATTCCTGGTACTCGCCCGCGGGCATGCAGAAGTCGGGAGGTATGGAACAGCCGGAAGGATCCGGCATCGCGTTCAACGTTTGCAGATACCCCACGTTGGGGCTGAAATAGAACCAGACCCGGGCGGGACGATTCGTGCTGCCGAAAGAGTAGGTGAGAGGCATCGGCTGATTGTTGAAGGGCTGCTGAACGACGTGTCCGTTGTTGTAGAGAGCCCCGGTCACGTCGATCAAAAGATCGTTCAGGTACTGATTCGTCAGGTCCCATGTCATCGCGCTGGTACCGGATGTCGCCGTCGCGTAATAGAAATAAGGACCGTCAGGGACCAGCGCGTTTGCGTCGTTGCGCCCGTTCCAGCTGTCGACGAACGTGCCCGCGAGGCGGCTGCCGCTGAAGATCGTGCGGACCGTCTGGCCTGCGGCATTCTTGATGAACAGCGTTTCTGTGAGTGTGAAGGGGACGACCGATGTGTAGGCGACCGTGCCGCCGGTCGTTCCGTTGAACTGATAGATGGTGTTGGAAACCGAGAAGTTGGAAACGGGAAGAGTCCGGGTGGCGGTGGTCCGGTTGCCGGCTTTGTCGTTGACCACCACTCGAAGCGTGTAAGAGCCGTTCGGGTTTGCCTGTGTGGCCCATGAGCCGAGAGCGCCGGAGGAAACCGGCGTCGCGGCTCCCGAGATGCTGTTCCAGGAGGACGGGTTCGACCCGGTGCCCCACTCGAGCGTCCACGCCTGGAGGTTGGTATCCGTCGCTGTGCCCGTCACGGCAACGTTCGAGGAACCGCTCTGATAGACGTTGGAGAGGGTCGCGCCGGCGGAAGGGGCTGAGATAGCGCTGACGGGCGGAGTGACGTCCAGCACCGCCGGCCCGCTCGAAATGGAGGTCGCCGATCCGTCCACCACCGTGAGCTCGAGTGTGTAGGTGCCCTCGGGCTGAATCGCATTTGCGTCGCTGCGGCCATCCCACACGCACGAGACCGTCGGGGTGGCGGCGCCGGAGATGGTTCGGACCACCGTCCCGCCGCCCGTCCTGACGCGGAGAGTCCAGGTGGCGCCGTCGAAGCTCGCGACTCCCGAGACGGTTGTCGTGTCCTGGACCCCGTCCGCGTTGGGGCTGAAAAACGCGGGGGTGAGTCCAAATCCTGAGACGGCGAGCTGCCGGGTCGTATCCATCACGACGCCCCCCACCGCTGGCGAGGCGCCCTGGGATCCGGCCAGACTGTCGACCTGATAGGAATAGATGCCGTTCGGCTGCAATACTCCGGAACCGTTCTTCCCATCCCAGGAGGCAGCATTCGCGGACCCGGTACCCGAAATCGTCCGCACGAGCGCGTTCCCGGTGTTGAAGATCTTGACGGTCCAGTTCCCCGAAAGCGGGGTCTGAAAACTGAAGTTCGCGAAGATCGCCAGAGTGGGGTTGAACGTTCTGTTTCCCAGCCCAAACGAGGAGAACCATTGCGGCGCGGTCGAAGACGCGCCTAGCCACGGCTCGAATTTCACTCCCGTCGTGACCGGCTGGCCCGTCCCCGGTCCGGAGCTCGACGGCCCCGTCGAGGACCCCCACCAGTTCAGTCGCGCATCGATGAGCTGTGTCGCGCTCTGGTTGACGATTCCGTTCGTGTTGCCGACGAAGTTGCAATTGGAGATCCGAGGGGAGCTTCCGCTCAGGCTGATTCCTGCATAGGCGTTGGAAGTCAGGTTGAGATGATCGAGCAGAGCGGGAGTCGTCGAGCTGACATGAAGGCCGCCGGCGCCGCTGGCGACCCCCGCGTAGCTCACCGTCGCGTACGCAATCTGAGAAGTCGCAGCGGCGTAAGTCCACAGCCAGATGCCCCGCCAGTAGCCCGGGGTCGGCGTCGCGGTGTTGGCCGTGAACACGATCGGCTGCACCGCCGTCCCCACCGCCAGGAGTCCTCCCGACGGGTTGTAGCCGATATACAGCGTCGCGTTCGCGTTGAACTTCACCGTCACGCCCGGCTGGACCGTCAGCACCGGCGTCGCCGCTCCCTGTACGTAGATGTCGCCGGTCACGACGAAGGGCAGCCCCACGTTCTTCCACGTCGTGTTCGCGCCGGGGGTCGATGCCCGGATCTCGATCGCGTTGTTCGTATTGCCGGTCGCCGTCAGTCCCGTCACCGTCCCGAGCGTCACCGCCCCGTCCTGAGTCATCG
>JBDTRB010000041.1:0-30518 GCA_039931865.1 Acidobacteriota bacterium | reverse complement strand
CCGCATCGAGAGGCTCCTCCCTCCCTCTGGTCGGGAGACTCCTCTCGATGCGAGCTTGGCCACCAGCTGCCGGAAGCGCAGCTCTGCTCCCTCTCCCCGCGCTCGGGGAGTCTTCAGCCCGGACACATGGTGGACAGGTGTTCGGAGACATGGTGGACACATTTGCGGGCGGAGGATTAGCCGCAGGAAGGCCGGGCCTCGGAGTTTTACGACGCGGCGGCGGTGATAGGGGCTGCCGCGATTTCTGGCTCGCAAGCCGGGAGGACGGCTCGAAAGATCGCTCCGCCGCCCGGGCGGTCTTCCACTTCGATCCTTCCCTGGTGCGCGCGGACGACCTGCTCGACGATGGCGAGGCCGAGGCCCGAGCCCTCCGGGTTTTCCGCGCGCGCCGAATCGAGCCTGACAAACCGGTCGAAGATTCTCGCCCGTTCCTCGGGCGCGATTCCCGGGCCGCGGTCGCGGACTTCCAGGAACGCCTCGCGGCCGTCGGAGCCTGAAGCGATCTCGACGACGCTTCCGCGCGAGGAGTAGAGAACGGCGTTCGAGATCAGATTGGAGGCCAGGCGCTGGAGTCCCGCGGGATCGCCGTTTACCCGGGCCGGTGCGATGCGGTGAAACGCGCAGCGCACGCCGCGAGGCCCGCCCAGGGGCTCCGTCGCCTCGACCGCCTGCTCGACCAGCTCGCCCAGGTCGAGGGGGGCGCGGCGCGACGGGGCGGCCGCGTCGCCGCGCGCGAGCAGCAGCAGGGCGTCGACTTCGCGGGCCAGGCCGCGCGAGACCCGCTCGATCGTCTCGAGAGATTCCCTTCGCTCCTCCGGGGTCGCGTCCGGCCGGAGCGCCTCCTGCGCCTCGCCGACGAGGACCGCTGTCGGGGTCTTCAGCTCGTGCGCCGCGTCCGCGATCAGCCGCTTCTGCGCCCGGAACGCGAGCTCGAGCCGCTCCAGAAGAGAGTTGATCACTGCGGCGAGGCGCCGGAATTCCTCGCCTCGTCCCTTCCGGACGCGGACGCGTTTGGAGAGGTCTGTCGCCTCGACCGCTTCGGCCGTCGCGGTCACTTCCTCGACCGTCTTCAGCGCGCGCGTGACGACGCCGGCGAGAATCCCGGCGGTCCCGAGAAATCCCAGGAGGACGAACCCGGCGAGAGCGCGGTCGAGCCGCCTGAGACTCCGCAGGTTCGGACCGATCCACCGGAAAAGGACCAGTGTCGCGCCGTGCGCCTTTCCCTGCAGATGCGTGACCAGGAACCGGCACATCCGGTTCTGTCCGCTGTAGGGCTCGACCGCGGAATAGGGAACTTCCGGGCGGTCGCGGTAGGGGCTGATTCCGCCCGGGAGCCGTGTCTTCAGCAGGTTGCCGGATGCGGCGACCGGCGTGTCCTCGCGGAAGAGGATCGCGGAATGATTCGCGAGACGGAACTCGAAGGCATTGACCTCGAGCCCGGCCTTCAGGGTGTCGCGCTTGGATTCTTCGAGGCCCTCGAGCTCGAAGCTCGAGCCGAGCGCCACCGCGAGAGTGTAGAGCTCCTCGTCGATGTCCGCGTACGTCTTCGCTCGGACCGAGGTGCGCGCGCCCCACGCGAGAAGCGACAGAAAGAGCGCGCACAGAAGCGCCCCGGAGATCGCGAGCCGCGTCCGCGCGCGCTCGAAGTGAAAGGGAAATTTCACCGGAGCCGGTACCCCATCCCCCGGACGGTCTCGATGCGCGACGGCTTCCCCGGCGAGTCGATCTTCTTTCTCAGCCGTCCGATCAGGACGTCGATCGTGTTGCTCATGGGCTCTTCGCGTTCGCCCCATGCCTGTTCAAGGATTTCCTCTCGCGACAGGATGCCCCCGGGCCGGCGCATCAGGCTCTCCAGAATTGTGAACTCCCGCGCGGTGAGCGAGAGCGGATTCCCGTCGCGCTCCGCGGTCCGTTTTCCCGGCTGCAGCCGGAGATCTCCGAGGGAAAGCTCAATCGAAGGGCGCTCGGTATTGCGGCGGAGGAGCGCGCGGGCGCGGGCCGCGAGGACCTCCAGGTCGAAGGGCTTTCCGAGATAGTCGTCCGCGCCGTCCGACAACCCCTCGACGATCGACTCGGCGTCGTCCCGCGCCGTCAGCATCAGGATCGACCGGGAGAACCCGTTTTTTCGAGCCGCGCGGCAGACCGAGAGGCCGTCGCCGTCGGGCAGCCGGCGGTCGAGCACGAGAAGGTCGTATTCGTGGACCGAAAGAAGCTCGTCCGCCTCTTCGACGCGGGAGGCCTCGTCGCACGCGAGTCCCGCGCGCGTCAGGGTCCGGATGACGAGGGAGCGCAGCCGGACGTCGTCTTCCAGCACCAGCGCCCTCACGGCGCGTTACGCTCCATGCCCGGATTCTAGTGCGGAGGAGGCGAGAGGGCAGGCCGCGAACCCCTGGTGCGCCGGTCCAGTCTCGTTGGGACCCGTCCCCGTATAAGCTCCGCGCGTGCGGACCTGGAAAAAAGTGGCGATCGGCGCCGGCATTCTGGTGGTCGCCGGGGTCGCGGCGGGGGTCGCGGTCGTCGGTCCCCGCAACGTGATCGGGATGATCCGTTACGACAAGCGGGAAGAAGGCCGGTTGAAGCTCGGAGACGCGGCGCCCGACGTCCAGCTCGTCGGTCTCGACGGCGTGACGCCCGTGCGGATCTCGGAGAAGATCGGTTCCCGGCCCCTGGTTCTCGTCTTCGGCAGCTACACCTGACCGCCCTTCCGCCGCTCGGTCGAGCGGGTGCGGAACCTGGCCCATCGGTACGCCGGCCGGGCGGATTTTCTGACGATCTACATCCGCGAGGCGCATCCGGAGGATGAGTGGCAGATGACCTCCAACGAAAAGGAGAACGTCTGCTACGCGCAGCCGAGGACGCTCGCGCAACGGCTCGCCATCGCGAACGACTTCGCGCGCCGGTTTCGATACGACGTGACGCTCGCCGTCGACCCGATGGAGAACCCGGGCAACTCCGCGTACGCCGGGTGGCCCGAGCGCTTCTACATCGTCGATGAGCGCGGGAAGATCGTCTACAAGGGAAAGCCCGGCCCGTTCGGCTACCACCCGGAAGAGGTGGAGAGCTGGCTCGCCCGACGCTTCCCTTAACGCGCGTCGGGGGCGACTGCCGCGAGGTTACGCGGCTTTCTTCCTTCGAACGCCGCGGTACTGCCGGAATTCGTTTCTGCGGGTCCAGAGAAAGATGAGGATCCCCAGGTTGACGGCGAGGAGCAGGTAGCGCCTCACCGAATCGGGGCGATGATAGATCTCATAGAGCTCGAGGGGGATTCCGAGCGCCGTCAGCGTGATCGTCAGGTAGGTCGACCACCAGACGCGGGCCGCGAGCAAAACGCCCTCGACGAAGAATACTGCCGCGACGACGAGCGAGGCAATGCCCGCCGCCGTGGCCTGCGCCGGCGTCAGCCCCCGGATCAGGTCAGCCATTCGATGCACGAGCTCGTTCTCCCGGGAGACGCTCAGGAACTTCGCGATTTGTACCGCGGTCGGCATTTCTCCCGACCGGGAGAGCTTCAGCGCAGCGATGCCGAGGACGACGAAGGCCGCGCCTTTCACAATCTTGAAAATGATGACCGCGAGGAAACCGCCGGAGATACGGCCCCTTTTTTCCCCGCCGTTCGGTCGAGATCTCGTCATGCCCCGCGGATCCTATCGGGGTTTTTGAAGGGCGGGCTTTTTGAACGACGGCGGGCGCCCGCGTACACTGCGCGCTTCAGGAGACGGCATGGGACCTTTCTGGCTGGGGCTGACGGTTCTCGCGGCAATCTCTCCGGCGCCGACCCCGGCCCCGGGAGGGGGCCGTCCCACTGTCGAGTACCGCCCGGCGCACGCCGAGCTGCGTTACACGTTCGGAGGCGCCCCGCCAATCCGGCGAATCCGGCCCGGGACGCGGCTGGTCAGCTGGACCGAGGACTGTTACGACGGCGCCGTAACCCGGCCGGACCAGCTGCCGACGAAGGTGATCCCTCCCGGCCACGACAACCCGCAGACCGGTCCCTTTTTCGTCGAGGGAGCCGAGCCGGGCGACACGCTGGCGATCCGTATCGAGAAGCTCGAGCCCGCCCGCGACGTCGGGATCTCCTCCTTCTTCCCCGGCTTCGGCGCGCTGAACGGGACCGACCGCACCGCGGTGCTCGGACCGGATCTGCCGGAGACCGCCTGGTTCTATGAGGTCGACCGCGGGCGAGGCGTCGCGAAGACCCGATCGAAGGACGGGAAGCTCTCCTGGGAAGTTCCGCTCGCGCCGTTTCTGGGCTGCCTCGGGGTGGCGCCGTCGGGCGGCGAAGTGCGCTCGACCGTCGTGCCCGACAATTTTGGCGGCAACATGGACTGCCCGGAGGTGCGCGCGGGCAATACCGTCTACCTGGGCGTCCGGGTCCCCGGAGCGCTCTTCTCCTTCGGCGACGGTCACTACGCCATGGGCGACGGGGAGATCATCGGGACGGCCATCGAGGGAGCCATGAACGTGACGCTCACCGTCGATCTCGTGAAGGGCCGGGAGACGCCGTGGCCGCGAATCGAAAACGCGGAATGGATGATGTCCGTCGGCGCCGGGCGGCCGCTCGAAGACGCCGCGCGGGTCGCCTTCAAGGACATGGTCGCGTGGGTCCGCGAGAAGACGGGCCTCGCCGAGATGGACGCCTACGAGTTCGTCTCGCAGAACTCTCGCGCCCCGATCGCCCAGATGGTCGACCCGCAGTACACCGTCCTCGTTCGGATCCCGAAGAGCCGGCTCCCCGTTCCCGCCGGCAGCGCGCCACCGCCTCGATGAGCGCCCGAGACCTCTTCCTCGGAATCGACCTCGGGGGCAGCAAGATCCTGGCGGGGGTCGTGACCGCGCGTGGAAGGATCCTCTCGCGTTCGAAGACGGCGACGCCGTTTTCGGAAGGAGGCGAGGCACTCCTGTCGGCACTGAAGGACACCGCCGGCTCGGCACTGGCAGACGCGGGTGTGTCGCGGGCGCGACTGTCCGGAATCGGCATGGGTTCCCCCGGGCCGCTCGATCCGGCGCGCGGCCTGATCCTCCGGACGCCGAACATCTCGGTGACGCGGCTCGCGGTTGGGCCGTGGCTGTCGCGCGAGCTCGGCGCTCCCGTCGTTCTCGACAACGACGTTCACATGGCGGTCTACGGAGAGTTTCTGGCCGGAGCCGCGCGCGGGAAGGCCCGCGTCGTGGGGATCTGGGTCGGGACGGGCGTCGGCGGCTGCGTGCTCTGGGACGGAAAAATCGTCCACGGAGTGAACCGCAATGCCGGCGAGATCGGACACATGATCCTGGACGCCCGGCGGGCGAAGCGGGGAGAGCGGCGCGGGACACTCGAGTGGGAGGCTTCGAAGACCGGAATCGCCCGGCACGTGCGGAAGGCGGTAGAGCACGGAAAAAAATCGAGTCTCGCCCGGCGCGTTCGAGGGAAGGGAGAGCGGCTTCACAGCAGCGATCTTGCGGCGGCGTTCGAAGCTCAAGACCCGCCGGTCGTCGCGGCGGTCGAGAATTCGGCGCGCTACGTGGGCATTGCGATCGCGAACCTTTTCGACGTCCTCGCGCCCGAGCTCTTCGTTCTCGGCGGGGGCGTCGCCGCGGCGCTCAAAGGCCCGTACCTCGAGCTCGTGAGCGCCACCGCCCGGGAGCACGCGTTCACGACGGAGCTCGGGACCCCCCGGATCGTCCTCTCGCGCCTGGGCGACGACGCGGGTCTTCTCGGGGCCGCGCTCGCCGCCCGAGACGCGCCGGCGGCCGTCCGGAAGCCGTCCCGCGGCCGGGCCCGCGAGCGCCGTCCGGCCTGAGGGCCCAGGCGGCCGAATCGCCGTTCGTGTACGCCTTCGGACCTTGAATCTTCGTCATCTCGGCGAACGTATACTTTCGAGGTTTGTTGATGATTCTTTTTGCGGGGCGGAAGGAAACGTCGATCGGTGGTGGGCCCGTCCGGGGCGCCCTCCCGGTCGAGGCGAGCGCGACCGTATGAGAAGCGATTCCATGCAAAGGCAGGCGGAGGAGACCGCCGCTCCCCTCGCGTCCGCCCTTGACGCGGCGCGCCGGTACCTCCTTTCCATCCAGCTCCCGGACGGCCACTGGTGTGGTGAGCTCGAGGGTGACTCCATCCTCGAATCCGAATACCTGCTGACGCTTTTTTTCCTCGGCCGGTCAAACGAGCCGCGTTTTGCCAAAGCGGCCGAATACCTCCGCCGGCAGCAGCTTCCCGAGGGGGGCTGGGCGATCTACCCGGGCGGCCCTTCGGACGTCAGCGCCTCGGTCAAGGCTTACTTCGCGCTGAAGCTTGCGGGAGATCTGCCCGAGGCGCCGCACATGACCCTCGCGCGGGGAGTGATCCGAGGTCTCGGCGGAATCGACGCCTGCAATTCGTTCACGCGGATCTACCTTTCCGTCTTCGGGCAATCGAGCTGGGCGGACTGCCCGGCGGTTCCGCCGGAGCTCGTCCTCCTTCCGGACTGGTTCCCTTTCAACATCTACCGGATGTCCTCGTGGTCGCGTGCGATCGTCGTGCCGCTCTCGATCCTCTGGGCCTTCAAGCCTCAGTGCCCCGTGCCCGATTCGGCGCGCATCGACGAGCTCCGGGTCGATCAACGCCGCGCGCAAGCGTCCGGGCGGCGGGCTGCGCTGCGGGAGCGGCTCTGGCGTCGTTTTTTCTTTCTCGTGGACGGGGCGTTGAAGCTCGTGGAGCGCTCGCCCTGGAAGCCGTTCCGGCACCGCGCCCTGCGAGCCGCCGAGGCGTGGATCCTCGCCCGTCTCGAAAAGAGCGGCGGCCTCGGGGCGATCTTCCCTCCGATCGTCAACACGATCATCGCGATGCGCTGCCTGGGTTATCCCCTGGAGCATCCGACCCTCGTCTCTCAGATGGAGGAGCTCGAGCGTCTCGAAATCGAAGAGGACGACACGCTCCGCATTCAGCCCTGCTTCTCGCCGATCTGGGACACGGCGCTCGCGCTCCTGGCGCTGCGCGAGTCGGGGGTTCCCGAGGACGACCCGGATCTCCTGCGCGGCGGCGCATGGCTCGTGGACCGGGAAGTGCGAAGCGTCGGCGACTGGCAGTACGCCGCACCCGGGGTTTCACCCGGCGGCTGGTTCTTCGAATACGAAAATGAGTTCTACCCGGACGCGGACGACACGGCCGAAGTGCTCGCCGCTCTGGCCGAATTGCGGTTTTCCGATCCCCGGGCCGAGGAGCGACGCCGGGCCGCGATCGAGCGCGGGGTTTCGTGGCAGCTCGGAATGCAGAACCCGGACGGAGGGTGGGCAGCGTTTGACCGCCTCTGCGACAACGAGGTGCTCACCTTCATCCCCTTCGCCGACCACAACGCGATGATCGACCCGAGCTGTGAAGACATCACCGGCCGCACGCTCGACGCGTTGAAGAAGCTCGGGCGGTCGGCGGACCCGGCGGTCTCCCGCGCGACGGAGTTTCTGTCCCGGAAGCAGGAGACGGACGGGACCTGGTACGGGCGGTGGGGCTGCAACTACATCTATGGAACCTGGCTCGCGCTTCGCGGTCTCGCAAGCGCCGGCGTCGATCTCTCCGCCGACCGCTGGCAGCGGGCCGGAAGCTGGCTGCGCAGGCACCAGAACGAGGACGGCGGATGGGGCGAGCTGCCGCGGTCGTACGAGGACCCGTCGTTGAAGGGGATGGGCCCGAGCACGCCCTCTCAGACGGCATGGGCGCTCATGGCGCTCCTGTCGCTCGGAGAGGCGGGGTCGGATAGCGTCGAGCGCGGCGTTGCGTACCTGCTCTGTCAGCAGCTCTACGACGGTTCCTGGAAAGACGTGTTCTGGACGGGAACCGGCTTTCCGAAGGTCTTCTACCTGCGGTACCACCTCTACGCCACGTATTTTCCCCTCTGGGCGCTCTCCCTCTATGATCGGGCGCGGCGCCGGCCCGAGCGCCGCGAATCGGGGAGCCGGCTTCCCGCGCGTCATTCCGCATCTGCCGCCGCTGACTTCGAGGAGACCACCCCATGAGGTTCCCCCTTCACCTGGCCGCCGGCACGATCGCAAACCAGGCGCGCGCCGCCATTCAGGGCCGCAAGCGCTTTCCCTTCGTGCTGATGCTGGAGCCTCTCTACACGTGCAACCTCGCGTGCATCGGCTGCGCGGTCGAACGCCACACGGGCAAGCTCGCGGACCGGCTGTCGCTCGAGCAGTGCCTGAAGGCGGTCGACACCTCGGCGGCGCCGATCGTCTCTCTCTGCGGGGGCGAGCCGACGATTTACCCGGAGCTTCCGGAGCTCGTCTCCGAGATCATCCGCCGCAAGCGTCACATCTACCTCTGCACGAATGGACTGTTGCTCGACCAGAAGGTCTACGGGGTGATTCCGCCGGACAAGCGGCTGGTCATCAACGTTCACCTGGACGGGATGCGCGAGACGCACGACCGCGTGTGTGCCCGTGAGGGCGTCTTCGACAAGGCGATCGAAATGATTCAGGAAGGTAAGAAACTCGGCCACCACATGATGGCCAACATGACGATCTTCAAGGAGACGAACGTCGAAGAGGTCGAAGAGCTCTGCCAGCTCCTGACGTCCCTGGGCGTCGAGGGGATGCTCGTGTCGCCCGGATATCAGTACGAGTCGGTGACGCGCGACATCTTTCTGACCCGGACGGAGATCCAGGCCAAGTTCAAACGCGTTCTCGCCATCTCGAAGAAGTACCGGCTCACCTCGACCCCCATGTTTCTCGAATTCGCTGCCGGGCTCCGCGAGTACAACTGCTCTCCCTGGAGCACGGTGACGTACACGCCCCGGGGCTGGAAGGGTCCCTGCTACCTGATCGGCAAAACGTACTCCGAAGAGTGGGAGGAGTTCTGGAACGGGACAGACTGGGACTACTGGGAGTCCCGCAAGGACAGCCTCTGCCAGAATTGCGCGATGCACTCCGGATTCGAAGCCTCCGTCGTGAGGGAGCTTCCGAAGAAGCCCGGGGACATGTTCCGCCTGGCGGCCTGGAACCTGCTCGGGTAGAGGCGGCGTCCTGCCGCCCGCCGCCCGCGGCCTGCGGTCTGAAGACGGCGGAAACGGACTGCCCCGAAAACGTCATGGACCTCGTCACCGGGGGGACCGGTTTCGTCGGCTCTCACATCGTCCGCGCTCTGACGGCACGCGGAATCGCCGTGCGCTGCCTGGTGCGTCCGGGCAGCCGGCGCGCGAATCTCGACGGGCTGGACGTCGAGATCACCGTCGGGGATCTCACTGACCCGCCCGCGCTGAGGGAGGCGGTCCGGGGTTGCCGCGTCGTGTACCACTGCGCGGCGGATTACCGGCTCGGGACTCGAAATCCGGAGTCGATCTTCGCCTCGAACGTCGCCGGCACCGACAACCTGATGCGCGCGGCGGCGGATTCGGCCGTCGAGCGCGTCGTCCACACGAGCTCAGTCGGCGCACTCGGGCGCACGTCCGACGGATCCCCGGCCGACGAACGAACTCCTGTAGCGCCCGACAGCCTGATCGGCGCCTACAAGAAGAGCAAACACCAGGGGGAGCGCGTCGCGCTCGAGTGGGCCGCCCGGGGGCTCCCCGTCGTCATCGTCAATCCCTCGACACCCGTCGGGGAGCGGGACATCAAGCCGACGCCCACCGGCAAGATGATTCTCGATTTCGTCAACCGCCGGATGCCGGCGTACGTCGACACCGGTCTGAACCTGATCGACGTGCGGGACGTCGCGCAGGGGCATCTGCTGGCGGCGGAACGCGGCCGTCCCGGGGAGCGTTACATTCTCGGCAATCGCAACATGACGCTGAAGGAGATTTTCGACGCGCTCTCGGTGATAACGGGAATCCCGTCGCCGCGGTGGAAGCTTCCGCACTGGGTTCCGTTGGCGGCGGCGGCCGTGGACCTGGCGGTGTCGCGCCTCCGGGGGAGGGAGCCGTCGATTCCGCTCGAAGGCGTCCGCATGTCGCGCCACGCGATGTTCTTCGATTCGTCCCGCGCGGTCACGGAGCTCGGCCTTCCGCAGAGCGACGTCTTCGCGGCCCTGGCCCGTGCGGTGGCATGGTTCCGGGACAACGGGTATGTCCGCGCCTGAGGCGGGGCGCGAATCCGCCCCTTCCTCGCTCTCCTCCCTTTCCACGCTGATCCTGACGGCGCTCCCGGAGGAGACGGCGGCTCTGCTCGATCGGATGCGGGATTCCGCGCGTGTGCGTGTCCCGGACGGCCGTCGGACCTGGAGGGGGCAGCTGTCGGGCCGGCCGGTGCTGCTCGTCGAGACGGGCGTCGGCCCGGAGAACGCCACGGCGGGCATGCTGCGCGCGGCGCGTCTCGCCGGTCCTCTCCGCTGGATCGGCGCCGGACTCGCCGGGGCGCTTGCGCCCGAGTTTTCGGCGGGACAGCTCCTGGTCGCCGGCGCCGTGAGCGACGATCGACGGACCGTGACTCCCGGCCCCGACCCCGCGTGGGCGGCCCGCGCCGTCGCCTGCGCCGGGGGAGTGCAGCCCGCGCGGTTTCTCACCGTGGGCCGGATCGCGTCGACGGTCGCGGAAAAGGCGGCGCTGCGCGGCGGCACGCCTCCTCGATTCGACGTCTGCGACATGGAGTCGGCGGCGTGGGCGAAAGCGGCCGCGGCGAATGGTCGCGCCGCGCCCTACCTTCTCGTCCGCGTCGTATCCGACACGGCGGGAGAGGAGCTCCCGGAGCTCGTCGCCGGCTCGATCGCTCCCGACGGGTCTCTCGACCGCGGCCGGATCGCTCGGCGGGTGCTCGCGCATCCAGGCTCCATTGGTAAGCTCCTCGCGCTGCGGCGACGCGCCCGTTCCTGCGCGGCGGCGCTGGCGGAATTTCTCGACCGCTTCGCCGCGGCGGGCTTCTAGCCGGAGGAAGATGGCGGATCAGCGCGCGGCCGCGGAAAAACTGGATCGGCTGCTCGTCGAGACGAGCCGAACCTTCGCGCTGTCGATCCCGCGCCTGCCCGAGCCGACTCGCCGTGAAGTCACGGTCGCGTATCTGCTTTTCCGGATCGCGGATACCTTCGAAGACGCGGCCGCTTGGCCGCCCGCCGCTCGAGCCGAGGCGCTCGCGCGATTTGGCGAGCTGCTGCGGCAACCCACGGTTCCCGAGGCGCGAAGGCTCTCTGAAAGGTGGGCGGCGGCGAGGCCGTCGTCGCACGAGGGCTACCTCGACCTGATCTCGGAGATCCCCGCCGTGCTGGAAGACTTCCTGTCGCTCGACGCTGCCGCCCGCGCTCCCATTCGCGATCACGTGTTGCGCTCGGCCGAGGGCATGGCGTCGTTCGTCCGTCGGAGCAACGAGAGTGGCCGCCTCTCGCTGTCCGGCCTCTCGGACCTCGAGGATTACTGCTACGCGGTCGCAGGGATAGTCGGCGAGATGCTCACGGAGCTTTTTCTCTTGAAGCGCCCCGGGCTCGACGCGGCGGCGCCCGCCCTGCGGCAGCGGGCGCGGGCGTTTGGCGAGGGGCTGCAGCTCGTGAACATCCTGAAGGACGCGGACGCCGACGCGGCGGAGGGGCGCAGCTACCTGCCCACGGACGTGCCGCGTTCCCGCGTCTTTGCCCTCGCGCGCCGGGACCTCGAGACCGCCTCGGAGTACATCCGGACCCTCCAGTCCGCGGGCGCGCCGAGAGGGATCCTCGAGTTCACCGCGCTTCCCGTCGAGCTCGCCTGGGCGACGCTCGACAGGGTGGAGTCCTCAGGCCCGGGCGCGAAGCTCACCCGCCTCGAGGTCGCGGCAATCGTTGCGATGCTCGAGACGAAGCTCCTGGCCGGAAAACCCGTCTGGCATTCTCACGGCTGACCCGGTCCACCCTCGCTCTGCCCGCGCCCGGCTGAACAGGGAGAGGGTCGGGGTGAGGGGCCCCGGAGGCATTCGATGCTTTGCGGCCGTCCGTTGACAAAACGGAATTCGCAAAGCGGGTATCGAAGCGACTTCGCCAGGCGAATCAGAAGCGGAACAGCGGTACGGCGCTACAGCGCAACAGCGCAACAGCGCTACCTGTGAAGATCCACCTGGAAGTCCGCCCCGAGGAACAGCGTGGCTTCCGGGGACCCGAGCGCGCGGGACAGCCCAGCGCCGAAAACGCCCGTGCGAGTGACTTCGATCCGCCCCGGCGGACGCACCCCGTCCGGGTCGCGCAGCGTCACCGTCTCCTGGCCGTAACCGAGCCGAAGGGACGCGCGCAGCCGCACCGCGCGGGCGATCGCCTGCCGCACGGTCACGTCTGCGAACACCTGGCGGGCGCGGGAATCGGAAGAGAACCCCTGCTCGAAGGCGACGGTCTCGGCGCCGAGAGGCGCGAGCGAGATGAAGGGCAGATGCGCGCGGTCCCACGTCGCGGTTGCGAGCGCCTCGGTGCGGCGGCCGTTCCACGAGATCCCCAGGCGGTACGCTTCGAGCGACGCCGACGGGGTGCTGTCGTGCGACCGGAAGTCGGGCGCGCTCTCCTCGTGAATGGTGAGGGATCCCGAAACCTTCTCCGCGCTCGCCCAGCCCGTCCAACGGCCCCGGCGCGCGCGCACCTCGATGCCCGCGCCGTAGAGCGGGCTGCCCGCGATCCGAAACGTCGCCGTAGTGCCCGTGCTCCCCGAGGGCTTGGCATAGCGGGCCGACACGGCGGCTTCGACGCCCCGCCATCGGTGCCGCCAGCCGAGGCCGAGATCGATGCGCTCGGCCGAGAGTGTTCGCTCCTCGCCGAGCACGAACCGCTCGCCGCCGAGGTGCACCAGATCGGTCGCCTTGTGCGTCTTGCGGATCGCGCCCGCTTCGATCGAGTCTCGCGCGCCGACGGGCAGCCGAACCTGCAGAGAAAAGTTCTCGTAGCGGCCCGTGCCCGTCGTGACGACGTTGTCGGTCGAGTAGGGCGTCTCGGTCTGCTCGTCGTGCGACGGCGCAAGAGCGACCCGGATGTTCCATTCCGCCACGGGGGTGCCGGCGCCGAGATCCTCCGCCGGCGGACGCGCCCCGCCCGCCCCGACGAAGACGAACTTCGGAGTGATGTCGGAGACGTCGCGACGGCCCTGAGCGGGATCGGCGCGGCGGGCGGCGGTCCCGTAGGAGAACCCGACGTCCGCCGCGAACCCCCGCAGGGGCGGAGCATCGACTCCGAGGAGGAGTCCCGCGCAGAAGACGCAGGCGCTGACGAGGTCGATCGGCAAGGGGGAGGTTGAGCGTTTAAGCGATCAGCGTTGAAGCGTTGCGTCCACGCGGCGGCGCATCGCGCATCGCGCGCCGGTCTCGTCTCACGTGCGGACCTTCAGCGCGGGGGCGGAGCGTTTTTTCGGGATGACGCGGAGCGCGGTGCGCACGGCGAGCGGCGTGAGCGTCGGGCGGAGAAGCCGCGCGTCGTACGGCGCGAGACGGCGTTCGTTTTCCGCCAGGCAAAGTTCCAGAAACGAGCGCGGAGAGAGATCCACCAGACCGTGGGTTTTCATCGTGAAACCCGTCTGGCTTCCGGAGCCTTTCATCGCCATGGCGCCCCGGACCCGGTCGAACGCCTGCGCTCCGATGTTCCATGCGCGCCGGAGATCGAACCCGGGCCGGGCGAGCAGCGGGCGCCGGGCGCGGAGGTCGGCGGCCCAGTTGACGAGGAAGAGGATGTGGCGCGCCTCCTCCTGCATGATCTGGTCGAAGAGCTCGATCAGCTCGGCGGCGAAGAGCTCGGTACGTCGCCCGATCTCGAAAAGCCCGAAGGCGAAGAACGAGTCGAGGCACTCGCCGTACCCCGTGCGAAGAAAGGTCCAGGTCGGGTCGGCGGGCTCCTGAGGGGGCGGGAACGGGTCGGTTGGGATTCGATAGTGGCGGGTCAGAATCGCGATCACCGATGCATGCCGACCCTCCTCGTAGCCCTGGAGCGAGATCGCCTCGGCCAGCAGGGGGTCGCGTTCGAAACGGCCGAGGGCCTGGACCTTCACCGCTGTTGCCGCTTCCGTGCGGACGGCTTCGTTCCAGACGGGCAGCGACTTCAGCCGTTCGAGGCTCTCGGCTTCGAGCTCCGGCCAGACGAGGTCTTCCGGCCGGTAGGGCTTGTGGCTATCGATGAACGTCCGGCAGTAAAGCGCCCGATGTTCCGCTGAGCCGATTGCGAGCTCCATGACCGCCTCCTCCGCGGCTGCGAAGTATAGGGGGGCCGCGCCGTCCCGGGGGTCTGGTGCGCTTCCGTACCGGCGGGCGTTGGTATATTTGGACGTTCGGAAGGCGGTGGCCAGCGACCGCGGCGTGCATGCCCTGCATCCTCGGGCTGCCGCTGGACATATTTCGAGAAAGCGCGCGAAATGAAAAAAAAGGACGATTCCTCCCTGCCTGCCAGCACCCTCCCCGGAAGACCCCGGGTCCTCGACCGCGTGGATTCGCCGTCGGACTTGAAAAAACTGTCCGCCGAGGAACTGACGGAGCTCGCACGCGAATGCCGCGCGGTCATCATTGAGACCATCACGAAGACGGGGGGCCACCTCGCGTCCAACCTCGGCGTGGTGGAGCTTACCCTCGCTCTGCACCGGGTGTTCGACAGCCCGAAGGACCGCCTCGTGTGGGACACCTCGAACCAGGTCTATACCCACAAGCTCGTGACCGGACGGCGGGACGCCTTCTCGACGATCCGGACGCCCGGTGGA
This sequence comes from Acidobacteriota bacterium, assembly GCA_039931865.1. Classification (GTDB taxonomy): domain Bacteria; phylum Acidobacteriota; class Thermoanaerobaculia; order UBA5066; family Gp7-AA6; genus JALYUA01. Next base: position 15,957 of record JBDTRB010000041.1, on the reverse strand, counting down.
CTGTCGGGGTTCGCCGAGCCGTCGGAGAGCGCGCACGACCACCTCGCCGCGGGGCACGCGGGGACCGGGCTCTCGTACGCGCTCGGCATCTCGGCGGCCCTCCAGAATGATCCCGCCGAACCGACAGTCGTTGCGATCGTCGGCGACGGCGCGCTCACCTCGGGCACCAGCTACGAGGCCCTGAACAACATCGTCCACCAGAAGCCGAAGCGGCTCGTCGTGGTCTTCAACGACAACGGATGGTCGATCTCCGAGAACATCGGCTGGCTCACCCACTGGCGCAACCGGCTGATGCTGAACCCGAAGTACCAGAAGCTCACCGAAACCGGCCAGAAACTGATCTCGAAGCTGCCTCTCGGCGAGGAAGCCTGGGAGATCGCGCGGAAGATCAAGACGTCCGTCGAGGGTCTCTTCCTTCCAAACGTCATCTGGGAGGAGATGGGCCTCCAGTACATCGGCCCGATCGACGGGCACAACCTCCCGGAGCTCGAGGAGGCGTTGCGCAGCGTGCGCGACATCTCGCGAGACGGCACTCCGGTCGTCCTGCACGCGTTGACGCACAAGGGGCGCGGATTCAAGCAGGCCGAGGACAATCCTCTGAAGTTCCATCAGCCGGGGAGCCCGTCCCCCATCGCCGGCGCCGGAACACGTTACACGTACTCCCAGGTCTTCGCGAAGACGCTCCTGACGATGATGGAGACGGACCCGACGATCGTCGGCATCAGCGCCGCGATGCTCGAGGGCACCGGTCTCGCAGAGGTCAAGAAACGTTTTCCCGACCGCGTCTACGACGTCGGCATCGCGGAAGAGCACGCGGTGATCATGGCGGCGGGGATGGCGAAGGAGGGATGGAAGCCCGTCGTCTCCATCTACTCGACGTTCCTCCAGCGTTCGTTCGACCAGCTCATCCACGACGTCGCGCTCCAGAACCTCCCGGTCACGATCTGCGTCGACCGCGCGGGGCTCGTCGGCGACGACGGCAAGACGCACCAGGGCGTTTTCGATATCTCCTTCACGCGCTGCATCCCGAACATGACGGTCGCCGCGCCGAAGGACGAAAACGAGCTCCAGCACATGCTGTTCACGGCGATCCGGTCCGGGAAGCCGTGGGCCATCAGGTATCCGCGCGGCCTCGGCGTGGGAACGCCCCTCGATGACGAGCTTCACGACGTGGAGCCGGGCCGCGGGGAAATCCTTTCGGAGGGCGGAGACGTCTGCCTGCTCGCGTACGGGTCGATGGTGCCGGCCGCGGTGGAAGCCGCCGTACTGCTCGCGTCCCGCGGCATTTCCTGCGGGGTCGTGAACGCCCGCTTCGCAAAGCCCCTCGACAAAGACCTTCTTGCCCGCGTCTTCGCGATGGCGCCGAGGATCGTCACGGTCGAGGAGCACCTCGCCGCGGGCGGTTTCGGAAGCGGGGTGCTCGAGGCGGCGCAGGCGCTCGGCCTCGGCGCTTCGCGCGTCAAGATCCACGCCGTCCCCGACCAGTTCGTGGAGCACTCGCCCCAGGCGATGCAGCGAAAAAACTTCGGGCTCGACCCCGACGGCATCGCGGAGCGAGTGCTGGCGATGTCGCCGGAGCTCGCGCGCGCGGCGGCCCGGACCGGCGAAAAGGCTTCCCGGGTCGACGAGAGCCTGGTGGAGACCGTCTCCTGGTGAGTGCCGAGGGTCTCCCCGCCGAACGCACCCTTCTCGTCGCCGGCCTGCGCGGATTCTGCGCCGGAGTGGTGCGCGCGATCGACGTCGTGGAGCGGGCGATCGAAGTCTGCGATGGCCCCGTCTACGTGCGGAGGGAGATCATCCACAACCGCTTCGTGGTCGATAAGCTTTGCGGCCGCGGAGCGAGGTTCGTCGAGGAAATCGAAGAAGTTCCCGACGGCGCCTGGCTGATCTACTCGGCCCACGGGGTTTCGCCGGTGGTCCGGGACGGTGCCCGCCGCAAGCGCCTGCGCACGATCGACGCGACGTGCCCGCTCGTAACGAAGGTCCACGTCGAGGCGATCCACTTCGCGCGGCGCGGTTACACGATCATCCTGATCGGCCACGAAGAGCATGACGAGACGGTCGGGACTCTCGGCGAGGCGCCCGACGCCATTCGCCTGGTCGGAACCCGCGAAGAAGCGGAGACCGTCACGGTCCTCGACCCCGAGCGTGTGGCGTATCTCACGCAGACCACGCTGTCGCTCGACGACACCCGCGAGATCGTCGGCGTGCTCCAGCGGCGCTTCCCGCGGATGGTGTCGCCTTCGAAGAGCGACATCTGCTACGCGACACAGAACCGACAGGACGCCGTACGCGCGATGGCCCCGCACGTCGAGATGCTTCTCGTGCTCGGCGCGCCGAACAGCTCCAACTCTCTTCGCCTGTGCGAGGTCGGAGAGGCGCAGGGCGTTCCGTCGCATCTGATCGAGCGGGCCGACGACATCGATCCGGCGTGGCTCGACGGCGTGCGCGTCGTGGGGCTGACCGCGAGCGCGTCCGCTCCCGAGGTCCTCGTGCAGGAGGTCGTCGAACGCGCGCGTCTCGCGTACGGAGTGACGGAAGTCCGTGAGTTCGAGACCGTGCGCGAGGACGTGACCTTCTCGCTTCCCCCCGAGCTCAAGTCCCTGCTGCCCACTCGCCAGGGGCCGGCGGAGCCGTCCGAGCCGTCCGAGCAGTCCGAGCAGTCCGAGCAGTCCGGGTCCGGCAGGCGAGCGGCGGACTCCGACGAGGACGAGACTCGGGAAGAACCCACGCCAACCATCCCGAAACCCCCGAAAATCCGCGAGCGCGTGCGTCCGGCGCTTCTGGTCCTCGGGCTCGTCCTGGTTGTTGCGGTGTTCAGCCGCATCGGGTGGCGCGACATCGCCGCGCACGTCGCGCGGGTCGGGCCGTGGTTCGCCTTTCTGGTCGCGATCTACGGCCTGTCGCAGGCCGCGTTCGTCCAGGGATGGCGGAGCGTGTTCGATCCCCCTCTTCCAATCGCCCGATTTCCCCGGATCTTCGGGCTGTACCTCTCCGGATACGCCGCGAACTCGATCACGCCCGGCAACGTCGCGGGCGAGCCGATCAAGATGCACCTGTTGCGCGAAGCGACGGGCGGAGAAGGAGCCGTAGCGTCAGTGACCCTTCACAAGCACGCGGATCTTTTCGCTCAGTGGATCTTCATCGCATCAGGCGTGGTCGTCGCGCTGGCGGAATTTCGTCTTCCAGCGGCCGCGCGGATCGCCTCCGTGGGCGCGACCGCCGTTCTGGGAGTGCTCCTCGTGCTGATGACGTGGGCCCTCGCGCGGGGTGCGTACTCGCCGATCCTGCGGCGGCTCTCCCGGTGGAAGTCACTGACGCGGCGTCTCGAGAGCCTGCGCGGGTCGGCGGCGCACGTCGACGACCGCATCGCCCGCTTTTACGCCGACCACCCGGGCCGCTTTGCGGCCGCAACGGCCTGGTGCTTCGCGGGATGGTGCGGCGGGCTTCTCGAAACGTGGATCCTTCTCCGGCTTCTCGCCCCCGGCGCCGGATGGACGGCGGCGATCGCGGTCGAGACGCTCGCGATGACTCTCAACAATCTCTTCCTCTTCATTCCGGGCCGTGTCGGCAGCGCCGAGGGCGTCCGGGTCGGCGTCTTCCTGCTCCTGGGGTTGCCGGCGGCCCCCGGTGCGGCATACGGGCTCCTGCGCCGGGCGCGTGAGATCGCCTGGACTCTCCCGGGCCTCGTCCTTCTGGCGCGACCCGGTGCTTTCGCCCCCGCTCCCGCCCCTAGGGCGATGCCGGCACTCGTCTCCGGCGAGGGCGGGCGGTGAGCGTCCTTTCCGGAGTGAGACCCGAGGCGCTTCTTTTCGACTTCGGAGGAACGCTCGACTCCGAGGGGCTGCCGTGGAAGGTCCGCTTCCTGCGCCTCTGGCGCGAAGAGGTCGGCCCGATCCCGCAGGAGCATTTCGATCCGGCGTTTTACGGCGCCACGGACGCGCTGGTCGGCGCGGTGCCGGTGACGCTCTCTCTGAAGGAAACGGTCGAAAGGATCGTTGCGGGACTCGCCACCCGGCTCGCCAGCGGAGAGGGCTCTCCCTCCGAACGGGTCGGGGCGCGGTTCACTCAGGAGACGCTCGCCACCCTGGAGAGTCGGGTCGAGTGGCTCGCCGCGCTCGCGGGCGAATACCGCCTCGGTATCGTCTCGAATTTCTATGGGAACCTCGCTACGGTATGCGCTGAGGCCGGAATCGCGCCACACGTATCCGCCGCGATCGATTCCACCGCTGTCGGATGCACGAAACCCGGAGCGGCGATTTTCCAGGCGGCCCTGGACGCGCTCGCGACCGTGCCGGAAAACGCGGTCTTCATCGGCGACTCGGTCCCCCGCGACATGACGGGCGCCCGCGCACTCGGCATCCGCCATGTCCTTCTCCGGCCGGAAGGCGCCGAGAACGCTCCGCCGTGCTGCTGCCCGGGCGACCCCGTCATCCGCCGGCTCGAAGAGCTGTCGGAGGTGCTGGCGTGACGGAGGGCGGATCGGAAGACCATTTCGCTGTCCCCGGCATTGCGGGTGGAGGGATCCTCGCCGCCGGGGAAGGGAGCCGTCTCCGGCGCGACGGTTTTCACGTCTCAAAGCCCCTGGTTCGCATCGGAGGCGTTCCGCTCCTCGAGCACGCGATAGAAAATTTTCTGGCGGCCGGGATCGCGCCTCTGGCGATCCTGTTCAATGAAATGGAAGACGACTGCGTGCGCTTCGTCGCGAGAAATTTTCCGGGACGCGGGATCGACGTTTCGGTACGGACGACGGCTTCGACGCTCGAAAGCTTCCGGGAGATCTCGTCGAGGCTCCCCGACGGGCGGATTCTCGTCGCGACGGTGGACGCCTGGTGCCCGCCGGAGGAGTTTCTCCGCTTCGTCCGCGAGGCGGCCTCTCTGCCCGAAGAGGAGACGGCCGTCGGCGTCACTCGACTGATCGATGACGAGCGGCCGCTCCGCGTGCTTCAGCACGGTGGCGAGGGCCGGGTGGTCGAGATCGGGGGAGAGACCGGCGACACGGCGACGGCCGGGATCTTTCTGTTCTCCGCGCGCGCCCGTCGAATCGCGGCGCCGGTGGGACTTCCACGGCTTCGCGATTTTCTCCGGTGGCTCGCCGCGTCCGGGGAGCCCGTGCGCGCGATCGAGGTCGGCGACGTCGTCGACGTCGACCGGGCGACCGACGTCCGGCTCGCCGAGGCTCTCGCCGAACGCTTCTCCGCGTCCCCGCGGGTCGGCCGATGACCGGCGAGACGCGGTCGGGAAAGACCGCCGCTTGGGGAATCTTCCGCGAGCTCGAGCACTCTCCCGGCCGGGAGACAGACGACGAGCTCGTGCTGCGCGCTGTCGCGGAACAACTCGAGGAACACGGGTTTGCGGTTTCGTTGAAGACCGCGGGAGAGGTCGAGAGCGATGGCGGTCCCCCGCCTCCCTTCGTGTTCGTCATGTGCCAGCGGCCCGGGATCCTGCGGACCCTCGAAGAGTTCGAAGCGCGGGGAACGTTCGTGGTCAACCGGCCCGAGGCGATTCGCAACACGAACCGCCACCGGACCGCGGCGCTCTTCATCCGCGACAAAATCCCCTTTCCGCCGAGCGTCCTGGTGTCGACGTCCGAGCCCGACCCGATCGGGCCTTCGGGATCGGCCGACATCACCGGCTGCTGGATCAAGCGCGGCGACGCGCACAAGACGACGACGACCGACGTCGTCCGCGCGAGCGATCACGGCGGCGGCATGGCCGCGTTGAGGGACCTGGCCCGGCGCGGAATTTCGGGAGCGCTGCTCCAGGAGCACGTGCCGGGCGACCTCGTCAAGTTCTACGGCCTCGGGTCCTCGGCCGCGGCGGGCTCGGGAGACGCCGGTTGGTTCGAATGGTTCTACCATCGCGAACAGGTCCTCTGCCGGTACCCATTCGACGCGGAATTTCTCGCAAACGCCGCCCGGCGGGCCGCTGGCAGCCTGGGACTCGAGGTCTGGGGCGGCGACGCGGTCGTCGGCCCGGACGGCATCCCGGTCTTGATCGACCTGAACGCCTGGCCGAGCTTCGCGCTCTACCGCGACACGGCTGCCCCCCGGATCGCGGTCTGGATCGCCTCGCGTTTCCACAGGTTGGCTTCGGAGAGACGCCGGCGGATGAGCCAGAGCACTCCCTCCGCAGCTGCATCATCGGTCTGAGAGCGGCCGATCGTGACCGTTTCTGCGCCCGGCATCCTCTGGGTCATGGCCCCCTCTGACACAGGCGTCCGCGCCGACACCCAGGTGCTCGGCGTGGCGCTCGCTCGGCGGGTCGCGGTCGCGGCGGAGCGCGCGGAGTTCTCCCGGATCCTGTTCGCGGAGGCGCCCGGGCTTGCGACCGCGCTCGCCGGCATGCGGGCGGAGCGGGTCGGGCCTTCCGGCGCCGCACCGCCGCCGATCGGACCGGCGCGGCTCGTGATTCTCCGGTCCGGCGTTCTTCCCGCGACGCCCTGGCTCCGCGCGCTTCTCGAGGAGACGGGCGCGGGAGAGGCGGGTGCGGATGTCTTCCCGTCCGCCAGCGCGGCGGTCTTCGACGTGCCGCGCGCAGACGAAGCGGTGGAAGCGCTCGTCCGGTCCGGCACCGCGTTGCCCGGAGCGGTCCGTCTGCGCGCCGGCTCACCGGTCGCCTGGTCGGATGCCGCCGGTCCGGCGGGCCTGGTCGAGCTCGCGAACGCCGGCCAGCTGCCCGGGGTCGAACGGCGGCTTCTGCGGGGCCTGATCAAGGACACCGAGGGGTTTTTCTCGCGCCACTTCAATCGCCGCATCTCGCTCGCGATCACCCGGAGGCTCGCCCGCACCCCGATGACTCCGAACGCGATGACCGCAATATCTGTCGCGGTCGGGCTCGCGGGCGCGGGGTTCTTCCTTTCCGGAGAGGCGCCGTATCAATTCATCGGCTCTCTCCTGTTCCTGGGGCATTCGATCCTGGACGGCTGCGATGGCGAGCTCGCCCGGCTGAAGTTTCAGGAGAGCCGTCTCGGCGGAGTGCTCGACTTCTGGGGAGACAACGTCGTCCACTGCGCGGTCTTCGCCTGCCTCGCGGCCGGATGGGGCCGCGACACGAGCGACGCCCGCCCGCTCGTCGCCGGGGCCCTCGCGGTTGCGGGGACTCTTCTCTCCGCGGGCTTCGTGGCGCGCTTTGCGTTGGGCGGCGCGGCCGACCGGCCGCAGTTCACATCGGTGACGCGCCGCGCGCAGACGAGGCTTTCGCGCGTCGCCGACATGCTCGCGCGGCGCGACTTCATTTACCTCGTGGTGCTGCTTTCCGCGTTCGGGAAGGCGCGATGGTTCCTGGCGCTCGCCGCCATCGGCGCGCCGCTCTTCTTTCTTACACTGCTCGCGATCGAGGCGTCGGGACGCCGCCTCGGAAGGGATCTCCCATGACAACAGGACCCTCCTTCTACCCGGACCTGAAGAAGGACATCGCGCCCGCCACCGGAAAGCTCGGTGTGCTCCTCCCCGGTCTCGGCGCTGTCTCGACCACGCTGATTGCGGGCGTGCGTCTCATCGAAAAAGGGCTCGCCCGCCCGATCGGGTCGCTCACGCAGATGCAGCGCATCCGGCTCGGGAAGAGGTCGAATCCGCGCTCCGTGCCCATCGGAGAGCTCGTCCCTCTCGCGGGGCTTTCGGACCTCGTCTTCGGCGCATGGGACATCTTTCCCGACAACGCCTGGGAATCGGCACTGGCGGCCGGAGTCCTCCCGGCCGACATGCTCGAAAAAGTCCGGCCTGAGCTCGAGTCTCTCGCCCCATGGCCCGCGGTCTTCGACCGGGAATGGGTGCGGCGGCTGGACGGGCCGCACGTGAAGAAGGGAGCTACGAAGCGCCACCTCGCCGACGCACTGATGCGCGACATCGACGACTTCCGCGCGTCGAGCGGAGTCGAACGATGCGTCGCGCTGTGGTGCGGGTCGACCGAGGTTTACGCGAAGCCGTCCTCGGTGCACGAAACGGTCGCCGCGTTCGAGAAGGGACTCGAGCGCAACGCGCCAGAAATTTCACCATCCATGATCTATGCGTACGCCGCTCTCTCTTCGGGCGTGCCCTTCGGCAACGGCGCCCCGAACCTCTGCGTGGACATCCCGGCGATGACGGAGCTCGCGCTCCAGAAGGGCGTTGCGATTGCGGGCAAGGACTTCAAGACCGGGCAGACGCTGATGAAAACGATCATCGCGCCGGGCTTGAAGGCGCGGATGCTCGGGTTGTCGGGCTGGTTCTCGACGAACATTCTCGGCAACCGGGACGGGGAAGTCCTCGACGATCCGGGTTCGTTTCGCTCGAAGGAGGTCAGCAAGACGTCGGTGCTCGACGCGATCCTTCAGCCCGAGATGTACCGCGAGCTCTACGGCAACTATTTTCACAAAGTGCGGATCGAGTACTACCCGCCACGCGGGGACGCGAAAGAGGGCTGGGACAACATCGACATCGTGGGGTGGCTCGGCCAGCCGATGCAGATCAAGCTGAACTTCCTGTGCCGCGACTCGATCCTCGCCGCTCCGGTTGCGCTCGACCTGATCCTTTTCCTGGATCTTGCGCAGCGCGCCGGGCTGGCCGGAATCCAGGAATGGCTGTCGTTTTACTTCAAGTCGCCGATGTCGCGTCCGGACTTGAAGCCCGAGCACGATCTCTTCATCCAGCACCTGAAGCTTTCGAACACGCTGAGGATTCTCGTGGGCGAGGAAGTCCTGAATCACTCCGGGCTCGACTACTACGAGGGCGAAGCTCCGGCGGACTCCGAGCCGCTGCGGCGCGCCGGAAGCGAATGACGCCGTCGCAACGGGCCAGCGCCGGCGGGAGCCCGGCGGAGTGAGCGCCGCCGCCCCGCGCCGGCCGGGCGTACGGCCCGGATCGATCATCGCCGTGGCGGCCCTCGCCGTCGCCGCAGTCCTTGGCGTGATCGCGTTGCGACGGCCCGCCGGCGTGACGGTCGACACCGCTCGCGCGGTCCGGAAGAATCTCATCGTGTCGATACTCTCGGACGGCGTGCTCGAACCTCCGGCCGGGGGAGAGCTCCGCGCGGGGGGCGCCGCGGTCGTCCGCGCGATTCTGGTCCATGACGGCGACCGGGTGCGGCGCGGGCAGGAGATGGTGCGCCTCGAGAATCCGGAGTTTTCCGGGTCCGCGCGGGAGGCGAGATCCGGAACGCTCGAGCTCTCCGCAGAGAGGGCGCGGGCGGAGGCGGACGCGGGCGAGGCGCGGCGCAACGCGGAGCATCAGAGAGAGAAGCTCGAAGCCGACCGGCGGCTGCTCGCGCAGGGAGCGATTCCCCGCAGCGCCTTCGAGGCGACCGAGCTTGCCGCGGCCGAAGCGCTCGACCGGCGCCGAACGGCCGACGCGAGGCTCTCGGGGATCGCCGGGAAAGGGAGCCCGTCCCGGCTCTCGATCTCGGCGGCGTCGGCGCGCGAGCTCGAGCTGAGAGTCGCGGCTCTAACGGTGCGCGCGCCCTACGACGGGGTCGTGTACGGGCTCCCGCGCGCGGTGGGGGAAACGGTCGCCGCCGGCCAGGTCGTGGCGAGCGTGGCAGACCCCGCGCATCTGCGAGTCCGCGCGCGCGTGGACGAGCCGGATCTTCCCCGGCTCGCGTCCGGTCAGCGGCTGACCGTCACCTTCGACGGTCTTCCGGAGCGCCGCTGGGAGGGGAAAATCCTCGAGGTGCCCTCCGGGGTGCACGACGCGGGAGGCCGGCGCGTGGGCGAGGCCGTCGGCGAGATCGCGGACCCGTCGCGACTGCTCCCGCCGAATGCTTCCGTAAACGTGCAGATCGTTGCCGGAGAGAAGGCCTCCGCGCTCGCGATTCCGCGCGCGGCGCTGCAGCGGGAAGGCGAAGTGCGCTTCGTTTTCGTGCTGGAAGATGGGCGGGCGCGCCGGCGGAACGTGACGGTCGGGCTCGTGGGATTGAACGATGTCGAGATCAGGGGCGGCATTCCAGAAGGAAGCCGCGTCATCCTGCCCGGCGGCGTGACCCTGAGCGACGGCATGCGGGTGACACCGCGCGGACGGACGTGACCCGTGGTGAATCGCGAGACCTTCGAGACCGCTCTCCACCGGTTCAAGACCCACCCGGTCCAGACGGCGCTGACGCTCGCGGGCCTCATCGTAGGAACGGCCGCCATCATCCTGATCGTGACGCTCGGCCTGACTGGCCGTTCGTTCGTGATGGCGCAGATCGAAGGCGTGGGCTCGCATCTCGTGTGGGCGAGCTATCAGGGCACCGTCACGTCCGGCGTCTCTCGTTCGACAGACGACCAGATCACGGAGTCCGACGTGAAGGCAATCGAGGTGCGCTCCGATCTCTTCTCAGGCGTGACACCCCTCGTGCAGCTGCACGGGACCGTGTCTGTGCAGTCGCAGGCGGCAGACGTCGCCGTCCTCGGCACCACGCCGAATTACGCGACCGTTCGGAAGAACGTCCGGATACTCAGAGGGCGATTCTTAGACGAGGACGATGTCACGTCGCGCACGCGCGTCTGCGTGGTCAGCCAGGCTCTGTACGAAGACCTCTTCGGACAGGACGACTCTCCCGAGAAGACGATCCGGACACTCGGAATGACCCTGCGCGTCATCGGCGAATTCGACAAGCCGGTCGACACCATGGGCCAGGGAGAGGTGACCCGTTATTCGATCTTCATTCCGATCACGGTCGCCGGGTTCTTCACCCCGACGCGGCGCGTCGATACCGTGTTCGCGGAAGTGCGAGAGTTTTCTAGGATTCCGGAGGCGGCGGCGGTGATCGAGGAGACGCTCCGCGACCGCCACCATCGGGGATCCGTCTTCAAGGTCAAGACGATGACCACGGTGATATCGGTGGCGCGAACGATCTCGTTCGGCCTGATCGCCGCCTTCATCGTCGCGGCCGCGGTCTCGGTGGTGGTCGGAGGCGTCGGGATCATGAACATCCTTCTCGCATCGGTCGAGCAACGAACGCGCGAGATCGGGGTCCGGATGTCCGTGGGCGCGCGGCGGCGCGACATCCTCATGCAGTTCCTGCTCGAAGCCCTGCTCCTCGGCGCGGTCGGCTCCTCCCTCGGGGTCCTGGTCGGCGTCGGGCTGCCGCTTCTCGCGCGGGCGTTCGTGCGCGGCTTCGACATCCGCATTTCCGCTCTCTCGGCGGCGTTCGCGTTCCTTTTCTCGTGCGCCGTCACGCTCGTCTTCGCGCTCGTGCCGGCATACCGCGCCGCGAGGCTCAATCCGACGGAGGCTCTGCGCTATGAATGATTCGAGATTCCTCGCTTCCGGCCTCGTGCTGCTGTTCTCCGCCGCGGGGCTCTTCGCGCAGTCTCCGCCGCCCCCGCTGACCCTTCGCCGGGCGATCGACCTCGCGCTCCTCCGCTCGCCGGAAATAGGAATCGCCCGGGCGGAAGCCGACGAGGCGGCCGCAGCGGCCGGCGCCGCGGAGGCCGGGCTCCGTCCCGAAGCCTGGGCCCGGACGACTCCCGGCTACGCGACCGGACTGCCGGTCATGGTGGCCGGCCAGGTCCCCGCTCTCTTCGGGCTGTCGGTCAGAACGAGCCTCTACGACCCGACCCGGACGGCGGCGGCGCTGACGTCCCGGGCGGATGCGGCCGCGCGCCAGCCCGGACTTGCGCGCGCCCGCGCCGCGACCGTCCGGGCAGTGGCCGCCTCCTACGCGAGAAATGCCGCGGATGGGGAGCTTCTCGAAGCTGCGCGCCGGACTGTCGAAGGCCGCGAGTCGATCGAGAGGCGCTTCGGCGCCCTGGTGCGGGAGGGTCGCGCGACGGCGCTGGATCTTCAGCGCGCTTCCCTCGAGGCGGCCCGCGCGAAGCAGAGAGTGCTCGACAGGTCTCTCTCTCGCGATTTCGACGCGCTCGAGCTGCGGCGGCTGATCGGTTGGCCGTCTGGCGCGCCGCTCGTCGTCGGCGATGACGCGCTGTCGGGAGTTCCAGACCCTCCCGCCGCCGGCAACCTCGAGGCGGCGCTCCAGGGTGACGCGGAGATCCGAGCGCTGGACGGAGAGATCGAGGCGCTGACGCGCGCGGCGCGGATCCAGGGACGGCTCTTCCAGCCCACGATCGCCGCGGAGGCCCAGTACCTGAGGCTCGCGAGCTACAACCGTTTCGAGCAGTACTTCGTCAAGTTCAAGGCGGACGATCTCGCCGCCGCCGTGACGCTCTCGGTTCCGCTGTGGACGAGCGGGCGCAGCGGCGAAGCGGCCGCCGGCCGGCGCGCGCGTCTCGAGCGCGCCCAGTCCGCGCGCCGCCTGAGAGAACGCGACGTCGAGCTCGCGGTCGCGGTGGCGGAAGCCGACCTGTCCCGGGCGTGGGGTGAGCTCGGGCTCGCGCAGAGCGCCGACGCCGCCGGCGCGGAGGGCGTGCGGATTGCGCGCGCTCTCGCGTTGGAAGGTCGCGGGGCCGCCGACGACGTGGAGCTCGCGGAGATCGCCCGGGCCGCCAGCGCCGAACAGAAGGCGGCAGCTTCCCAGGCGCTTCTCGCCGCGAGACTGCGGCTGCTCGATCTCCGCGGCGATCTCCTGACGGCGTTTACGGAACGATGAACGCTGAGCGGGCTTTTCGCAAACCGCGCGGCGTCCTTTCCGCACTGCCGGCCGGGCCGCCGCTCAAGCCGGGCGGGTCTCAGACCCTCGCGGGCGGCGGACGGGGATGGCGCAGGGAGAGGAGCGTTCCGAGCCCGACCGCCAGAGCGGAGCCCAGGAGCGAATACCAGGGCCAGGCGATCCGCTTTGCCAGGGGAAGGTCGATCCATCCCCTCGATCCGAGCCAGAGGGCCATCATCACGACGGCCGAACAGCCGATCGCCCAGAGGACGTCCGCCTGCCGGGCGCGATCCGCGTAGAGCGCGAGCAGAAAAGCGCCGAGAAGGCCCCCTGCCGTCACGCTCAGCAGGCCCAGCGCCACCTGTACGGCCGGCTGCGACTGGGCGAGGCGCGAAAAGCCTACGGCTAGAAGGGCTAAGAGCACCGTCCAGAAGAGGGTCAGCAAGCGTCCGAGCTTCAACCCGCGCCGTCCCTCGAGCGACCGGGGTCCGGCGAGCGGCCCGACGATGTCGTTCGCGAGGGCGGAAGCCAGGGAGTTCAGCGCGGAGGACTCCGAGCACATCGCCGCCGAAAACATCCCTGCGACCAGGTACGCGGAGAGGAGCGGCGGCAGGTGCCGGACGATGTAAGTCGGAAAGATCTCGTCGGGCGAAGCGAACCCTGCTGCCCCCGAGAGACCCGGCGCGATCGAGCGGGCGCGAAAGAACGAAAAAAGACCGACGCCGATCGTGACGAAGAGCGTCATTTGTACGAGGACGACGAAACCGCTTCCGATCAGGGCGCGCTGCGCGTCCTTCAGGGTCCGGCAGGCGAGGAGCCTCTGCACGATGAGCTGGTCGGCGCCGTGGCTCGCCATCGTCAGGAAGGCGCCGCCGAGCAGACCCGCCCAGAACGTGTACGGATGGGAAAAGTCGAGATGGAAATCGAAGAGCCGGACGGGGTGCCCTGAGGCGGCGGCGAACGAGAGAATTCCGCGCAGGCCCCCCGGCGTCTGCGAAAGGAGAAACGCGAGCGCGAGGATGGCACCGGAGAGGTAGATGAAGACCTGGATGAGATCGATCCAGATGACCGCCTTGATGCCGCCCAGGAGCGTGTAAAGCGCGGTGGCCGCGGCGAGCAGGAGCACGGCGGACCAGACCGGAATTCCGACGAGAAGCGCGATCGGGATGGCGGGCACGGCGAGGCGCACCGAGGCGGCGAGCACGCGCGTGAACATGAAGAGCGTCGAGGTGAATCGCCGCGCCAGAGGCCCGAAGCGCTTTTCTAGCAGTGCGTACGCGGTCGAAAGTTCCCCCTGGAAGTAGCTCGGGAGCAGGATGAAAGAGATGGCGATCCGCCCGATCACGTATCCGAAGACGAGCTGAAGGAAGAGAAAACCGGTCCGATACGCGTCTCCGGGAACGGACAGGAACGTCAGCGCGGACGTCTCCGTCGCGACGATCGATCCCATCACCGCCCACCAGGGCATCGCATGGCTGCCGAGGAAGTACTCGCGCGCGTCCTTCTGACCCCGTCCGATCCAGGCACCGAGGGCGTTGATGGCTGCGAGATAGACGGCGATCAGAATGAGAGTCGGCAGCCCGAGCCGCAGCGTCTCCAGATCAGTCCTCCCGCTTCTCAGACGTGAGCTGCGCATGGAGGACTTCGAACAGAAGATTGTTGCGCCAGTACTCGACGTGCGCGGCCAGAAGCGTCGCCGCATCCGGATCGCGACGATTCTCGACGCGGCGCGGATCGGTCGAGCCGGGGAGGTCGTACATGTCGAGCGGGCCGCTGACGATGTCCCACAGCGAATAAAGGTTCACCCAGCGCGCCGGTCGGACGGCGTAGTCGCAGATCAGCGGCTGCACGGAGGCGGCGAGCGCCTCCCGCGCCTCGCTCGTGTTCTTTCCGGCAAACCCGAAGACGAACGCGGTCTTGTCGAGCGGGGATCCGAACGTCAGGAAGAGCGGGGTCCGGGCCGTCACGTCGAGCGCACCCGGGGCGCCAGCGGCGCCGGCGGCGATGTCTTCTAAGACGAGGCGGTTCAGAATGTCGTACGCGATCACCGACCCGAGCGAGTGCCCGACCTGCACGCACTCCTCGTAGGCGAACCCTCCGGCGGGCAGCGTCGCCGCGTACACCGCTCTCGCTTTCTTCCAGACGGTCTCCTTGATGCGGGCGCGGAGATCGTGGAACCGGTCGAGAGTGTTGGACGCGACGTACGCGGAAAGGTCGCCCACGTACTGCACGAGAAGCGAACGGATCCAGGCCGAGAGCGCGAAGAGGAGAGCCCAGGAGAGTCCGCGGCGCACGACCGGAAAGCCGGCCGCCTTATGGCAGAGGTGAAGCGCGGCCCGGACCTCTCCCGTGAAGGCAGCGAGGAGCACCGCCACGCCGAGCACCGAGCCTCCGTAGAACAGCAGCCGGCGCCCGCCCGCGCGGAACTCCCTTCTCGCGCGGCCGAGCAGTTTCACCGCGGCCACGACCATCACCGCCACGGCGACGGCGGCGACGCAGGCCAGCGCGCCGGTCTCGAACGCTTCGTTGAACCCGGCGACGAAGCTGCGGCCGAGAACGTGGCCCAGGACCCCGGGACCCATATCGGCCGCCGCGCACTGGACGTGCGCCCAGAAGAGAAGCGGCAGAGAGATCCCCGCGAGCGCCGTCCCGCCGAGAACGCAGGAGAAGGAGAGAACCGAAAAGATGCCGAGCGCCGTTCGCAGGAAAGAGCCGGGCGGCCGCCGCCGCACGCTTCGTGCGGCGAGCAGCGACAGCCCGAAGATGAGCGCTCCCGTCAGGAAGAGGTTCATGAGCGTCGAGAGGTCGTTGAAGAGAGCGTCGGATAGCCAGCGCGGCGGCTCCTTCAGCGGAGAGCGCGCCAGCGCGACGAGCGCGACGGCGGCGTTCAACGCGGCCAGTCCGGAAACCACCGCGACCGCGACCCCGAGAAGGACCATGGTCGAGGCGGGGATATCGATCAGCCGGTACTGGTCGAAGAGCCACCTCCGGAATCCCTTCTTTCGGGAGGCGTTCCAGATGCCGTTCCAGCCGCCGCGGAAGAGAAACGCGACGACGTCCCGAAGGTTGACCTGTCCTTCGGTCAGCGGGGCCCAGTAGCCCTCGTAGATGTGGACCTCGTGCTCCGTCCCGTCCCCGCTGCCCAGAGAGAGCTCCGCCCGCTGGAGTCTTTCGCCGTCGAGCACGACGCTCCGCACGCGGGGAGCCGGAAGAGTCTCGAGCGGGACGCCGCGGCTCTTCGCGTCCTCGGTGCGGAGACCCTCCGCGACGAGGTCGAGGGTCTCGAACGCGATCTGCTTGCCCATTCCGTGCGTCACGAAGACGGCGCGGGGGCGGCGGGGCGGAACCGCCACACCGGGCACCGCTCCCGAGGGGGCATGGGCCGCCGGAAGCGGGGCGCCGACCTGGTAAGTTGCGTCGCCTCCGCTCACTGCGGGAGCTGCCTTCGCCGCG
>JBDTRB010000040.1:0-30797 GCA_039931865.1 Acidobacteriota bacterium | reverse complement strand
CCGACGATTCGTGCGTGACGCGCTGCGTCTGGCGTTTTAACCCCTAACCCCTAACGCTCTTGGTCGCTCGGCTCCCGATTCAATATCCCGCGAGCGCCCTCGCCGCGCGGCACACCTTCTCCGCGTTCGGAAGGAAAAAGTCCTCGAGCGGCGGCGAGAAGGGCACCGGCGTATCGGGCGCGGTGATGCGGAGAAGCGGTCCGTCCAGGTATTCGAAGCACCGCTCGGCGAGCACGGCGGCGATCTCGGCGCCGATCCCCCCTGTGCGCGTCGCCTCATGCAGCACCATCGCCTTGTTGGTCTTCGCGACTGAGGCGACGATCGTCTCCTCGTCGAGCGGGAAGAGCGTGCGCAGATCGACGACCTCGACGTCGATGCCTTCGGACTCGAGAGTCTTCGCGGCGTCGAGCGCGGTCCACACCATTGCCCCGTAGGTCAGGATCGAGAGGTCGCGGCCTTCGCGCCGGACGGCGGCCTTGCCGATCGGAACGGTCCAGTCGCCCGGCGGGAGCGTCTCCTTGACGCGCCGGTACAGGAACTTGTGCTCGAAGAAGATCACCGGGTCTTCGTCGCGGATCGCGGACTTCAAAAGGCCCTTTGCGTCGTATGCAGTCGAGGGCTGGACGATCTTCAACCCGGGCGTATGGGCAAAATACGCCTCGGGATTCTGAGAATGGAACGGGCCGCCGTGGACGCCTCCGCCGGAGGGGCCCCGCACGACGAGCGGAACCCCGACTCCGGTGCGGTACCGCGACTTCGCGGCGAAGTTCGTGATCATGTCAAACGCGCAGGAAGCGAAGTCAGCGAACTGCATCTCGGCGATGGGACGCATGCCCATCATCGCCGCGCCGACCGCCGCGCCGACGATCGCCGTTTCCGAGATCGGGGTGTCGATCACGCGGTGCTCGCCGAACCGGTCGAGAAGGCCGTCCGTCACCTTGAAGGCGCCGCCGTAAACCCCGATGTCCTCGCCGATGACGAAGACGCGCTCGTCGCGCTCCATCTCGTCGAAGATCGCCTCGCGGATGGCGTCGACGTACGCGGTCTCGGTCACCGGCGGCTCCGGACTATCTGAGGCAGAGGCAGAGGCAGAGGCAGAGGCAGAGGTAGAGGCTCCGCGTCGAGGGCGTCGGGCGCGTAAACGCCTTCGAGCGCGGTCTCGGGCGCGGGGAACGGGCTCTGCTCGACTGCCTGCGCGTCGGCCTCGATCCGCTCGGAAATGCCGGCGTCGATCGCCGCCAGGTCTTCCGCCGTGGCGATCCCTTCCGCCACGAGGACCCGCGAGTAGGACTCGACGGGATCGCGCGCCGCCCACTCGGCGAGTTCCGCCGCGGGAACGTATGCCTGTCCGTCATGCTCCGCGTGGCCCTTCATCCGATACGTCTTCGCTTCGAGAAGCGTCGGCCCGTCTCCGGCGCGCGCGCGGTCGACGGCGCGCCGCGCCGCTTCGTAAACAGCGAGCACGTCGTTCCCGTCCACCGTTTCGCCCGGTATCCCGTACGCCGCGGCGCGGTCGGCGAGGCACCGGGCCGCCGTCTGCTTCCGGTAGGGCGTCGAGTACGCCCAGCCGTTGTTCTCCGCGACGACAACGAGCGGCAGCTTCTGGACCGCCGCGAAGTTCAGCCCCTCGTGAAACGCGCCCGTTGAGGTGCCGCCGTCACCGATGTAGGTCATCGCAACGAGGTTCTTCTTCTGGAGCCTCCCGCCGAGCGCGATCCCCGCCATGACCGGAATCAAAGCGCCGAGCATCGAGATCGCAGAGACGACGCCTCGCTCCGGCGAGCCGAAGTGCAGGTTGCAGTCCTTTCCGGCGGAGGGAGAGCTCGCGCGAGCCATGTGCTGTGCCAGAACGTCACGCGGCGTGAAGCCCATCACGAGGACCGATCCGAGATTGCGGATCAGCGGTCCCAGGACGTCGCCCGGGGCGAGGGCGAACGCGGTTCCGACGGAAGTCGCCTCCTGCCCGAGCGACCGATAGAGGCCGCCGACGACTTTCCCCTGGCGATACAGGTTAACGAGCTTTTCCTCGAGTGTGCGGTTCAACCGCAGCAACCGGTAGAGATCGAGTTTTTGTTCGCGACTGAGTTGCGCCATGGGCCGCCCTCGAATTATAGCGAGGAGCCCCCCGGGTGCCCGCCGGGGAGCAGCGGCGCTGGTTCGATCAAAGCGCAGGGGCGGGACTCGCTCGGCCCGGCCCCACAGGGTCCAATTCTAGCGGTCAACGCCCGGGCGCGGCGGTAGGCGCCGGCGCTGTCGCGGGGGCGGATGGATCCGCCTGCGAGGGGCCGGTCGAAGGTGTCGAGCTGTTCGCGTCCGGAACAGGAGGCGGCGCCACCGACGGGTCCACGGCCAGGTTGTCGACCACTTCCTTCACGCCCTGGGCCCCCCTCGCCACTTGCACCGCGCGCTGTTTCTCCGCGTCGCTCGCCGCTTTTCCGGAAAGGGTCACGATTTTCTTGTTGGTTTCGACCTGGATCGACGCGCTGCTGCTGACGCTGCGGTCGGCCTCGAGCTTGGCCTTCACTTCGGTCGTGATGCCCGCGTCCGACTGCGCGCAACCGATGCCGGCGACCACGAACACGAGCGCCACGGCGCCGATCCCGAGAGACAATCTTCCAGCCATTTTCCCAGCCATTTCATCCTCCTGTGTGTGTGCGCTCCGTGACCCGTGCGCGGGCCGCGACTTCGCGTGTTGAATTCTGAGGGTGCAGATTCCGTGCCGGGGCGAAACGCCCGCCAGCGCGATGTTCTGCGGGGAACGCGATGTTATCTTCTTTCCATGAGCGAGAACGACAAACCGGACCCGACGATCCCGCAGGAGACGCGCGAGGGCCGTATGCGCTGGGAAGAGGCAGCTACCGCGACCTTCTCGAAGAAATCTTCCTGGAGGAAGGACTTCACGACGGTTTCGGGCGCTCCCGTCAACCCGCTCGCCGGACCCGATTCGCTCGCGGGATTCGATCCGGAGCGCGACCTCGGATGGCCCGGCGAATACCCGTACACGCGCGGCGTTCAACCGACGATGTATCGCGGCAAGCTCTGGACGATGCGCCAGTTCGCCGGATTCGGCACCGCGAAGCAGACGAACGAGCGTTTCCACTACCTCCTCTCCCACGGGCAGACGGGCCTCTCGACCGCGTTTCATCTCCCGACGCTGTACGGCTACGATTCCGATCACTACATGTCGCGCGGCGAGGTCGGGAAGTGCGGCGTCGCCATCGACTCGCTTCGCGACATGGAGGTCCTGTTCGACGGGATCGACCTGGGTCTCGTGACGACCTCGATGACGATCAACTCGACGGCGCCGATCGCGCTTGCGATGTATCTCGCGGTTGCCGAGAAGCACGGCACGCCCTGGGAGAAGGTCGGCGGAACGCTCCAGAACGACATCCTGAAGGAGTACATCGCGCAGAAGGAGTACATCTTCCCGCCGCGTCCCTCGATGCGGCTCGTCACGGATCAGTTCTCGTTCTGCGCAAAGCACGTCCCCCGCTGGAATACGATTTCGATCTCCGGGTACCACATTCGCGAGGCCGGCTCGACCGCTCTGCAGGAGCTCGCGTTCACGCTGCGCGACGGGGTCGAGTACGTGGAGTACGGCATCGAGGCGGGCCTGTCGGTGGACGAATTCGCGCCGCGCCTGTCCTTCTTCTTCAACTCGCACAACGACTTCTTCGAGGAGATCGCCAAGTTCCGCGCGGCGCGGCGGATCTGGGCGAAGACCATGAAAGAGCGCTTCGGGGCGAAAAACCCGCGCTCCTGGATGTGCCGGTTCCACACGCAGACCGCCGGATGCTCGCTGACCGCCCAGCAGCCGTACAACAACGTCGTGCGGACGGCGATCCAGGCGCTCGCGGGCGTCCTCGGCGGGACTAACTCGCTCCACACGAACTCGCTCGACGAGACGCTCGCGCTCCCGACGGATTTCGCCGTCAAACTCGCGCTCCGGACGCAGCAGGTCATCGCGCACGAGTCGGGCGTCGCGAACACCATCGACCCGCTCGGCGGCTCCTACTTCGTGGAAGAGGCGACGACCGCGATGGAGCGTGGCTGCTTCGACTACTTCCGCCGCATCGACGCGCTCGGCGGCATGGTCGAGGCGATCGAGGCAGGATTCCCGCAGCGCGAGATCATGGACGCGGCGTACGCGTACCAGCGCGCGGTGGACGCGAAGGAGAAAATCGTCGTCGGCGTCAACGAGTTCATCGAGCTGAACGAGGAGCCGATCGAGACGCTGTCGATCGACGAGGCGGTCGAGGGGGAGCAGAAGCTGGCGCTCGCCGAGCTGCGCCGCACGCGCGATGGGCGCGCCGTCTCCTCCTCGCTCGCGACTCTCCGGCAGGCCTGCGCGGACGGCCGCAATGTGATGCCGCCGCTGATCGAAGCCGTGAAGACCTACGCGACAGTGGGAGAGATTTCCGACGTGATGCGGGAAGTTTTCGCCACGTACGAGGAGCCGGCGGTCTACTGACCGTCGCCTCCGCTCACTGCGCGATCTGCCTTCGCCTCTGGGCGAAGGCACCGGCGAGCGGGTCGGCCGGATGCGGCCTCCACCGCTCGCCTGATCGCTCCGTTCGCTTCGGCTCCCGCCCCGAGAGGCTCCTCCTTCCCTTCGGTCAGGAGACTCCTCTCGGGGCGAGCTTAGACACCCGGGTGACTGAAGCGCAGACTTTAGGCTGGGAGCTCGACGCAGGCGCAGCTCTCTCCCTTTCCCCGCCCGCCGGGGGAGAGGGTCGGGGTGACGGGCGGCTCATCGAGGTTGACAGGTCTCGGGACGCACCGGGACCGCCCGTTGCGTCCCCTGTTTTCCGGCCTGGGCGTGAGAGAATTGATTGGATGAGCACCGAGAGCCCGTTTTCCTCCATCGAAGAGGCGATCACGGACCTTCGCGCCGGCAAGTTCGTCGTCGTGGTCGACGACGAGGACCGCGAGAACGAGGGCGACCTCGTGATCGCCGCCGAAAAGGTCACCCCCCAGGCGATCAACTTCATGGCGCGCGAAGGGCGCGGGCTGATCTGCCTCGCGCTCACTGAGGAGCGCTGCGACGCCCTCGGCCTGCCTCCGATGGTCGAAGAGAACACGTCGAACTTCGGCACCGCGTTCACCGTCTCGATCGAGGCGCGCGGCCGCACGACGACCGGCATCTCCGCGGCGGACCGCGCCGCGACCGTCCTGACCGCGATCGACCCGAAGACCCGGCCCTCGGACCTCGCCCGGCCGGGCCACATGTTCCCGCTGCGGGCTCAGGCGGGCGGCGTCCTGAAGCGAGCCGGCCAGACGGAGGCCTCGGTCGACCTCGCGAGAATCGCTAAGCTCGATCCTTCGGCGGTTATCTGCGAGATCATGAACGAGGACGGCACGATGGCGCGGGTTCCCGACCTCGCGGTCTTCTGCGAGAAGCACGACATCCGCATGGTCACCGTCGCGGACCTCATTCGCCACCGCATGGAGAACGAGCGGCTCGTGCAGCGCATCGCCGCGCCGAACCTCCCCACTTCGTTCGGGAACTTCAAGCTGATCGCCTACCGGAGCGACGTCACGCACGAGGAGCACGTCGCGCTCGTCTACGGCGAGATCGGCGAGGACGAGCCTGTTCTGGTCCGCGTCCACTCGCAGTGCCTGACCGGGGACGTCTTCGGCTCCTCGCGGTGCGACTGCGGCGCGCAGCTTTCCCTCGCGATGGAGAAGATCGTCGCGGAAGGCAAGGGCGTGTTCCTGTACCTCCTCCAGGAGGGACGCGGGATCGGGCTCATCAACAAGTTGAAAGCCTACGAGCTCCAGGACGAGGGACACGACACCGTGTCGGCGAACGAGAAGCTGGGCTTCCCGCCCGACATCCGCAATTACGGCGTCGGCTCTCAGATCCTGCGGGACCTCGGCGTCCGGAAGATCCGGCTGATGACGAACAACCCCTCCAAGTACGTGGCGATTCGCGGCTTCGGCCTCGAGATCGTCGAGCGGGTCCCGCTGGAAATTCACCCGACCGACGGCACGCGCAAGTACCTCGAGGCGAAGAAGAACAAGATGGGGCACCTGCTGAAAATGGTCTGAGACGGTCCCCGCCTCGCCGCCCTGCTCCGTTCCCGCCATAGAATCGCCTTCAACCCTTCAATTCGTGAGGCCTTCGGCCGTGCGCTCCGCACGCGCCGGAACTGACGGACGACGGACAAAGGACAACGCTCGAAAACCCCAAGGAGCTCCATGGCCACCAGATTGTTTGGCGTCGCGAGTCCCGAGATGCCGGGCGGGCGTCACGGTCTCCGCATCATGGTGATTGGCATCGCCGCCCTGATCCTGTTTCTGATCGGCAACCCGCTGACGGTCATCCCCGCCGGGCACGTCGGCGTCAAGGACCTGTTCGGAAGAGTCTCTCCGGGCGTGCTCTCACCGGGCGTCAATTTCGTCATTCCGTTCACGAGGGTCGTGAAGTTTTCCGTGCAGACGCAGGAGCTCAAAGAGACCGCCGACGTTCCTTCGAGAGAAGGCCTGATCATGGACCTCGAGGCGTCTCTGCTCTGGCGTCTGGATCCCTCGAAGGCGGCTCTGATGTACAGGACCGTCGGAAGCGAGTACGCGAGCCGCGTCGTCGAACCCCAGATTCGCGCGGCGATCCGTGAGATCACGGCCTCCTACGACGCCAAGGCGCTCTACTCCGCGCAAAGGGAAAAAATCGCGCTCGAGATCTTCACGCTCTTCAACCAGATGTCGCTTCCGCGCGGCATCATCGCGGACGCCGTGCTGCTGCGGAAGATCGGCCTGCCCGCGGTCGTCGCGAACGCGATCCAGGAAAAGCTGAAGCGCGAGCAGGAGTCCGAGCAGATGAAGTTCGTCCTGCAGAAGGAATCGCAGGAGGCGGAGCGCAAGCGGATCGAAGCGCAGGGGATCTCGGACTTTCAGAAGATCGTCGCGGCGGGGATCAGCGCGCAGCTCCTGGAGTGGAAGGGCATCGAGGCGACGGAAAAGCTCGCGATGTCGAACAACACGAAGGTCGTCGTGATCGGAAACCCGAAGTCGGGATTGCCGATCATCCTGGGCAACGACACGACCAAGTGAGGAAGTGAGGAAGTGAGGAAGTGAGGAAGTGAGGACGGGGCGGACGGGCCGCTACTTCCCGTTGTACCAGCGCTCGAGAGTGCGCGGGGAGACTCCGGCGAAGTAGCCGGCCTGCACGCGCCAGTTGAGCAGCACCTGCGAGAGCTGTCCCCGATCCCGGTAACGCCGCGGAGACGTGGTCGTTTTCTCCGCGAGGATCGTCAGGGGCCCGACCCGCCGGAGCCGGCGCACGAAGTCGAGATCGTCGCAGACAGGCAGATCGCGAAACCCGCCCGCGCGCTCATAGGCTTCGCGCCGGCAGAAGATTCCCTGGTCGCCGAACGGCAGGCCGAGCCAGCGCGACCGGAGATTCGCCCACGCGGCGATCCAGCGGAGGCCGGCCCCGGCGTTTTCGTAGGCGAGCGAGAAAGCGCCCGCCGCCGCGCCGTTGCCGAGGCAGTGCGCGACGGCCTCCAGCGCGCCATCCGGCGGACGGGAGTCGGAGTGGAGGAACAGAAACTGATCTCCTCGCGCCTCCGCCGCTGCTGCGGCGAGGCGCGCGCCGCGGGTTCCGCAGCCCGTCAGGACTCGGGCGCCGATGCGGCGAAACGCTTCCGCGGTCGCCGGGCTGTTGCCGCCGTCGGCCACGAGAAGCTCGGCCCCCGGGTGCGCCGCGAACGGGCGGAAGCGCTCCGCGATCTCGGGGGGCTCTCCCCGGACGGGAACGATGACGGAGATCACCAGTGGATGCTAGCAGTGGCGACGCGCCCGCGTCAGCGGCGTTCAGGCGGATCCGCGTTGCCCCCGCCGGCCTGCTAGCATCGTGCGGTGCGCATCAACATGCCTGCCGCCGTGCTCGCCGGGGGAGCGTCGCGCCGCATGGGATCTCCGAAGGGCGGCCTTCCCTACGGCACGGGGACGCTGGCGGAGCATCAAACCTCGCGGATCGCGGGAGCGTTGTCCCCGGTCTGGCTCGTGGTGCGCGAGGCCCCCGCCTTTCCGTTCGGCCCGGCGCGCCTTCTCTTCGACGGGGATGGGGAAAGGTCCGCGCTCTCCGGGCTCCTTCGTGCGCTCGAAGAGGCGGAGGACCGCGTGTTCGTGCTCGCGGTGGACCTTCCGCTGCTTCCGCTCTCGGTCGTGCGCGCGCTCGCGGCGGCGAGCCTCGGGAGCGACGCGTCCGCGGTGCTGCCCGAAGTCGCGGGGGCTTTCGAGCCTCTCGCGGGCGTCTGGCGCCGCGCCGCGCTCCCGGCAGCCCGCAGGCGGGCGCAGGAAGGCGACCGTTCTCTTCGCGAGCTGGCGGAGGAGATCGGCGCCGAGCGATTTTCGGAGGAGTCCTGGAGGGCGCTCGACCCTTCAGGGAATGCGTTCACGAACCTGAACACGGTGCAGGACTGGGCCATCGCGAGGGAGCGCGCGTGAGACGCCTCCGTCGCAAGCCGGAGGGGACCATGCAGTGAGCGAAGCAAAAGAGCCCCCGGGCGAGGGCGAGGATGCGCGCGGCGGGCGCAAGCGGCCGCGCCGGCCCCGGTCCACCGGACCCCTCCGGGGGAGCCTGCTGCATCTCGACGCCCGCGGCCGCGCGCGAATGGTCGACGTCGGCGCGAAGCCGACGACGCGCCGGACGGCGACTGCGTGCGGCACCGTGCGGATGAACGCGGTCGCGTATCGAGCTCTCGCCGACGGGCGGCTCTCCAAGGGGGATGCCCTCGCGGTCGCGAGGCTGGCAGGAATTCTGGCCGCGAAGAAAACGGCGGAGATCGTGCCTCTCGCCCACCCGATCGCTCTCGATTCCGTCTCGGTCGAATGCGAGCTCGACGCGCGATCCTCGTCAGTGTCCGTCACGGCCACGACGTCCACCGCCGCCCGGACAGGAGTCGAGATGGAGGCGCTCACCGCGGTCGCGGGCGCGTGCCTCGCGATCTACGACATGGCGAAGGCGCTCGACCGCTCGATCACGATCGCGGAGATTTTTTTAGTCGAGAAGCGAGGGGGCCGTACGGGGACCTACCGGCGCAAACGCGGGACGTAGTCGGGTTCGAGGTTGTCTTCGCCTCACCGGCTCGCGAGGACTTTCGCGTCGCGCTCGCTCGCGATGCGCCAGCCATCGGGGGTCCTGACCCACTTCATCTCCTGGAGGACTTCTCCGCGCTTTTCGCCGCGGGCGCCGCTCACCGCGTAGCGCTTCCGAAAGCGGACCGTCGCCGTCCTCCCGTCGGGAGAGGGGTCGATTTCCGGCTCGCCGGCCGCCACCGACACCGGACCGCGATGAAAGAGACGCGCCTTCTCCTGGCGGATGAAATCGCGCGAGACGTTGCGGGTCAGGTAGAAGGTGTTCACGCGGGGCAGGTAGAAGCGCATGTGCCCCGAAAGGTCGCGCGCGTTGGTGGAGTCGACCCACGCGTCCAGCGCATCGCGCAGCCCTCCCTTGGCGGGACCCAGGGTATTTCGGCTTTCTGCCGGCGGCGGTGCCGGCTCCGATTCCCGCGAAGACGCGGGGAGCCGCGATTTCACGCTCGAAGGCCCGGACGTGGAAGGGGCTGTCACGGCGGGAGCGTCGGGTACCGGAGGCGCCGATACCGCAGCGGGGACGCGCGAGGCGGGTGCCGGCTCCGCCGCCGCCGTGACGTCCCCGGAAATCGGAGCTGCCGCCGCTCCCGGCGCGGCCGTCGCTCGGACGGGCGAGGTCTCGACCTCTTTCCGGCCCAGACGGCCGCCGACCGGAGCCGCGTCTTTCCGGGGCGGCGTCGCTTCGATGACGAACCAGAACAGCGCGAAGATCCCCGCGGCGATCGCAGCGGCGATTCCCCAGACGAGGCCCGGTCGCGGGCCCTTGCGGCCGGTCTCGAATTCGCCCGTCCGGTCTTCGCCGACGGTCACGCCTCCGATCCCGGAGTCCACCGGTTCTTTCGCCGCGACGCTCGAGGATGCCGCATCCTCCGGCGCCGGAGAACGCGCCTCCCTCCGTTCCTCGGAGATCGGAATCTGCCGCCCGGGCCGGCTTGATAGCGCGGGGCGGGGCGGCGCCGCCCGGGCCGACCCGGATAACGGGCCGCCGAGCGTCCGGGCCGACCCGAACGACGGGCCGCCGAAGGGAGGGGCTGGAGGCGGTGGAAAGTTCCGTCGATTGCGGATCGACCCCGACGGGGAGCTCTCGCGCGGAATTTCGAACGAGCCGCCGCGGGAGACCGGCGGCCGGCTGCGCCACGCACCCGCGGTCGACGGGCGCGCCGGAGCCGCGGGGGGCGGAGGAGGCGAAGCGACGAAAGGGACGGGAGCGGACGGAGGCGGAGGCGGAGGCTCCAGGAACATCGGACGAGGACCCGCGTCGTCGTCCTGTTTGACCGGGGGCGGATGCGGGGTGTTTCGATACGAGTAGCGGGGCCGGAGGATCGGGATCTCCGCCGTGATGGCGGAATCCGCCGGTGAGGACTTCGGCTGCCGGTTCCGGAAATCCGCCGCGAGCTCAGCCGCCCACGGGAGGGCCGGAGGGCTCGCGGGGCGGGCAGGCGACGTGGCCGGCGCGGGCGGCGTCACTCCCGACGCTTCGGGGTTTCCACTCGACGCAAGTCCGGGCGCTCGCTCGAGTGAGACGGGGACGACAGGGGCCGACTCCATGGGCGCCGACGCCGGGTTCGGCGGAGTGGTCTCTGCAGTCTCCTGCTCCTGCTCCTGGACGCGCGGCGGGATGGGCCGCTCGGGGACCGCGAATGCCGGTTGGAAGGCAGGCTCGATGGCGAGCGGCCGGGGCGGCAGCGAGTCCTCCGCTAGCGCCTCCTCCGCCGCAGTTGGAATGACGGCCGCGGGCGAAGGGTACTCCGACGTCGTCTCCTCCGGCGGCGGAGGTTGCACGGATACGGCAGTCGGAGGCGGCGCGGGGAGTCGGAGCGCTTCGATCGGAGGCTCGGCCGCGACCGGGAGCGACGGCTCGGCCGGGATCTCGACCTGCCGCGGCGACTCGGCGGCGACCTGCTCGAACGGCGACAGCCGCCGGACGATTTCGGCGAGCGACCGCGGTCGCGCCGTGGCGCTCGGATGAAGACACTGCATCACGAGCCATCCGAGAGACTCTGGAAGATCCGGCCGGGCGCGCTGAATGGGAGGCGGCGGCTGGCCCGTACCCGCATGCGTCGCAGCGGGCTGACCGGAGAGCATTTCGTAGAGGAGCCCGCCGAGCGTCGGGATCTCGGCGCCCTCCGCGTCCAGGAGCACGGTCCCCGGAAAACGCGCGAGGCGCACGGCCGGCCGCAGCTCGCGGCGGCGAATGCCGACGCGATCGGAAGTGAGCGCTCCGGGCAGGATTCCAGATTCGGCGAGGGACGCCGCTGCCTCGCCCACCTGGCGGCCGATCGAGGCGGCGAACGAAATCGAGAGGCGCCCCTCGCGATCGATGAGCTCGCGAAGCGTCTCGTCCCCGGCGGACTCGAGAACGGCGTACGCGCCGCCGTCCGCCAGGGGGCCGAGCTCTTCGACGCCGGCGATCGAAAGCTCCTCGAGATTGGCGAGGAGAGTGGACTCGTGGACGAAGAGCGCAAAGAGCGCATCGTGTGCCTCGACGGGCGGACATCGCACGAGCAGGCTCGCGGACAGTCCTGTCTTGCGGCTCCGAGCGATGAAGGATCCGCCGGCGGAATCCGAGAAGAGCAGACGCTCGAGCACCCATGTGTCGCCCACGGCGGGGTCGATCGGCGGACCTTCGACGAGCGGCGGGTGCGCGGGCTCCACGCACGCCCGCGAGGCGTCCGGAAAGCAGCGTTGGCAAGCCTGGCAGAGCTTCATAGTGAGGGCCGCACAAACAGACCATATCGGAGGAGCGGCCCGTATTGGACAGGTGCAAAAACCCCGCCCGGTCGAAACTCCCCCCTTTAGCCGCTTTAGCGGGTTGGGGAATGTGACAACGTCCGAAATAATGGACGAGATGTCCCCGCTGATCCGCATTTCTCTGGTCACCGTCTCCGACGGCGTCTCCGCCGGGCAGCGGGAGGACCGCGGCGGCCCCGCGTGCGAGCTCGCGCTCGCGGAGTCCGGGATCGGGCACACGATCGTCTCCCGCGAGATTCTTCCCGACGACCGCGAGCGGGTGTCCCTCGAAATCCGCGGGCGGGCCGACCGCGAAGAAGCGGACCTCGTGATCCTGACGGGCGGGACGGGCGTCTCGCCACGGGACCGCACGCCCGAGGCCGTCCGCGACGCGATCGCCTTCGAGATCCCGGGTCTCGCGGAGAAGATGCGCTCGGAGACGGGCGGCGGATTTCCGGCCGCGTATCTCTCGCGGCAGGTCGCGGGCGTCCGCCACAGAACGATCGTGATCGCGCTCCCCGGCTCGCCCGGGGGCGCGGCGGATTGCCTGCGCGCCATCGCGGGGCTCCTCCCGCACGCCGTGGCGCTCGTCCGCGGAGAGGCGCCCCCGCACCCTCGGCCGGGCGGTCGAGGCGCGTGAAGACCGTCTCGGGAAAAACCGCTCCCGGAATCGACGGCCTGCTCGCGGACCCGGCGCCGATCGCCGGGCGGAGGATCGGGCTGATCACCAATCCGTCGGGCGTCACCGCGGCGGGGCTGCCGTCCTGGAAAGCGCTCTTCGACCTGCGCGAGACGCGGCTGACGAAGCTCTTCGGCCCGGAGCACGGAGTGGACGGCGGCGCGATTTACATGGAGGCCGTGACCGGCGGCGTGCACCGGCCGACCGGACTTCCCGCGGTCTCGCTCTACGGCTCCACGCGCGAGAGTTTAAAGCCCGCATCGGAAGACCTCGCCGGGCTCGAAGCGCTGGTCTTCGACGTCGCGGACGTGGGCAGCCGCTACTACACGTACGTCTGGACGATGATGCTCGCGATGGAGGCCGCCGCCGAGGCGCGCCTCCCCCTGATTGTCTGCGACCGGCCCAACCCGATCGGCGGCACGGTCGAGGGCACGTCGCAGGAGCAGGATCTGCTCTCCTTCGTCGGGCTGCACCCTATCGCCGTCCGACACGGAATGACGGCGGGCGAGCTCGCGCTCCTGCTCCGCACCGAAAAGGGACTGGACATCGACTTGACCGTGGTTCCGGTGGAGGGCTGGTCGCGCGACATGCCGTTCGAAGCCACCGGCCTTCCGTGGGTTTCGCCGTCGCCGAACATTCCGACTCCCGCCACCGCGCTCGTCTACCCCGGCATGTGCCTGCTCGAAGGAACCAATCTCTCGGAAGGGCGGGGCACCACGCGGCCCTTCGAGCTCTTCGGCGCGCCGTGGCTCGCCCCGGTGCCGTTTGCGGAAGCTCTCGACGCGCGTCGCCTTCCCGGCGTCTCGTTTCTTCCGATCCACTTCCGGCCGATGTTCGACAAGCACGCGGGGCGAACGTGCGGAGGCGCGATGTTCCACATCACCGATCCCGCGGCGTTCCGGTCGTTCGAGACCGGTCTCGTCATCGTCGAAACGGCGAAGAAGATGGCGCCGGACGAGTTCGGCTGGCGCACCGAGCCGTACGAGTTCGATCCGCGGCCCGCGATCGATCTGCTGACGGGTTCCACGAATTTTCGTGAAGCGGTCGATGCCGGCGCCGGCATTGCGGGGGAGATTGCGCGGCACGACGCCGGCGCGCGGGCGTTCGAGGTCCGCAGGGAGCCGTGGCTCCTTTATCCGGATGCGCGCCCCGCGGCGGTCGCGTTCGTCGGAGGCCATGACGCCGGCAAGACCACGGTGCTCGTCGATCTCGTTCCGCGGCTCCAGGCGATGGGCCTCGTCGTCGGGACGCTCAAGCACACCTCGAAAGACGCCGAGGACGACGTCCCCGGCAAGGATTCCCACCGCCACGCCTCGTCGGGATCGGCGGTGTCCGCGTTCGTGACCCCGCAGCGCACGACCGCGCGGCGGTTCGGCGCAGAGGAGCCGCTCGCGACTCTCCTCGGGAGGGAGTTCGCCCACTGCGACCTGGTTCTGGTCGAGGGATACAAGGCGCTTCCGCTTCCGCGCGTGGAGGTGACGCGGCACGGCGCGTCGCGCCCGCCGATCGACCGGCCCGCGCTTCGTATCTCCGACGGCGACGCCGCCCCGGACGGCGTGCCGACGCTCGGGTTCGGGGACGGCGGCGCGATCGTGGACGCGGTGCTGGCACTGGCGGGACTCACCCGGCGCGCCCGGCTCCCGCGGTGAGGTCGGCGTCCGGCGGCGATCCGAGGGGCCTCGTCGTCTTCGACCTGGACGGGACTCTCCTCGACGGGTACGCCGCGATCGGCGATGCCCTCGCCCACGCGATGTCGCATTTCGGGATGACCCCGCCGACGCCCGCCGCTCTCCGCGCCATGGTGGGCGAAGGGCTCGACCGGCTCCTCGAGAAGGTCGTGGGGCCCGAGCGCGCCGGGGAGGGCCTGCGGGTCTTCCGCGAGCGCTACGCGGACGTCGCGATCCGGCTCTCCCACCTGCTTCCGGACGTCCCGGCCGTTTTAGACGAGCTCTCCCGGCTCGGATGGAGGATGGCGGTCGCGTCGAACAAACCCGCGGTCTTCTCACAGCAGATCCTGGAGGCGAAGGGAGTGGCGGGGCATTTCCTGCGGATCGCCGGACCAGACGGCGCGACGCCGACGAAGCCGGATCCGAAAATGCTGTTCGACATTCTGCGCACCGCTGGCGTCCGGGCGTCGGAGGCTTTCGTCGTGGGCGACATGGAGATCGACGCCGCCCTCGCACGCGCCGCGGGATGCCGGGTCGCGCTGGTGCCCGGCGGGTCGCGTTCGCAAGATGAGCTCGCCAGAGTCGATGCCGACGTCCTGCTCGGCGCATTGCGCGAGCTGCCCGCCTGGCTCGAGGACCAATGGGTAAGGGGCGGCGGCCGCGCCATAGAATCCAAAACATGAGCCGAATCGTCGTCGCGGAGAAGGTCGCATCTGCGGGACTCGACCTGCTCCGGCAGGCGGGTCACGAGGTCGTCGATTGCGCGGGCGCCCCGCGCGAGCGCCTTCTGGAGGAGCTCGCCACCGCGGACGCACTGCTCGTCCGGAGCGCGACGAAAGTCGACGAGGCTCTATTTGCCGCGGCACCGCGCCTGACGGTGGTCGGCCGCGCGGGCGTGGGCGTGGACAACGTCGACGTCCCCGCCGCCACGGCCCGCGGCGTGCTGGTCTTGAACGCCCCGACGGCGAACGTGGTCTCGGCCACGGAGCACACTTTCGCGCTGCTCTTCGCGTTTCTCCGGCGGGTCCCCGCCGCCGCGGCGACGATGGCGGAGGGCCGCTGGGAAAAGTCGAAGTTCGTGGGTTCAGAGCTCGCCGGAAAGACGCTCGGCATCGTCGGCCTTGGCCAGGTCGGCGCCCGCGTCGCCGCGCGCGCCCGCGCGTTCGAAGCGCGCATCGTGGCGTTCGACCCCTTCCTCCCCGAGGCCCGCGCGCGGGAGATCGGGGTGCCGCTCATGCCGCTCGACGAGCTCCTGGCGATGTCCGACATCGTCACGCTGCACGCGACCGCCGGTGAAAAAGGGAAACCGCTTCTCGGGGCCACGGAGCTGGCGTGCATGCGGCCGGGAGCGATCCTCGTCAACGTCGCGCGCGGGAGCCTCGTCGACCGTTCTGCGTTGTACGACGCGCTCGTTTCGGGGCGGCTCTCGGGCGCAGCGCTCGACGTCTTCGACCCGGAGCCGCCGGCCCCGGACGATCCGCTCCTGAAGCTCCCGAACGTCGTCGCGACGCCGCACCTCGGCGCCTCCACGATGGAAGCGCAGGAACGCGTATCGCTCCAGACCGTGGAGGCGCTGCTCGAAGCGCTCTCGGGGGCGTCGTACGTCCCCGCCGTGAACCTTCCGTTTCGCGGTCCGGCCGATCCGACGGGCGCCGCGGTGTGGATGCGGCTCGCGGAGAGGGCCTCCCGATTCGTCGCCGCACTGGCGGGCAATCGGATCAGCGGCGTGTCGGTCGAGACCTGGGGGCTGCCCGCCGACCTCCTCCGGCCGGTCGCCGTCGCCGCCGTCAAGGGAGCGCTTCAGGGGCACGCTCCCGAGACCGTGAATTACGTCAACGCGTTTCACGCGGCGCAGGGCCGGGGCGTGTCCGTCTCCGAGACGCGCCACGAGGGGCCCGGAACCTACGCGCGCTCGATCCGGGTCTGCCTCTCGTCGGGTCCGGGGCCCGGCACCACGGCGGACGCGACGCTGTTTTCAGAGACCGACGCGCGCGTCGTCGCAGTGGACGGCCTGCCTCTCGAGTTCCGGCCCGAGGGCACCGTCGTGTACCTGCGTAACCGCGACGTCCCCGGCGTCGTCGGCAGCGTCGGCACGATCCTCGGAGACGGCGGCGTGAACATTGCGGACTTCTCTCTCGCGCGCGGCGACAGCGGCCGGGCCGCCGCCGTTCTCGCCGTCGATACCCCGCCGTCGAAGGACGTCCTGGACCGGCTGCGCGCCGCCCCTGCCGTGGAGGACGTGCGCGTGGTGACCTGGTGAGCCGCCTTCGCGTTCTGATTCTCTTCGGCGGAAAATCGGTCGAGCGCGAGGTGTCGCGGATCTCGGCGCGCACCATCGCGGGAGCGCTCGACCCGCAGCGGTACGAGGCGATCCCGCTCGCGGTCGGCGCGGCGGGGAAATTTCTCTCGGCCGCCGACTCCGGACGTCTGCTGTCGGAGTCGAGAGTCCCGGAGAGGTTTCTCGGCGGCGGGGTCGCACCTCCGGAATCGGCCGCCGTCATTCCCGCGGAGGTCGCGCCCGGCCGGGTGGACCTGGTCTTTCCCATCATCCACGGGAGCTCCGGGGAGGACGGGGCGCTGCAGGGATTTCTGGAAATTCTCGGTCTGCCGTACATCGGAGCCGGCGTCGCCGCGTCGGCGGTCGGCATGGACAAGTCGTTCTTCAAGTCGCTGCTTCGCGACGCCGGGATCCCGGTGACGCGAGGCGTGACGGTGCGCTCGCCGGAGGAATGCCGCGAAAGCCCGTTTCCTCTGCCCGTCTTCGTGAAGCCCGTCAACGGCGGCTCCTCCGTCGGGGTGACGAAGGTGAAGCGGCCGGAAGACCTCGGTCCCGCGATCGCGGCTGCCCTGCGGTATGACGACCGCGCGCTCGTCGAGGAGGGAATCGACGCCCGGGAGATCGAGTGCGCGGTTCTCGGCAATGAAGAGCCGCGCGCCTCCTTGGTCGGAGAGGTGATTCCCGGCCGCGAGTTCTACGACTACGACGACAAGTATCGCGAGGACAACGCGCGGTTCGTCATACCCGCGGACTTGCCGGAGAGCGTCTCGAACGAGGTGCGCAGGCTCGCCGTCGCCGTGTTCCAGGCGGCCGGAGTCTCGGGGATGGCGCGCGTCGATTTCTTCGTCGAACGCGGGTCAAACCGCGTCCTCGTCAACGAGATCAACACGCTCCCCGGATTCACGGCCATTTCGATGTACCCGAAGCTCTGGGAGGCGAGCGGCCTTCCGCTCCCAAAGCTGCTCGACGAGCTGATCCGCCTCGCCCTGGAACGCCACGAGCGGCGGGGGCGGCTCTCGCACGAACCTCCGGCCGAGCTCGCGTAAAGGTGACCTCCGGCACATGAGCCGGGGGGTGGACGACCGCTAGTGTCCAGTCTGGACGTGGAGGACACCCGCATGCGAATGATGAATCTGACAGTGGCCTGTTTCGCGGCCGTTCTGGCGCTCTCGACCTCCGGCGCGCTCGCCGCCGATGCTCAAGCGCCCGATGAGCGCGCCGCCGCGATGGTCGCTCGCCTCGGAGGGACGGTCGAACGCGACGAGTCCGCGGCGGCGCGACCCATTACACGGGTGGACCTTCACGGGTCCCGGGTCACCGACGCCGACCTCGAAGATCTCGCCTCTCTTCCGCGCCTTCAGTTCCTGGACCTGCGCCTCACGTCCATAGGAGACGCAGGGGTCGCGCATCTCGAAAATCTGACCGCGCTCGAGTCGCTGAACCTGTTCCGGACGTCCACGGGCGATCCCGGCCTCGCGCGGCTTGCGAAGTTGAGGGAGCTGCAGACTCTGATGCTCGGCGGCACCCGGATCACCGACGCGGGACTGGCGAGCCTGAAGCCGCTCGCGCGCCTCAAGAAGATGAGCCTGTTTCAGACCTCGATCTCCGATGCCGGGATTCCCCATCTCTCGGCCCTCTCCAGCCTCGAGACTCTGCTGATCACCGGGTCGAAGATCTCCGAAGAAGGAGCTCGGCAGCTTCAGAAGGCGTTGCCGCGACTTCGATTCGGGGAGTAAGAGCTCCGGCAACTCGGCAAGATTCAACCCGCACGGCTGATCGTCTGCGCCCCTCACCCCAACCCTCTCCCCGCGCGCGGGGAGAGGGAGGAGAGCTGCGCTTCGGTCGCGAGGCGGCGAGCGGCACGTCCCGGAGTGAGCGGAGGCGGCGTTAGTTCCAGATTCGTTCGTACCACCGCCGCGTGTCGAGCTCCGCGGCCGTCACACCCATGCTCCGGCGGACCTCATCCGGACTCCAGCCCGTCAGGGCGATCACGTTTTTCGCTTCGTTCTCGCGGCGGGTTCTCACGGAATCGCGGTAATCGGAGGCGTCGCACGAGATCGCGCCGGCATAGGGATGGTGCATCACATAGCGCGCCTGGAAGTTCTGCCGGTCGGCCGTCTCCTGGAACGCGAGGTCCTCGGGAAAGTGCGCGGCGTCGTAGCGTACGTGGAGCCTCGTCAGGAAGACTTCCGATGCCCCCGAGGCGGCGCCCGCCTCCGGCAGCCAGAACACCCCGATGCCGCGCAGCTCCGCGGGAGTCAGCGGCTCGGCCGCGCAGGGGTCGCACCAGGCCATGTCCCACGCGTACTCGGTGAACACGGAGGTGCCGCCCTCCCGCCGCACCTGCCGCGAAAAGAGCGCGCGGTAGAAATCGGCGAAGCGGTCCTTCACGAAAAGAGGGACGTCCATGTCCGATGGAAGCCGGATCGTGCGGTAGTTCGTTGCCTCGACGCGTCCCTTCCGGGTCAGCGTGTAGACGAAGAGCTCCTGCGGTCCGTTCGCGTTGACCATCCCGAGCCGGATCGGGAGCATGAACTTCGGAGACTCGTAGGCGACCTGGATCGGGCGGAGCGTCGAAAACCCGAGCTTCGCCTTCTCCCGGAGGTTCACCTTCGCGACGAAGAAGCGCATGTTCTGGCGGACGTAGCTGTCGAGGACCTCCGCCGCGCCCGCGGGAATCCGATAGCCATTGGCCAGAAGCCATTTAGCGAGGCCTCCCGAATCCTTCGCCGACAGGATCAGGATGTCGTATTCCCCGACGGTGTAGCTCGCCTCGATCGTGACGCCGAGGCTCTTGTCCTTCTCCTTCGCGGAGGCCGGCTGCCTCGCCATGGCGCCGTTGGCCGACATCTTCTGCACCTCATCGCGGTGGCCGCACGGGTCCGGGTCGTGGTATTCGACGAGACGCGGTGAGGAGTAGGCATCCAGCCGGACGAGCAGCTTCGGGTCCCCGATGTGGATCTGCTCCTTCTCGATCGACGTCGGGACCGGGATGACGACCGCGAACTCCTTCGGGTCTCCCTGGAAGTCGCTGCCCATCGTCAGGACGGTTCGGTTGCCCTCGCGCACCAGAGCGACCTGAGACGAGCGGTTATAGAGCTTCGCTTCCGCCCTGGCCACGTAGAAGCCGCAGAAGGCGCGAGCGGGCCGGGAGGGAACCAGAGCGAAGAGAGAGAGCGTGAGGGCGAAGACGGAGAAGCGGCGCATGGAAATCTCCTTTCAATCGAAAGCGGACAACACGGGAGGAACCGGGAGCGGGCCAGAGCAGATCGAGCAGCGGGACCAGGAGGGAAACGAGAGCCAGGGACCAGATCGCCCCATTCGGGCGGAACAACCGGAATTGCACGTAAGCGGCTCCGACCGCGACGAGGGAGCCGAACAGGATCCGCGCCGTTCGCGAGTCCGGCGTGGTCTTCGGGTCGGAGATCATGAAGAACGCGAAGAGCAGCAGCGCGCCGCTCTCCAGGCGATGCAGCGCAATGGTGAGGGGCTCGTGAAGCGCCGCCGATCGGCCGAAGACGAGGAGCAGATAAGTCCCGAGGAACGCGAGGGTGACGTCGCCCCGGGTCGCTCGCTGCACGACGAAGCGGCCCGCGCAGGCGATGAAGAACGCGAAGAACGCCGCGTTGCCCCACTGGCCGGGCGAGACCCAGCCGCGGCTGGTCGCCGCGAGGATTGCGGCCAGCGCGATGTTCGTCGGGTTGAAGAGGTGCTTTCCGTTCCAGCGCAGAAGGAATTTGCTCGAGATGGCGATGACGGCGGCTGCGATCGCGATCGCGGGGGAGCCGGTCCGGAGGAGGAGACACAGCGAGAGCGCGGAGATCAAGGCGCTCCACGGGTCGAAGACGGGGAGGCGGAAGGCTCGCGAGCACGTGAGCTGCGCCGCCAGTGCGGTCGAGACGAGAAGAAGCACGCGCAGGGGCGAGATATCGAACAAGAGCGCGGTCATGCCGTAGGCCAGGAGGACGGCGAGCGAGGCGATCTGGAAGAGGCGCGGGTCTTTTCGCGAGAGCGGGGCCGTCGGGAGGGCAGGCATGCGGGATGGGACACCGCGCGCTGTCGGAAGTTCCCGGGCGCCACGCGGGGTGCCCGTTAGACTCGCCGCCGTGACGGGAGCCGGCGTCGAGATCGGTCCGCTGAGGGACCCGGAGGAAGTGCCCGCCTGCGCCGCGATGATGGCGGAAAGCGAGCCGTGGCGGACCCTCGGGCGGGACTACCCCGAGTGCCTGGCCCGGGTTGCGGATGGAACGAAGGAGCGTCTCGCCGCACGGTCCGGCGACGAAATCGCCGGCTTCCTGATCCTCGACATGCGAGGCGCCTTTCGCGGCTACATCCAGACCGTCTGTGTCGCCCCCGGGCGGCGCGGCTCCGGAATCGGGTCGGCGCTCGTGCGCCACGCGGAGGCCAGAGTGTTTCGGGAGTCGCGCAACGTGTTCCTCTGCGTCTCGTCCTTCAACCCGGGAGCGCTTCGCCTGTACGAGCGGTTGGGATACGAACGCGTCGGCGAGCTGCGCGACTATCTCGTGCGCGGGCATTCGGAGCTATTGATGCGGAAGACCACGGGGCCGCTGTGGGAACGCTGACAGCTGATAGCTTTTCTCGCATGCCCTCCCGGATCGAGGTGGAGACATGACGGGGGGACCGGTGGTCCGAAGAGCGAGGCGGGACGAGATCGCGCCCCTCTCGGATCTGCTGCGCGCCTCCGTTCTCGGCCTGGCGAGCGCCGAGTACTCGTCCGAGCAGCTCGAGAGCGCGCTCACCCACGTTTTCGGCGTCGACACGCGCCTGGTCGACGACGGAACGTATTTCGTCGTCGAGGTGAGCGGAGGGGCCGTCGCGTGCGGAGGCTGGAGCCGCCGCCGGACGCTCTACGGGGGCGACCAGATCGCGGGCCGCGACGACGACCGGCTCGATCCGGCGAGCGAGCCCGCGCGCATCCGCGCGTTCTTCGTCCATCCGGACCACTCCCGTCGCGGATACGGGCGTCTCCTGCTCGACTTCTGCCAGGACGCGGCTCGCGCGGAGGGTTTCCGCGGCATGGAGCTCATGGCCACTCTTTCGGGCGTGCCGCTCTACGAGCGCTGCGGCTACGTCCGCGTGGAATTGGTCGAGCTCGACCTGCCGGACGGAGTCCGCTTCCCGCTCGTGCGGATGGCGAGGAGCCTGGAGGTTCCGGGCGGCGCCTGACCCGCGTGCATGGACTTCGCGGCGGGAGCGTCGGCCTCGGTCCGTCGCCTTTGGGCGAACGGATATGCCGGCTCTCTTTCCCTCTCCCCCGCGCCCGGGGGAGAGGGTCAGGGTGAGGGGGGCCGAGCGCCGCTTGGCCGAGGTTTTATCTCTGCGGCTCGGGGGGAGGCCCGATCTCGATCTGTCCCTCGCGGAGGCGTGTCCGGAGAGCCGGCTGGGGAAAGGCCGACGGGCCCTGGACCACATCTCCCGTAGCGAGGTCGAATTTCGACCCATGCCAGGGGCACACGACGCAGTCGCCGTCCAGCTTTCCCTCCGCCAGCGGTCCGCCGAGGTGCGCGCACGTCTCCGCGAGGGCGTAGACCTGACCATTTCGCCGGACGAGCAGGATGGGCATGCCTTTGTAGTCGACGCGCTTCAACTGTCCTTCGCGCAGCTCGCCGTCCGCGAGGACAGGAGTGAACTTCTCCGGAAGCTCCTTTCCGGAGCTGTGATCGACGCCGATCTGCTCGTGCGAAACGAGCTCGCCGCCAATGAACGCGGAAGCAGAAGCAATCCCATAGCCCGCGAGAGCGAGCGCCTTTCCCGCGGCCCGGTTCCCGGCGCGGCGCGAGAAGTACGAGGCGGTGAAGAGAAGAGTCGCGCCGATGTTCAGGAGTGCGTGGGCCATTCCCGTCCGGCGCGGGCGCGCGTCCGTGTCGGACCAGTCCGTCAACCCGGTCACGGCGGCGCCGGCGGCTCCCGCGAGGCCGAGGAGAAGAGCCGCATCGGAAGCGCGCCGCAGTCCCTTGCTATCTTCGACGGAGTCCATGGCGTCGAGGAGCAGCGTCACCGTCCAGGCGCCGATCGGAACGTCGGTTAAGACGGGATGGAGCGGATGACCGAGCCAGGTGCCATTCAGGGCGTCCTTCACCCGGCGCGGAGCTTTTCCTTTGAAGGCGCCCTGCACCGCGGGCTGAACCACGTCAGCGATTCCGTCCAGCCATGTCTGCTTCGTCAGCAGTTCGTAGAAATCTCGCGGTCTCATGATTGCTCCCTTTCCATCTACTCCGCTTCCATCTACTGCCCTTGCATCGACTCCAGCCACCTGGCAATGAACAGGTTCGTCTCGTGGCTCGCCGGGTCCGCGCGGTTGCTCGCCCAGACGATCCATTTCCCGTCCGGCGAGAAGTGCGGGAAGCCGTCGAAGCCGGGCGCGGTCGTCACTTTTTCCGGCGTTCCGCCCTGATTGTCCACCATCCACAGATCGAACTCGCGCCCTTTCGGGTCTCCGACGTTCGACGACCACATCACCTTTTTGCCGTCGGCGGTGAAGAGCGGGCAGAAGTTCGCGGCCCCGTTGTCGGTCAGCCGCCGGACTTTCGTGCCGTCCGCCTTCATCGCGTAGATGTCGAGCTTCGTCGGGCGGATCAGCCCCTGCTTGAGAAGCGCCCGGTATTCCGCGAGCTCCGCTCCCTCGGGCCGGCTGGCGCGCCAGACGATCTCGCTTCCGTCGGGGCTGTAGAACGCGCCGCCGTCGTACCCGGGCGTCGTGGTCAGGCGCCGCACGTTCTTTCCTTCCTCGTCCATCTCGTAGAGGTCGAGGTCGCCGTCGCGGTCGGACGTGAAGACGATCCTGCCGCCCATCGGGTTCCACGTGGCCTCGGCGTCGTAGCCGGGCGATTTCATGAGGAGGCGCGGCGAGGATCCATCCGGCAGCGCCGTCCAGATGTCGTACGTGTCGTAGATCGGCCAGACGTACCCCTTCGACCGGTCAGGCACCGGGGGGCACGCGTCGCCCCCGCCTCTCGTCGAGGAGTAGACGATGCGGTCGCCCTGCGGGTAGCGGAAGTATCCGCAGGTGGTGCGGCCCTTCCCGTCGGAGACCCGCTGCGAGTCGCCGGTCGAAAGATCGAGCACGTACTCCTGGTCGCAGGACGCGCCGCGCGGAGTCGCCTGGTAGATGACCTTTCGTCCGTCGGGAGAGAAGTACGCCTCGGCGTTTTCGCCTCCGAACGTGAGCTGGCGTACGTCAGCGAGGTGGCGCTCGCCGTCGAACGACTTCTCGAACGGCTTGCCGGCGCGGGGACTCCAGGCGGCGCTGGCCGGAGTCGTCCCGGCACTCGCGCGGGGGGAGGGCGAAGACGCTGCCTGCGGAGCTCCCGCCTGATCCGGCGCCGCCCGGCGCTCGCCGAGCGTCGCTCTCAGGGTCTTCTTTTCCCCGCCCCGCTCGACGACGACGTCGATCGTCTCGCCGGGCTTGTGGTCCTCGAGCGCGTACGTCATGTCGTAGAGGTTCGCGATCTTCGTTCCGGCCATGGCCAGGATGCGGTCGCCTCCGCGGATGCCCGCGAGGTCCGCGGGACCGCCGGTGCGCACGTCCGACAGTAGCACGCCGCCCTCGGTCGCCTCCATCGCCTTGAAGTCCGGGACGGTCCCGAGATAAGAGCCGTAGCCGCGGCGGTCGCCTTCCATCGGCGGCGCGGCGGCGCTCCGCGCGTACAGCGGCGTCACGCGCCCGAGCGCCAGCGCTTCCCCGACGCGGGCGGTGAAGTCGATCACCTTCGCGCCGCCCGCCGCGTTGATCGCATCCGCCGTGTCCTCGGGCGTGTGGTACCGGATGTGGGTGCCGGTGAAGAAGTGCAGCACCGGGACCTGCTTTGCATAGAACGACGTCTGGTCCGACGGGCCGTAGCCGTCGCCGCGTCCCAGGATCTTCAACCCCGCCTCTTCGCCGAGCGGCGCGATTGCGGCCGCCCACTCCTTCGCGGACTCGGTGCCGAGTACGATCAGCTCGTCGTTCTGGAGCGCCCCGACCATGTCGAGGTTGACCATCGCCTTCACGTTCTCGAACGGGAACGGCGGATGCGCGACGAGCCACGACGAGCCCGCGAGGCCGACCTCCTCGCCGGAGAAGAGCGCGAACACCACGGTGCGCCGGTTCGTCTGAGAGGCGAGGTCCGCCGTCAGCTTGCGCGCGGCCAGAAGCACCGCGGCGGTCCCGGACGCGTTGTCGTCGGCTCCGTGGTGGATGGCGCGGGTGTTCGGCTTCATCGAGCCCGCGCCGCCGTATCCGAGGTGGTCGTAGTGCGCGCCGATCACGACGACCTCTTTCGCGAGCGCGCCCCGGCCGGGGATCACGCCCGCAAGGTTCGCCGCCTTCGCGTAGGAGGCGCGCAGCGCGACGCGTCCATCGAGGCGGACTCCGGTAGCGCCCGTGGAGCGCGGCTTCAGGTCCGAGTCCACGGATTTCTGGAAGGCGTCGAGCGAAATGCCGTCTCCGGAGAGCCACTTCCGCGCGACGGAAAGCCGAACCTGCAGCACGGGAATCCCCGCCGGGCTCTCCGGCCCGTCGTTGCGCAGCGCCGGGAGCTTGTCCTTGCCTTCGTCCTGCAGCGGCCCGTCCACGAAGACGACCGCGACCGCGCCCCGCTCGCGCGCCTGCAGCACCTTGTACCGCGGAGCGGACCAGCGGCTCGGACGCCGCCCGTCGAACTTCGAGGCGTCGTCCTTCTCCTGCGGCTCGTAACGGAGCATCAGCGCGACCTTGCCCTTCAAATCGACGCCGGAGAGCTCCCGATAGTCGAGCGGCGCCGCTTCGATGCCGTAACCCACGAACGCGATCTCGCCGGAGAACGCACCGGCCGAAGAGAAGCCGAGAGGCGACCAGTCGCCCTCCGCGACTCCGGAGAGAGCGTTACCGGGCTCGAGAGCCACGCCGATCTTGACGTCGAACGGCTGCCGGTACGAGCCGGCGAAGGCAGGCTCGAGCTTCAACGCGCGCAGGCGCGACTCGATCCAGTCGGCCGCCCGATCGAGCCCCTTCGTCCCGAGGCCGCGGCCCTCCATGTCGTCGGCGGCGAGCGTCGCGACATCGCGCGCAAAGCGGTCGGCCACCGAGTCTGCGGAAGGCGAGAGGGCGGCGCTCGACAGGGTCAGCATCGCCCATACCGCCGCTACGGCAGGGAGCAACCGGCTGAAGGGTTTCATCGCCGGGATTCTAACGGGCCAGCATCTCTCCGCACCCGGCTCGCGCTTTTGAGGCTTTGAAAGAGTGTCAGGCGCTGAACGTCTTCGAAGGCATTCCGGGATAGCCGCCGATCGGGATGCCGCCTTTCTTCCCGGCCTCCTTCATCAGGACGGGGGAGGCGGGGAGGCGATCGAGCACCGGCAGACCCGTCGAGCCGTAGCGGCCGAACTGCAGGACGCCGGTGGGGCAGGACTGCACGCAGGCCGAGCAGCGCACGCACTCGGGGTCCTCCATCGGCAACCCCTTGTTGGCGAAGTTCATCACGTCGATGCCCTGGTGGCACACCGACGTGCACACGTTGCACGAGATGCACTTGCTTTTCTCCGGGAAGATCCGGAACTTCGTGAACCGCGCGTAGATGTGCATCAGCGCGGCGAGCGGGCACGCGAAGCGGCACCAGACGCGGCCCGAGAACCAGAAGTAGAAGCCGACGCCGACGATCCCCGCGAGGAAGATGTCGACCAGGTGGTAGTAGTTGAGCTGAACCCCCAGCACCGACCAGTTCGAGAGCAGCCCCGAGAAGAACTTTCCTGAGGCGCCTCCGACTTTCGTGTTGGGCCACGTCCACGAGATCACGCGCGCGAAGAAGAGAGCGAAGGCCGCCACCAGGATGACCTGCCCTGTCATGTTCACGCGGTTCCAGAGGGGCCCATGCGGCATCTTCTGCCTCTGCGTGTCGCCCATCGTCTCGGCGAGCGCGCCGCACGAGCAGATCCAGCCGCAGTACGCGCCCTTGCCCCACCGCCGGATGATCAGCGGGATGATCACGAACGTCTGGATGAAGGTGATCGCGAGCCACCAGGTCATCGGCTGCGAGGAGAAGACGTTCCAGATGAAGAGCGGCCAGGCGAGGATGAAACCGAACGCGCGCCAGTACTCGCGCCCCTGCCCGTAATTGGCGGCGGGGAAAAGGTGGTCGGCGAACGTCTTCCCGAAGCCGTGATCGAAGACGCCGTTGTGTCCGAGCCACGGGAGCAGCAGGTACGGGAGGAGAAACAGCGGGATCCACTGGATGAGCGTGAGCGTGATCGTCTGGCGTGTGACGTAGGGCGTCTTGCGGCGGCGGATCCGCGCGATGCCGAAAAGGAGGACGCAGAGACAGTACGCGAACGAGTAGTAGAAGCCGGGCTCCGTCAGCGAGAGCGTGAAGGTGCCCAGGAGAGTGGCGGGGTTTTTCGCCGCGGAAGCGAGCGAACCGCCCGCTTTCTCGAAGAGCCCCGGCACGTTGTAGGGAAAGAGTCCGTGCTTCTGGAAGTACTGGTTGACGTCGCCGCCCGCCTTCCAGTTGTAGAGGAAGAGGCAGGCGAGCAGAAACGCGGCGAAGCCGGAGATGATCCCGGCGCGCCATTCGCCGCGGATAGGAATGCCCGACCGGCGGAAAAACTCGAGCGGGGCCTCGCGGCCTAGCATCGTGAAGACGACGTCGTTGTCCAGCACCTCTTCTTTGCCGGCTTCGTCCTTCAGGGCGACCTTCGCATCCTCCACCCGCGCGACGTCCGAGGCCATCACGAGGCGGATCGAGCCCGGCGTGTGATCATCACCCTTGACGCGCATGAAGGCGCCCGTCGCTGTCGTCACTCGCTCGGAACTCGGGTGTTCGATGTCCATCGGGGCGGACGGATCCTTTTCGAGCGCCTGGATCTTCGCCACGTTCTCCGGCTTGGGGCGTGCGAACTCCTTCTTGCGGTAGGAGAGCGTCACGTGCGCGCCGGCGTTGGCGAGGGCGATGGCGGTCTCGAGCGCCGAGTCCCCGCCGCCGACGACGAGCGCGTTCTTTCCGGCGAACTCCTTCGGGTCGTACAGCCGGTTGAAAACCTTCCCGAGGTTCTCACCGGGAACGCCGAGCCGCCGGTGGTTCCCGCTCCGGCCGATCGCGACGATGGCCCGCCGGGCCTTCGTGACGGTCTTGCCCTTGTCGCCGTGGTGGAGCAGCAGAGTGCCGCCCTTGCGCTCGATCCGTTCGATGCGCGCGACCGTCACTTCGACGCCCGCCTCCCGGCGCTTCGCCTCCATGGATGCCAGGAGCTCTTCCTTCGGATGGACTTCGCTCTTGAACTGGAGCTCTCCCGCGGGAGTCATGTCGGTCGGGTAGGTGTAGATCGGCTTGCCCTTCGGAAAGTTCGCGACTGTCGAGAAGATCTCCGTCGCTTCGAACACCACGAAAGAGAGCCCCTTCGTCTTCGCTTCGAGCGCCGCGGCGATGCCGGAGACGCCGCCGCCGATGATCGCGACGTCCAAAACTTCCGGGTCGCTTCCGCGGCTTCCCGCGAAATCCGGCTCCGCCACGATCGCCTGCACGGCGCGGGCGCCCGTGTCGGATGAGAACTTCAGGAGGGGAACGCCGGTCAGATCGCCGACGACGCGCACCCCGGGAACGGCCGTCGTCCCGTCCTCGCGAACGTCCGGCAGCCGCTCCACCGTCCCGGCCGGCCAGCGGGTGTGCAGCCAGTGTGTGTATCTCGCGATCGGACCCATGGCGCCTCCTGGATGGCGAAGATACGGGCGTGACGGGAGCTTGGATTCCGGGTGAGTCTGACGGTTTCAGCGGAGATTGTAGCCAACCGAGGCGAGGCACCGGGGCCGTGAGGGGTGAGGGGTGAGGGGTGAGGCGGGGGAACCGGGGACGGCATGGGGTTGAGGGGTCGCCTCTCACTCAGAAGAGAATGAGACCCAGGAGGGCGACCTTTTGAATCCCACACGCCTGACCCCTGACCCCTACC
Organism: Acidobacteriota bacterium; assembly: GCA_039931865.1. Classification (GTDB taxonomy): domain Bacteria; phylum Acidobacteriota; class Thermoanaerobaculia; order UBA5066; family Gp7-AA6; genus JALYUA01. Next base: position 2,428 of record JBDTRB010000040.1, on the reverse strand, counting down.
CCTGACCCCTAACCGTCTTCGATGCCTGAGCTCCCCGACGTCGTCGCCTACCTCCACGCCCTCGAGAGCCGGATCGTGGGGCGGAAGCTCCTCTCGGTCCGTCTCGGCAGTCCCTTTCTCCTCCGCACCGTCGCGCCGCCCCTCTCGGAAGCGAACGGCCGGTTCGTCACCGGGCTCCGGCGGATGGGGAAGAGGATCGTGTTCGAGCTCGAGGGCGATCTCTACCTGGTGCTGCACCTGATGGTCGCCGGCCGGCTTCACTGGCGCGGCGCGGGCGTCCACCTCCGCAGCAAGACGTCGCTCGCGGCGTTCGACTTCGACGACGGAACGCTGCTGCTGACCGAATCGAGCAGCAAGAAGCGCGCATCCCTCCACGTCGTCCGCGGAGAGGAAGCCCTCGCGGCCTTCTCTCGCGGCGGGATCGAGCCGCTCGAGGCGGGGGGGGCGGCGTTTGCGGCAGCGCTGCGGCGCGAGAACCACACGTTGAAGCGCGCTCTGACTGACCCGCGGCTCTTCTCCGGCATCGGCAACGCGTATTCGGACGAGATCCTGCATCGGGCGCGCCTCTCGCCGGTGAGGCTCACCTCGCGCCTCACGGACGAGGAGGCGGGCCGCCTGCACGCCGCGACGGTGGCGGTCCTCGGCTCGTGGACCGAGCGGTTCGTGGCCGAGGCCGGCCGCGCGTTTCCTGAAAAAGTCACCGCCTTCCGGGAAGGGATGGCGGTCCACGGCCGCTACGGAAAGCCGTGCCCCGACTGCGGCTCGCCCGTCCAGCGCATCGTGTACGCGGAGAACGAGTCCAACTACTGCGCGACCTGCCAGACGGGCGGCAAGCTCCTCGCCGACCGCGCACTGTCACAGCTTCTCCGGGGAGACTGGCCGAAGACACTGGAGGAGCTGGAGGAAAGAAAGAAGAGATAGAGAGGGAGGGCGCGCCTTCGCTCCGCTGGCCTTCCGCTTCATCTCGCCAGGGCGATCGCGAGATCGCTCTTCACGGCGGCGGAGTCCAATTGAAGGCCGCCGGCGCTCTCGTTGAAGGCATCCGGAGGGGACCGGCGCGCCGGCCCCCTCCCTTTACTGCGATCCATCGTTCTGGACACGCTGGATGACCAGTTGTGCGACGGCGCGGCCGAGCGCCAGGCCGACCTCCACATCACTGCGGAAGTGAATTCCCGCCCAGATGCGCGACATCCCGGCTTCGGTCCCTTTCGCGCGGATCGAGGCCGCCTCCTGAGGGAAGGCGTATGCCATGACCTCAGAGATCGCTCCGGACTGGGTACCGTGTGCCGCCGGGTAACTCGGGTGATTTGGAGTGGTGAAAATCGTCACGACGGTGGGATCAAGCTGGAACGGCCGGATCGCCCAGTACGTGAACTTCGCGTCCCAGCACGCGATGGACGCGTCGTAGTGCGCGACGGACATGAGCGCGTAGATGCGCGCCACGCGCGGCTGATTCTCGTCGAGATGGTGCTCGAAGATCCGCTTGCCGGCGATGTTGTACCAGTCGGCCAGGATGCCGTCGAAAGTCTGCCAGTAGAAGGCCTTCGAGTTAGATCCAAACGTGCGCGGAAAGCTCTTGATCTCCGCGAGCTCCGTGGCCTCCTGCGCGGAATCGAACGCGGGAGGCGGACCCGGCCGAAGCTGATCGCCGGATATCAGGACCCACGGCTTCCAGGTCCCCGCCAACGGTTCGATGGGATTCGTCCCGTTCCACAGTCCGGGACCTGTGGGAACGGTTCCGGTCCATACGGCATCCGACCCATCCGTGCGGGCCTGCGCGATGACGCGGTCGGCGACGACCTTGCCGAGCGCGTAGCCGGCCGTCACGTCGCTCGGGTACTGCACCCCTGCGAGCACGCGCGTGTAGGAGGCTTCCCGTGCCGCGTCGACGAATGTCTGCGCATTGGTTGGGTACAGGTAGGACAGAATCGCCGCCGCGGCGGACGCAACGACCGCATGCTCGGAGGGATAGGAGGGGCTGGCCGGAACGCCGACGGCGGTCGCGATGAGATTGTTAGTCACGCTCGGGCGCTGTCGGTTATAGGAGTACTTGGAGTCCCAGGCCGCAATCGTCGCGTCGTAAATGGCGACGTTCAAAAGAGCCATCGCACGCGCGTTCTTCTGGTTGGAGAAGGGTTTCTGACTGATCTGCGCGATGGCGAGGTCGACCCAGCGATAGGAAGGCGGTCCGGCGTCCCAGAAACGGATCCTGTCGAGAGTCGCATCGCTGAGTTGAGAGGTCAGAGGCAGCAGGTCGCGGATCTCGGCCTGCGTGTCGGAGGCTCCAGGCGGAGGCGGCAGCCGGAAGTCGCTGCCCGACGTGAGCACCCAGGTCTTCCACTTGCCGGCGTTGGGCTCGACGAGCGGAGCCGCCGGGGAAAACGCGGGCGACAGTACGGCAATCACCAAAAGAAGCAACGATGACAGG